>NC_021280.1:0-374440 GCF_000400935.1 Spiroplasma chrysopicola DF-1 | reverse complement strand
TTATTGATGATATTGCTACCCACCCTGATTTTCGTCACCAAGGGCTAGCTAAAAAAATGATTAATCATCTCTTACATCGCGCTGTTTCACATGGTTATGACTTGGTTGGTTTAATTGCAACTCCCCAAGGTTATAATCTTTACCGAAAAATGGGCTTTCGGCCAATCAAACTTTATTTAACAGAGTATGTTACGAAAACTAGCAAAAGTAACCTTGAACAAATTGCGACAAAAATTAGCAAAGGAAAACTTAAAAAATTACAAGTTGTTAAAAAAGATAGTTTACTAGCAATGGTCAATGATTTGGTTTGTGAAAACTGCCAAGAAAAAATTGAAGATCCCCAGTACATTACCACTTTAACAAACTTGCCTAACTTTAGTATTAATAATTATCATAAAAAATGTTATCACTTTTCAGCGAAAGAACGTTGAGTTGTTATTAGTGAACAATAAAAAAACTTGGTCCCCTATTCTTTCGGGTTAGCCAAGTTTTTCTTTGTTTTTTTAAGATGGTGTGACTCAGAAATTTGGTCATGCTCATAATTATCTGGTTTATCAACCAGTTTTGTTTGATATTTAAACCAAAAGTAGGCTAAAATTGGAATAATAATGGCGGCCGAACAAAGATCAGTTAAACCAATAAAAATATAGAAAAAGATTGGATTACCAGTTTTAACACTAACAGCATAACCAATTCCAATTAATGGTAAAATAACAATCACTGTTCGTAAACTACTTGTAAGGGTCGCTAAGAATGAACGATTAATTCCTTGGAACAGGGTTAATGCAATATAGGTAAACCCACAAAATGGATATGTTGCAAAGTTAATAACAATTCATCAACGATATTGCACGGCATACTCATGGGGAAAGGCAAATAATTCCATCATTTGTTGACCAAATGAAATGATGACAATTAACATTAAAACAAATCAGGCAATAATAATAATGCTCACCCGTTTTAAAATTTGTCAAATCCGTTGGTATTTTTCCGCCCCAAAATTATAAGCTAAAATTGTGCGGGACCCTTGGGTCATTCCAATTCCAGCGGATAAAATCAACGTCATTCACGGTACCATTGATGAATACAATTCTTGTAGCACCGAAACTCCATCATTAAAATCTTGATTTGGTAACTGAACAACTAACATTGTTGAAACATAAGAAGTAATAACAATTGCCCCATTAATAATAAAGTTTGGGAATCCTGCCCGCATAAATTGCCAAATATTATTTAATTTAATATTAACTAAATTAGCTCAGGTAAATTTTGCATAACTATCTTTTGTTTTAAAGACAATGAAAAATCCTCAAATTACTTGCACAATTCATGAAAAAACTGTTCCTAGCATTGCTCCAGCCATCTCTAAATGAACAACGCGCATAAAGAAAATTGCGACTCCTGCATTAATTGCTAATGAACTAACAACCATTGCCATTACTCATTTCATCCGACCTTCACTACGAATTAATGAAATAAAGTAATAACTTAAAAACATCATTGGTGTTGCTAATAACATTGGTATTGTATAGTTTCAACATAATGCTTGCGTAATTGGATTAAAGTGTGATCCCATTTGTGAAGTAATAAAAACTGCTCCTCATCCAGGATAAACAATACTAAAAATAATAAAGGAAATTAAAATTGAAAATAAAGTTGTTACCGCAAAAGCATTTCCTGATAACTCCTGCATTTTATGGGTATCTCGTTTCCCAAAAGCAATTGAAAAATTCATTGCACAACCCATCCCAAACATAACACTAAATGCTCACAGTAAATTATATGTTTGTGAAGCATATTGTGTTGCAACATTAATAAATGAGCGCATATCAGCTAAAGGAATTTCATTTACCAATGTGCCCTTTAGTTCATTATACATATCAATATAATATTGATTATGAATCGCATCTGGGGCGGCAAAGACTTGCGCTAAACTTTTATCTAAAATATTGTATAGCCCTTGCACAATCATTAAAAAAACGGTTGGCAAACAAAAAATTAAAATGGTTTTTCAAGGTTTCTCATAACGTAATGTTTGTTCACGTTTTGTTAAAACTGTTGTCACAACTTTGCTCCTCCTTTTTGTTGTAAATATCTTATTGTATTTGCTTTATAAATACTGAAAAATGGTTTATACCATCAATAAAAAAATCTTTAAATTGATTTATATCTTCCCAACCATTATTATATCGGAAAAAATCATTATTTAAAGATTTTTTAAAATATTTTCTATTATGAAACTAAGGCTGATGCCTGACCAAAGTTCTTATTATTTGAAAAAACAACATCATCATAAATTTTTGTAATATTAGTAAAGTATGGTTGAATTCCAATTAAAATAATTTTTTGTTCAAAAGCGGCAAAAGCAATTCGTTTAATTTCATTTTTAGTATCATTTAATTTAATAACATAAGAATCAGCAAATTGATGAATAATTTCATAACCCAATTTTTTAATTTCTTGTCCCAATTTTGTTAACATTTCTGGCTCCATTACTGTGAATTCAAAGTAATTATGTGAAGCATTAATAACTTCGCCATAATATACGATTTTCCCATAATTTAAAATTGTAATTTCATCAGCAATATCTTGTAGCTCAGATAAAATATGCGAACAAATTAAGATTGTTTTACCCTGATCACGTAATTTGATTAAATCATTAAATAATTCTTGGCGGGCCGTTGGATCTAAATTAGCAGCTGGCTCATCTAAAATCAAAACTTCCGGATCAGCCATTAAAGCTTGCGCTAACAAAATTTTCTTTTTCATCCCTGATGAAAAAGTATTAGGATTTTTTGATTTAAACTTAATTAAATTTAGACTAACTAAAATTTTGCGGGCCTTTGTTTTGGCCTCTTTATAAGGAATTCCCCGTAAATATCCCATTTCAGCTAAATACTCTAAAGATTTTAAATGCTTAGGAAAACGGGCATTTTCAGGAATATAACCAATTGCTTTTTTGGCATCAACAGAAGTTGCCACTAAACCATTGATATAAAATTCGCCATTTGTTGCAATAATAGCTCCAATTAAAGATTTAATTGTTGTTGTTTTACCACTACCATTAGGACCAATAAACCCATGAATTTTCCCTTTTTTAACGCTAATATTAATGTTATCAACTGCTGTAAATTTTTTAAATTTTTTGGTAAAATTTTTAATTTCAATTGCTAATGTTGGATTAGGGTTAATATTATTAACCTTTTTTTTAAATAACGCTTTCATCATTAAACAAAATCCTTTCTAGTAATTGATCACACCGATAACCCAGCAATACCAATACTAAAAATGGTATAAACTGAAATCATTGCTGGTAAATTGACAATTTCAACTGGAGCAGCAAAATTAGCACCAATAGAATAAGTTGTAAAACTATCACTACCAGTTTGATATTTTACTGGGTATAATTCTGAAGTTAAAAAATTATTTAATGGTAATAAAAAGCCACTATTACCTTTGTTTCCTGTTCACATTACCATTCATTGTTGTCAAATGTTTAAGTATCCCATTAAGCGATAACTTAATTCTTGTTGTTTGATTTTATCAATTTCCTTATTAGCAATGTCAATATCATTATTGGTTTTGCCAAAACTTAGGATTGGAGTTCAGATTTCTTGTAATAGATTATTAGTAAAATAATTTATTGTATTTAGTGATAAATCATTAAAATAAATTTCTCTTGATGATGGTGGGGTTAAAGAATTTTTTACTAAGTAAAATAAACCATTCAAATTTTCCTTTGTAATTTGTTTTGATAAATCATCTAAGTCAATTAAATTGTTAACTGAATAGTTTTTTGAGTTTGGAGTAAAAAGTTCATTTTGATATCACTCATTAATTAATTGTAAAATTTCTTTGTTTTCTGGGGTTGTAATATTAGTTGTATCAAAATTTTTAACTCCTAAATCACCAATAACATTATTTTTTCATGATAAAGTAACTGGCTTTTTAGTTTTAACATTTTCATAAAAATCAGATAATAAATTGATTCCCAGATTATCATTTTCTAATATTGTAAAATTTTGACCCCCAATGTATTTTGGTAAACTAACACTATCTATTGTTAATTCATGATTGCTAACAAGATTATTCATTAAAGGATAATCACTAGCATTAGCTAAAATATATGTTCGATATTCTTCCGATGAAACATTAGGTTTTTTAGCAATAATTGCCTCAGTTTCCTCATTAATGTTGGTTAAATCATATTTTAAGGCAAAGTTTGGTCTACTATCGTTAGGAAATTTAATTGTTAAACCATTACTGCTAAGGTTTCAAATATCTCAACCTCGAATATCTGTCATATTTTTAAAGACATTTTTATTTGTGTTATTTAATGAAATTTTCTTTTTTGCAGAATCAGATGTAGATAATAAAAAATTTGAACTTGGATTACTCGTATTTGTAGCATTATAAATAAAAGGACCCAAGGCACCAATTAATGATAAAAATCCTAGGATAAAAAGAACTCCAATTACCCCTTTGCTACCAATTATTAACGATAATAAAATAGCAACACTTGATAATAAAAATTGGATAATAATTCCTGTTAAAAACATATATGGCAAGGCCTTATATATCGCATTTGTTAATAACTGTCCTACTTCACCAGTAGTATATCCAAATAATGGTGGAATAAATAATACAATAATTGCATAACTTAAGCAAATTACTTGTAATGATAATCATTTTTCAAAAATCATTTTAAAGCGAGTAATTGGTAATGATGCCATAATCAATAATGTTCCATCATCTAATTCGTCCCGAATAATTTGAACCGATTTAAAACCTATATACATTGCTGAAAAAGAAAAATAGAAAATAAAGAAAATCCACAAATAAAATGATAATTGTTGGTTTATATCCTCATTTAAATTAATGCCGTAACTTCTTGATAAGCCCGTAAAGGTTAAAACTAAATTGGCATTTGTGACCATTGTAATTGCTAAAAGGACATAAGTTGACGGTGACTTTAACATTTTAATTAAACTATAACGAAAAACTTTTAATGAAAAAGCATTCTTAAGTTTTTCTTGGAACTTTGATGTTTTTTGATTTTTGTTCTTTAAAACTGAATGATTCATTTTAATTTCCTCTCTTTTTTAATTATTAATAATATTTTATAAAATAGTTTAAAAATAGTTTTACTATGTGCTAATTTTATTAACACTCAAAATGATTGTATCTGTTTTTCTATTCTTTATCAAATAATTTTTTACCTCGTTCTTTGGCTTTTTCTTTTTTTATTTTTTTAATGGAATTTTTAATATGTTCCCGGCGGATTTGTTTAGTTAAATTATCGATTTCTTCTTTTCGTTTTTTCTTATAACCTGGTTTAATTTTTTTGTTATTATTTTTTGTTTTATAACGATTAATAATTTTATTAACTTCATTGGTTGTTGTTTGGGGTTGATATTTTTTCCGAGGTGCTTCAAGGTTAACAGTTACTAATTCATTGTTACTATTTCATTTTTGATATTCAAAAGTAATCCCTCACTGCTCTAATTGTTTTACGAAACTTAAGTTCTTGGTATCATATAAGACATAACTTTTGCCAGTATATTGGCCCCGCCCAGTTCTGCCACTCCGATGAATATAATATTCTAAATTATTTGGTAAATCAATTGAAATAACATGACTAACCCCATCTAAATCAATTCCCCGCGCGGCAACATCTGTTGCAATGACATATTTAAATTCAAGATTTTTGATCCGCTTCACCATTTGTGTTCGTAGCCGTGGTTCTAACCCCGCATGTAATTGACAAACTGAATAACCATTTTCGCGCAGTAAATCAAAATAGCCTGGAATTTCTTCACGACGATTAACAAAGATTAAACATAAATATGGATTAATTGCTGCTAAAACTTTTAATAAGACTTTCCCACGGTCTTGATGTTTTGTTGGAATTAAAACATGTTCAATATTTTGATTAGTTACTGTTGTCTTATTAACGTCAATAAAATGAGGATTTTTTAAATATTTTAATAAAAAAGGTTTTAATGATTCGGCAATTGTCGCTGAAAAAACAGAAACTTTAACATTATTATTTACTTTACTTAAAATGTAATCAACATCATCAATAAACCCTAAATCAAAAATCATATCACATTCATCAATAATAAATGATGATAATTTTCCAAAGTTTAAAGCATCAGCAAGAAAAAGATCTTTTAACCGCGTTGGCGTTACAACAATTATTTGGGGTTGAGATTTTCCTAACTGTTCAATTTGACGTTTAATATCTTCCCCACCAATAAAACAACCAACTTGTAATTCTGGTTGGTATGTTTTAAAAAAGCGAATATTATCATAAATTTGTTTAGCTAATTCACGGGTTGGAGTTACAATTACACTTTGAATCCGATTTAACTGATAGTCCAAATTATTTAAAATTGGTAAAATAAAGGAATGACTTTTTCCAGTTCCAGTATTAGCTAAACAAATAACATTTTGATGTTTTTGTAATAATGGGATTACTTGTTCTTGAACTAAAGTAGGTTCCAAAAATTTTAGATCAATTAATCCATCATTTAAAAATTTTTTTAATCCAAAATTACTAAATTGTCCCATTTATTTTATCTTCCTCAATTTCTGATATATTAAGAATTATAACAAATAAAAAATGAAATTAGGTTAATTTCATTTTTTATTTTTTTGTTTTTAATAAAAGTTTTTTATCATTATATTGCTCTTCATAAAAAGCTTTTTCCCTGATAAAAATATTATTTCGCTCAATAATTATTTCTGCTCAGTATTTTTCAACATCTATTAGTTTTTCTTTATTAATAATTCCTTTTTTAAAGGTTTTTTTAGCTTTTTTAATGTCTTTTTTGCTTTCTTTATTGGCTTTTTTTAAACTATTTTTCGCATCAATATATTCAATTGAATGTTGACAAATCATTGCGCGATGCAATTTAATTGTTACTCAAATAGCAACCAAAACTAAAACTGGAACAGCAATAATAATTCCGGTTAATAATCCCCCCACTAAAGCGGCAAAATTTAATCCTGTTGTTAATTCCATGTCTAATCAGTCAATTACACCGCCTTCATTTGAATGACTTTGCGCTCATTCTAAAATATTATAAGTTTTACCATCAAAAACAAATGTTGCATTATATCCTCAAGCAAAAGTTCCGGTATTTGCTAATTTTAAAAAAGTTGGAAAACCTAATTGTTGAATTAATTTAAAACCACTACCACTAAAAGTGTGAATTTGATTAATATTAGTTGGTAAATCACTATTATTATCTCAATAGTATCCCGAATATGGGAGTGCTAAAAAGGTTAAACATAAAATAAAAATTATAATTGGAATTATCCAAATAATTGAAATCCCTCATTTACCAAATGATTTCATTTTTTTCCTTCTCTCTAATTTTACAAATTAAGTTTTTTCCTAATTACTTAGTTTTTTTGTTTTTTAGTGGTTACTTTTTTGGCTGGTTTAGCCTTAGTAATTACTTCCGCTGGAATAGTATTTGATTTTTTTGCTGCATTAGTTTTTTTAACACTACTTGGTTTTACTCCTAAACGATCAGCAATTAAATCTTCTGCTCTAAAAATTCCTGAAGCGGCTGAACCATCTTTTTCACGATAATCTTTAAAATTTTTATTTTCCACTACCCCTGTTTTACGGTTAATTGAAATTAACATTGCTGGTGTTGCCTTAGCAATTGCTTCTTTTTTAATTTCCATTCATTTTGCTCTTTGAATTTTATCAAACATTTCTTTTGTCATTTTTTGCTTTTCTTTGATAGCTGCCATTCCTAAATCCCCTTTATATATTAATTTATATAATATAATTATATAATTTTTTTAGCAATTATTTTAAAAATTAATTAAAAATTTTAAAATAGTAAATTAATTAATCTTAATTTTTTTAGCAATCATTTTAAAAAATTAATTAGCATTTAATTCTCAAATTACTCCAGTAATAGAAGCAACTTAAATTCTATCATTATTTAACTTAGTACCACAAATGTAAGCTTTTACTTCGGTCTTGACTAACTCCTTAAAAGATCCATCTCCATTTAAATGTAAGATTTCATCATTAATTGTTAAAGCAATAAATTTATCTTCTGAAAAATAAATAAACTCTGTAATAAAAGCAATCTCCTTATCAATATTGTATTAATAATCTTTCCATCTAAATCTAATTCATAAATTTTATTAGCAATATTAGTATAAGCAACAAGTAAAATAGTCCCATTTTCCAATTAAAATAGTAGCGACTTTATTTTTGTATTAATAAGCCCATTATCAACTTTATTAACATCATTTCAATTTGTTGGATTTAATTGCTATATTTGATTGTTTAGTCCAACTACTTATATACTGGTTAATTTTTCCCTGAAAAAAACTTTAAACTATCTCACTATTTTTTATGATATGCTATGATTAAATAAAATTAAGAAACAAATGGTGAAAAAGATGAATGTTATTAAAGTTACTCCCCGCGGTTATTGTCTAGGAGTTGTCAAGTCAATTAAATGAGCAAAAGATGCTGCTAAACAATATCATGATAAAGAAATTTTTATGCTCGGCTATTTAGTCCATAATCAACATGTTGTTAAAGAAATTATTGATCTAGGAATTATTCCAATTAATGATTATAAACAAAACCGGTTGGATTTATTAAAAAACTTACCCAATAATAGTGTTGTTATCCTATCAGCCCATGGTAGTGATGAACGGATTAAAACTTTAGCAGCGCAAAAAAATATTATTATAGTAGATACCGAATGTGAATGAGTTACAGCTACAAAAGATTTAATTCGAGAATTTTTAGCTAAAAAAGACTATGAAATTATTTTTATTGGAAAAACTCATCATCCTGAAACAAATGCCATTTTATCAATTAGCCCCCTAATTCATTTAGTAACAACCGTTACTGAAATTGAACCTATTATTCCTCAACTTGATCACACGAAGAAAATCCTCATCACTAACCAAACAACCTTATCAAAAATTGATATTGAAGATATTGTTCTTAATATTAAAAACCAGCTACCAGAACGGATTATTGAATTTAAAAATGATTTATGTAATGCTACTCTTGAACGGCAAAATGCTGTTTTAGCGTTAGATTCAGACCAAATTGATTTACTACTTGTTGTTGGTGATAAACGTAGTAATAATACTTTAAAGTTAGTGGAAATGGGGGAAAGAAAAAATATTCTCTCTTACCGGATTAATGATAAAAATGATATTAAAGATGAATGATTAAAAAATATTAACACTGTTGCCGTAACAGCTGGAGCTTCAACTCCAAGTAATATTCAATTAGAAGTAATTAAATATTTAGAAGAACAATAAAAAAACATTATTATCGATAGTTAATAATGTTTTTTATTTCGTAGGCATCAACAGTTAATGCCGGAAATTTTTCTGCTAAATACTGAGTAAAAATTTTTGTGTAGTAATTTTCCATATAATGATTAAAACAAATAACATTTAAGTTTTTTTCATTAGCTATTACTCACTCATTTCATTTAACTTCCCCCGTAATAAATAAATCAATTTCAGAAGGTAAGATATTAAGATAACTACCCCCAGCCCCAGTACAAATTGCAACTGTTTTAATTTTCTGATTAAAATCACTAAGGTTATGTTGTATAACATTAATTTCAAAAAGCTTTTTTAATGTCTCACTAATTAGGTTTGCGGTTGTTTTAACTGTTGCAACTTTTAAGATATGATTGTCTTTTGTAAAGTTTCGAATATTTTCTCCCTTCAAGATTGATAAAATTAATTCATTCATTTTACCATCAAAATTAGTATGAGTTGCATATACTGTAATATTATTTTCATCTAATAGCTTAAAAATTTTATTTTTATATGCAACCTTTTGTTCTTTTTTTAATTTTTGAAAAACAAAAGGATGATGAGTAATTATTAAATTAACCTTTTTTTTAATTGCCTCGTTAATAACTTCTGTTGTTAAATCAAGGGCAACCAAGACTTTATCAACTTCAATTGTTTTTTTACCATATTGTCGTCCACAATGATCTCATTTTTCGGCTCATCGTAATGGGAAATCAGCTTCAATTATTTTAAAAATTTCTTTCGCCTGCATTTTAAATCATCTTATTAATTAATTTTAATTTCTTTTTTAATTCTTTATAACGCTGACTTTTTTCTGGTAATCTCCCTAATAAGGTTTGATAATAATCACTTTTTAATAATCACTTTTCATTGAATAAGGCGTTTTTCTCTTTGCGCAATAAAACACCAAAAAAAATATCTTTCTGTGATTTCACTTTATGACCAGCAACTTTATTAACAACAATAATTTCATAAATATAATTATTTTCTTTAATTAATAGTTCTTTTTCAATAAAATATTTTTGTTCTTTGACCCATTGGCGCAATAAATATGGGTCATCATTTGGACAAAAAATATAACGTCCAATTGTTGTTTGATCTTCTTGTAAAATATCAAAAATAGTACTACTTCCCATTCCGGCAATAATACATGAATCAATTTTAATCCCTTTAACGCCATTTAAGCCATCAGCTAAAACAGGTGTAATAACTTCTTCAACGTCATATTTTTTAATATTATCAATCGCTTGTTGGAGTGGTTTTGGGGCGATATCACAAGCATATGCTTTCGTGATTAAATTACCTTTCGCTAAATAAATTGGCACTAAACCATGGTCTGTCCCAATATCACAAATAATATCTTTATCATTAACTTGCTTTGCGATTAATAATAAACGCTCTGATAATTTAGTCATTGTGCTCCCCACCTTATCCTTTAAAGAAATCTTTTAATACTTTTGCTTTTGATGTTGCTTGGTTTGGTTTAAATTTACGAATTGTTTTAGCTTCAATTTGCCGAATTCGTTCTCTTGTAACTTTAAATTCCCTTCCGACTTCTTCCAAAGTTTTTGGTGAATCATATTTTGATAAGTGCTTATCTATTAATTTATTTTTGCGACTTTGAACTTTTTCAATTGGTGTGTCATAATGAATATCAAGGGTTTTGATTGTCTGAACTAACTCAGGGAAAGTTTCATCTTCACATTCTTTTGCTAACCGTAAAACTGTTCGTAATTTTGTTGGTAAAATCCCAAAACGCATACGAATTACTTTTTCTTCCCGTGCTGATAAAATTTCGTGGAAAACTTCGTCAATTACTTCGCGTAATGATTCTTTTTCCGCATATTCATCAGGGGTAAAAATATCTTTGTCATCAACAAAATCTCCAAAATGAGTATCATCTTCATCCCCAATTGGTTTTTCTAATGATACTGGTTCAATTGATAATCTTTTAATTTCGCGGACTTTTTCACCCGTCATTCCTTGCCCCATTCTTTCGGCAATTTCATCAAAAGTTGGTTCACGACCTAATTCTTGGGTTAACTGACGTTCAATTCTTGTTAATTTATTAATTGTCTCAACCATATGAACAGGAATTCTAATTGTTCGGGCTTGATCAGCAATTGCTCGCGTAATTGCCTGACGAATCCATCACGTTGCATAGGTTGAAAACTTAAACCCACGCTTATAATCAAATTTATCAACTGCTTTCATTAGACCAATATTTCCTTCTTCAATTAAATCAGAAAAATCTAATCCCCGATTTAAATGTTTTCTCGCCACAGAAACAACTAACTTTAAGTTTGAAGTAATTAATTTATCACGGCCATATTTTCGTTCTTCTTCATCTTTTGATTCAAGCATTTTAGCATATTTAATTTCTTCTTCACGCGTTAAAATTTTACTTGTTCCTAAAACATTAAAATAAGCTTTAATAATATCTTGAATTTTAGTTTCGTTTGAAATTCCCCCAACTTTATATTTAATTTTTTCTTCAGCCGCTTTTTTTACTGGTTTTTCTGGTTCTTCTTCAACTTCATCAATACCTGTCACATCACTAAAATCAACCCCGTTACTTAATAACTCCTCAAAATATTCATCAACATCGTTATCATCAATTTCAAAATGATCATTAATTAAACTTAATAATTTTTCTTGTTCAATTTCATTATTATTTTCTTCCAGATATTTACTAACATATTCCTTGAACTCGTCAAATGTTTGCATATCCTTAACTTCTTTTTTTGTTAATTCCATTTTATCTACCCCTTCTTAAATTTTAAGCGCTGATTCATCATATCAACCTCATTGGAAATCACTTGTTTTTCTTCAAGTGTAGTTGCTTCTGTCATTTTTTTCCGTAATATTTCAATTTCTTTTTCATTTGCATAATCATTAATTAGAATTGCATAGTCTTCTAATTCTTTTTTATTATATTTAGTTTTCAGTGTTGATTTATTAAGAATTGTCATTAAAATTGCATTTAGCTGCCCGTCATTAATCTCATCACACAACATATTAATATTAACACTTTCTGCTGATAAATGTCTATGATAATAATCAATTATATCATTTGCAATTAAACGATAGTTATTATTATTTAATGCCCCAATTTTCAACTGATAAAAATTCATTGCTTGACGGGAAAATAATAATTGGAGAATCATTTTTTCTTCCGCTAATGTATAACGTTTTAAGTTCTTAATCCGATAAGGTTTTCAAGTCAAGATAATTTCATTTATAGCAGATGGGTTAATTGGTTCAACGGTTGAAGGCTCATCGGGAATAAAATAATTCGAAGCCCCAGTTGGTTCGGGAGCTTTTGTCACCAACCCTGGTGGTTTAACTGGTCCCTTTGTACTAACTGGTTTCAAATTACCCTTTAAATGCTCAATTTTTGTTGCAATTGCTGTTGGGGATAGTTTTGTTACTTTTGCTAAATTATTAATTGATAGTTCCTTTTCAATTGGATCGGGAATTACTTTAACTAAGTTTCCAACAATTGTTAAAAATTCCGCAAGTTCGTTCGCATCTTCCAAATTATATTTATCCATAAAATAATTAATAGCAAAATTAACTGGATAATTTGCCCCCACAATAATCTTTTTAATAAATTCTTCTTCCCCAGCTTTAACCAATTCATCAGGATCTTTACCAGTTTCATTATAAACAACTTTCACTTTAAAATTATTAACCAATAATTTCGCAGCAGCCTTTAAACTAGCTTTAACCCCCGGTAAATCTCCATCTAAAAAAATAATACACTCTGGCGTTACTTTTTTGATTGTTGTAATATGATAATCACTTAAATTAGTCCCCATTAATGCAACAGTATTTTTAATCCCCATCCGGTTTAAACTAATAATATCCATATATCCTTCAAGCAAAATTAAATTACCACTTTTTTTAATAAATGGTTTTGCCCGATAAAAGTTATACATTACTTGTTCTTTTTTAAAAACTTTTGTTTCTAAGGTATTTAAATATTTTGGCAAATTAGTTTTTTCTTGAACTAAACGGCCAGAAAAACCAATAATATTATTTTCATCATCATGGATTGGGAACATTACACGATCATTAAAATAATCATAGATTTGTCCTTTCCCATTAATATTTACTAACCCAGCCTGTTCAATTTCATTAATGGTAAAACCTTTTTTCAGTAAAAAATTATATAGACTTTGACTGTTACTATCCGCATAACCTAAGTCAAAAGCCAAAATATCCTCATTGCTAATATCTCGCTCTTCTAAATATTGCTTAGCAGGTAAACCCTTTTTAGTTTGTAAATTATTCATAAAAAAGGTTTTTGTCAATTCATTAATGGCAAAAATCTTTTTATCTTCCTCACTATAACGAGAAACTTCTTGATAATTTTGAAGTTCGGTTAATGAAACATTCGCTTTTTCCGCGACGATTTTTAAAGCTTCAATAAAAGAAATATTTTTATATTCTTGGAGAAAAGTAAAAACATTCCCCCCGGCCGAACAAGCAAAGCACCGATAAATTTGTTTCTCCGGTGAAATACTCATTGATGGATGGGAATCTTGGTGGAATGGACAAACCGCCCAAAAATTTCGTCCACGCTTTTCTAACTGTAAATACTCCGATAAAATTTCGACAATATTTACTTTTGAACGAATTGATTCAATTTTTTCATTACTAATTAAGGCCATTACGTTCTCACCTCTTTTTGGTTATTTTAAATGTTGTTTTAAATAAGCTGGCAATTCACTAATTGCAATGCGGATCTGTTTCATTGTATCACGATCGCGAACTGTAACTGCATTGTCAGTTAAACTATCAAAATCATAGGTAATACAATATGGGGTTCCAATTGCATCTTGGCGACGATAACGTTTACCAATATTACCTGTTTCATCATACGTACAATCAAAATCAGTTAATAATGTTTCATACAAGTGATATGCTTGTTCATTCAATTGTTTACTTAACGGAATAATGGCAATTTGATATGGAGATAATAATGGTGATAATTTTAAAACTACACGACTATCATTTTCCCCAATTTTTTCAACTTCATAGCTATCAGCTAATAATGCTAACAATAAACGCCCAACCCCAACCGAAGGTTCAATAACATGGGGAATAATTTTTTCGTTAGTTTCTGGATTTAGATAACTTAAATTCTGATGACTATAGTCATTATGACTTTTTAAATCAAAATCCCCACGATCAGCAATTCCTCATAATTCCCCTTGTCCAAACGAAAATTTGTATTCAATATCAATTGTTCGTTTTGCATAATGAGCCAATTCTTTTTGATCATGTTCACGTAAAACATAATTTTCAGATTTTAAACCTAATTTTGTTAAAAAAATTGTAACTTGCTGAACTCAGTAAGTAAATCAGTCAGTTTGATCAGCGGGATCATAGAAAAATTCTAATTCCATTTGTTCAAATTCGCGTGTACGAAAAATAAAGTTTCCAGGGGTAATTTCATTCCGAAAAGACTTTCCAATTTGGCCAACACCAAATGGCAATTTCTTTCGTAATGAACGTTGAATATTTTTAAAATTAACAAAAATCCCTTGCGCTGTTTCTGGTCGTAAATAAACAACTGATTTTTCATCTTGTAAGACCCCTTGGTTTGTTTGAAACATTAATTGAAATTGGCGAATATCAGTAAAATCATGGGCTCCACAGTGTGGACATGCAAGTTGTTCTGTATTAATAAAATCAGTTAATTGTTTATTATCTCAACCCCCACAATTAATGTCAGGATATTTTTCCTCAATTAACTTATCAGCACGCATTCTAGCTTGACATTTTTTACAATCTAATAATGGATCAGAAAAATTCCCAAGATGCCCTGATGCTTTTCAGACATTATTATTCATTAAAATCGCGCTATCCAAACCAACATTATATTTTGATTTTGTGACAAAAAACTGTCATCATAGATTTTTCAATTTGCGAACAATTTCAATTCCTAAAGGACCAAAATCCCAGGCATTAGCTAAACCACCATAAATCTCACTTCCTGGAAAAACAAACCCTTGCGTTTTAAGATGATTAACAACTTCTTCTAACGAATATTTCATTTAAAAATAACTCCATTCTATTCCTTCTGATTTATTATACTATGTTATGGGCTGTTATTTAAAATAAATTGATTTCTCAGCTATTTCTTTAATACTATATGAAAAAATACCAACAACATTTAAATAATACTCACATAGCATCCTAAATAATAGCATTAATTCTTGATTTGTCACAAATGTTTTACTAGCCAAAGTTGCGATTGTAAATTGTTCGTCTTGCCATAAAATAATTTCTTTTATTAATCCAATTGAAAAAAGATAGTCTTTTTCAGTTATACAACCTCTACAAATCAAACCTTGATCAATAAAAGAAATTGTTTTAATTCCTTCTTTTTTGTAACAGCGTTGACATTTGCCAAAATCTCAACGTAAACCATACCATTTAAGCATTTTAAATAAGTAGAAAATTACAATAATTAAATTATCACTATTGTTTAGCAAACAGTCTAAACTAGTTGTAATTAAATTATAAAGTTCATCATCAGCAGTTCGCTCTTCAATTGCTTGGTCAAGTACTTCAACCATTAATGTTGCAACTAAATAATCCTCATAATCTTTTGCTAATAAATTACGGTCTTTAATTAAAACACCTGTTTTTAATTTACTGACTTTATTTTTGTGATAAGACAAAAAAAGTTCAAATTCACTAGTTGCAAATAGCTGTAATGAAAACTGGTTTTTTGAGATTGCTTTACGAACCCCGGGAGCATAAAAACTTAGTTTTCCTTCTTCGCGCGAAAAAATCGTAATAATTTGGTCATAATCGTTATAATTAATTTTACTAATAATAAGTCCCTGTAAATTATTAGCCATTGTTAGTAACTCTCTTTGTTATATCCTAAACGGGCAATCATTGATGGTTTATCGCGTCATTTATTAACTACTTTAACAAATAATTCTAAATATATTTTTGTATTTAAAATTTGTTCTAACTCTTCACGAGCCTGAGTTCCAATCTTTTTAATTAATTGCCCTCCCTTACCAATAATAATCTTTTTCTGTGAATCCCGTTCAACACAAATTGAGGCAATAATTTTTAATAAGTTTGGCTTTTCTTCTAATTTATCAATTAAAATAGCGACACTATGGGGTACTTCTTCTTCGGTTAAAAAAAGAATCTTCTCACGAATAATTTCACGAATTAAAAATAATTCTGGTTGATCACTAATCATTTCATCAGGATAATATTTTGGTCCGACTTCTAAATGACTTTTTAAAATAGTTAATAAGCGGTCAGTATTATTATTTTTTAAAGCTGAAATTGGAATAATTTCACTAAACTGATAAAGTCCTTTTCAAGCAGCAATTTTTTCTAATAACTGGTCATTTGTTACTAAGTCAATTTTGGTAATTACCAAAATTACCGGAACATTACGCTCTTTTAAGGCATTTAAAATAAAATGATCATTTTGACCAATATATTCATTGGCGGGAACTAAAAACAAAATTACTTCGGCGGCTTTTGTTGATGATAATGCCACTTTGTTCATAAATTTCCCCATCGCATGATGGGCACTATGAATCCCAGGGGTATCCATAAAAACAATTTGGGCTTCCTTATCATTATAAATTCCTTGAATACGATTACGGGTTGTTTGAGCTTTCGGCGAAACAATCGCAACTTTTTGAGCCAATAGACTATTTAACAGTGTTGATTTACCAACATTTGGTCGCCCAACAATTGCCACAAATCCTGATTTAGTTTCCATAATTATGTCTCCTTTTCTGATTATTATTACTACTCTAATTATAAAGCAAAGTACGAAAGATTAGTCCTTTCTTTAAAAGTTAAACGAAATTTGGTCATCTAATGATAAATGATTTAAGGTTCCTAAATCCTCAAAAGATTGCATATGAGCCTTGGTAATATTTGTTCGTTTTTGTAAATCCGAAATTGAAATAAAAGGTTTTTCTAAACGCGCTCTGATAATGCTTTCCCCGACCGCTTCACCTAAACCATCAATTGCTGAAAATGGAGGTAAAATCATTTTATTATTATTCTCATCTTTTACAATTTTAAAATTTTTATTATCACTATCTTCTAAACTAATATTTAACATTTTAATACCCCGCCCATACATTTCCAAGGCTACTTCATAGACCGGAATTAAATCCTTTTCTTTTTGCGATGGTTTATTTTGAAAATTAAAATCTTTGATATCCATTCGTTGTTGAATATCCTGAACAACCTGTTTAATTGTTTCTGGTCCTTTTAAAATGGTTTTAATATCAAAAACATCAGTTCGCGTTGAAAAATATGTCGCATAGTATTCCGTTGGATAGTTGATTTTAAATCAGGCTACCCGTCAAGCCATTAAAACATAAGCTGTTGCATGGGCTTTTGGAAACATGTATTTAATTTTATTACATGAATCAATATATCATTGTTCAACATTATGTTCTAACATTAACGCTTGATATTCTGGTAGTAACCCCTTTCCTTTTCGGACATCTTCCATAATTTTAAAAGCTGTTTTTGCTGGTAACCCTTTATAAATTAAATTAACCATAATGTCATCACGACAACCAATTACTTCCGAAATTTTAACTCCTTGGTTTCGAATTAACTCTTGGGCATTGCCTAATCAAACATCTGTTCCATGTGATAACCCCGAAATTTGAACTAAGTCAGCAAATGATTGTGGTTTTGTATCTAATAACATTTTTCGAACAAAAGTTGTCCCAAATTCAGGGATTCCAATTGCCCCTGTTTTTTCACCATTTAAATCATCAGGGGTTATTTTTAAACTATCTAAATTACAAAACAGACTCAAAACGGTTAAATCATTTGTTGGAATTGTTTTTGGATCAACACCAGTTAAATCTTGCAACATTCTTAACGCGGTTGGATCAACATGACCTAAAATATCCAATTTTAAAACATTATCATGAATCGCATGAAAATCAAAATGGGTAGTTAATCACGTTGAAGTAACATCATCAGCGGGAAAATTAACCGGGGTAAATTCTTCAACAATAAAATCATTTGGAATTACAACAATCCCACCCGGATGTTGACCAGTTGTTCGTTTAACACCTTCGCACCCTTTGGCAATTCGCTCAATTTCCGCTTTGCGTTTTAAATGTAAAGCATTTTTTAATTCAAAATAACTTTTAACATAACCATAAGCTGATTTTTCAGCCACAGTTGAAATCGTTCCGGCACGATAAACACTTTTTTCACCAAACATTTCTTTGGTAAAATCATGGGCAATTGGTTGGTATTCCCCCGAAAAATTTAAATCTATATCTGGAACTTTATCAGCTTCAAATCCTAGGAAAGTTTCAAACGGAATATCATGACCTTCCCCAAATAATTGCTGCTGACATTTTGGACAAGGTTTATTTGGTAAATCATAACCACACCGAACACTACCATCAGTAATAAATTCACTATAACAACATTCTTTACACAAATAATGGGGTTGAAGTGGATTAACTTCGGTAATATTACTCATTGTTGCAACAAAACTACTTCCCACACTTCCCCGTGATCCAACTAAATAACCATCTTGGAGTGATTTATCAACTAATTTATGCGCAATTCAATAAATAACAGCAAAACCATGTTTAATAATTGCTGATAATTCGCGTTCTAACCGTTCAGCAACAATTGGAGGCAATTGTTCCCCATAAATTTGATGAGCATTTTTATAACATAATGTTCGTAATAACTCATCACTACCTTCAATTTTTGGAGTATATAGTTTATCTTTAATAACCTGAACTTTTTCAACTTGCTCAGCAATTAAATTTGAATTAGTAACAACTAATTCATACGCCAATTTTTCATCTTGTAAAAATTGAAATTCATTTAGCATTTCATCAGTTGTTCGGAAAAATTGTTCTGGATAATCTTTTACGCGTTGTTTATAATCATATAACGGATGGGCTTTTCCCCCAATCCCCTTGGCGTGAATATACACTTCACGGAAAATTTTATCTTCGGGATTTAAATAGTGAGCATCCCCAGTTGCCACGACAATCTTATTCAATTCTTTCGCAATGCTAATAATGTCTTTAACAATTATTTCTAATCGTTCTTGGGTTAGATCACCCATTTGAAGTAAATGTTTATAAACACTCAAAGGTTGAACTTCAATATAATCATAAAAAGCGATTGTTGCTCGCAATTCTTCTTTTGATTTGTTACGGGCTAACTCAAAAATTTCCCCGTTAACACATGCTGAGCCAATTAATAAATTAGCTCGTACTGGGATAAGGCAGTCTTTTAATAATTTTGGTGAGCCATAAAAATATTTCGTATGCGCCTCAGTTACTAAGGTAAACAAGTCTTTTAAACCTTGTTGATTTTTGGCTAAAATCGTAACATGTTTTGGTCGCAATTTATTATAAATTAAAGGTTGATGAATCTGATCAATTTCATCATCAAAGGTAATATTATAATCAGATGTTAATTTTCGAAGTTGGTATTCATAAATTTCTGATAAAACATTAGCATCATAATCCCCCCGGTGGGCAACTTCCTCATTATAAATAACATTATAACAACGAGCAATTGTTCCCAAGCGATAATTTTTTAAATTTGGTTCTAATATCCGAGCTAATTGTAAAGTATCAATTACGGTATTATCAATTATTGGACGGTTGACTTTTTGTAATCATGATTGAATAAATCCCATATCAAATTCGGCATTATGAGCAATTAAGATTGCATCTTTAAAATAAGCTAAAAGATCATCAATGCTATCAATAAAACTAGGTTTATCAACTAAAAGATCATTTGTAATTCCAGTTAATTCTGTTGTAAAAGAAGAAACAGGTGTTGTTGGCTTAAATAAATGATTAACAACTTTTTTTTCACCAGTATTACTATCATAAATGACAGCACCAAATTCAATAATTTCATCATACTCACTACTTAAACCGGTTGTTTCCAAGTCAAAAATAACATATTTTGCCGTTTTTAAATTATGGTGATGAGGATTTTTAACATATCAAACTTTGTTTTCTAAAATATCAGCTTCAACGCCATAAATTACCTTTAAATTGGGATATTTTAAACTTGTATTATAAACTTCAGGAAAGGCTTGAACATTAATATGGTCAGTAATAGCAACCGCACAATGCTCTCAAGTGTTTAGTGTTTTAAATAAACTAGGGATTTCAATTAACCCATCCATTATACTCATTTTAGTATGTAAATGTAATTCAACTCTTTTTTTCAGAGCCGTATCTTGACGTTCTTCATTTTTTTCCTCTAATTTAGTAATTTTTTTTGCAAAAAACATTTGTTCATTAGCATAAGTATCATAGCGGATATCGCCAAAAACACTAATTCAATCGCCATTTTTTAACTCTTCAATCGCCATATCTGGTTGTTCATTACGGGAAAAGAACTTGACCCCAATTGAATCAGTTTTATCAGTAATTTGAATTGTATAAATATATTTTTTTGCGGCAGTTTGTACTCGTGCTTTATTAAAAACTTGACCATGAATTGTGATATTCGGAGTATCTTGGTCAATTTCAACAATCTTTTTATAGGTTGGTGAAAGTGGATTAGTTTTTGTATATCCCCCTACCTTTGGTTTGACCAATGCTGGAGGTATATTATCTTGTTGTTTTTCATCATACGCTAACGCTGAGGATTGATATTTTCGTAATTCCTGTTCATTAAGCTCTAAAATATTATTAACTGTTTCAATTTGATTAATAACTAAAGTTAAATCTGCAAAACCATAGCGACGAAGTTGTTTTTGATAATAAATACTATGTTCTGTTACTAATTTTTTTTCACTATCTGAGTAAACCGCAATTATTAATTCTTGTCCAACTAAAGTAAAACGATCATTTGATAATTTTCCAAAAAAACTTTGCTTAACTTCTGATTTATTAACCCGAATATACTCAAGATAATGAAAAATATCTGCTAATTGATAATTTCTTTTAAGAACTTCAAAACCAACTTTGGTTGGCATTTGGGGATTATTAAGTAACGTTGTTTCTAAAGTTAGCAATAAATCAACGGGTAAAAAATCATTGATGACAATGACTACTTTAAAGACTTTATCAGTCGTACTATATTCACTTTTAATAATTTTAGCACCAATAAAATATTGCTCATCAAACTTTAAATTATTGGCTAAAAATAATCGTTCTAATTGTTGATCCATCTTGCTAGTCCTCCTGGTATTTTAAAAAAAGATATCTTTAATCGTAATTCCAATAAATAATAAAATAAATAAAACAGCACCAGTAATATTAATAATTAGTTTGGTCTTATTTGGTAAATGTCAATTTGGATTAATTTCCTCATATTTTATTTTTGCTTGGGCTAATTTTACTTCATCTTTACGATAATATCACATTTTATAACGCCCATTAATTTTTTTCCCACTAATAATAGTTCCTTCAACTGCTGTTTCCAAAAATTTATAACCATCTAATGGTGGAATTGGAATTAAGTTTAAAACAAATAAATTAGCTGATAACATTGCCACATATAAGAAGAATGGCACCGCTCCATTGTCTAAGATTGATGACATTGTTTTAGCAATCCCAACAGGGCCAGATAGTTGCCCTCATTGACCGGTAAATAATAATCCAAACGATTTTAAAATCGAAACAGACTGGGTAAAAGTTTCTTTTCAACCATAACTGTACCCTTGTCATGTTGAGGTAAAAATCCGGTTTGGGGCAGCAATCCCAACAGTATATACTCCTTTGGTTTGATCAAACGCAACAGCTGAAGTAATTGTTGGTTCTAATAAAGGTCCACTAAATTGTTGATGAGCATTAACCGTTCGAATCCGAAAAACAATTGCATCATTATGCTCTGGATTTTTATCATATTGTTTTTTTAAAACATCAATAAAATTATAGACTGTTGTTGTATAATCGGGAATTTGATTATTTTTGCTTAAGTGACTAACCGTTACCCCTGGAGAATCAACACAATTATCATTGCCTTGCGCAAGGCAATTGTTATAGTCTAGCGCTGCTTGTTCAATCTGCGTTTTATCGGTTCCTAATCAATAATCCAAAATAACAATTTCTTGATTAACTTCTGTTATGTTTGGTGTTCCTTGAAAAGCTTGATAAGCTACGCCTTGTGGTGAATAAGTTGCTCCTCAGTATGTCATATCATTTGGTTTATGACCTAACGAGGCAAATAAAATTGTAAAAATAAAAACAGCAATAAAAAAATTCATTATTGCTCCCGCAACAATAAAAAGCATTTTTTTTCAGCGCTTAATATTCTCCATTTTTCGATGTTCAGGAATAACTTCATCTTCACGCCCCTTTGGTGGGTCTGCTAATTCACTTGCGATATATACATATCCTCCAAAAGGAATTAACCGAAGAGAATACTTTGTTTCCTTCTTTCCTCAGCTAAATAATTTTGGCCCAAAGCCAATCGCAAATTCATAAACATAGGCCCCAGCTAATTTTGCAATAATAAAATGGGCAAATTCGTGAATTGTAACTAAAATTAATAAAATAATAATTCCAATTACAAATCCTAAAATTATCATTCCAACTGACATTTTTTAACTCCTTTGCTAATTACTTCCCGGGGCCTTATTTTTAAAATAGGCTTCTATCATTGTTCTAATCTTATCATTTAATTCTTTAATTTGTTCATAATTAGTAAGTTTTTTCCTTGGAGTTTGCGCCATAAAATACTCAACATAATTAACAATTTGATAAAAACGTAATTCTTTTTTAATAAATAATTCGCGTAACGTTTCATTGGCACTAACCATTGCAACCGCTTTTGAATTATTTTCAGTTAAGCATTCTTGCGCTAATTGTAACGCTTTTCATCTTTGCTGATCGGCTTTTTGAAAAGACAGGGTTAGTAAATTATCAAAATTAAGTGGTTCGAATAGCGCATTACTTTGCCGAACTGGATAAAAAAGAAAATAACTCAGTATTTGGAGCATTGAAGGAACAGACATTTGTCCAATAATTGTATTGTCATTATACTGGACAGCCGAATGCAAGATTGATTCAGGATGAATAACAGTAACAATTTGATCAGTTTTAAATAAATGATAAGCTTCCACTACTTCAAAAGCTTTATTGATCATTGTTGAAGAATCAATCGTAATTTTTGTCCCCATTTTTCAATTTGGATGTTGAAAAGCTTGTTGGTCATCAATTTGTTCTAATTGTTCTAATGATAAATTGGCAAACATTCCTCCAGATGCTGTTAAAATAATTTGTTTAATTGAATTATTTTGATCAAGACACTGGAAAATGGCACAATGTTCGGAGTCAATTGGATATAATTTTCCATTATTGACGGCTAATAAATTATTAATCTGATGGCCCGCCATCACTAAAGATTCCTTATTTGCCAATAATAAAACGCGGTTTTTTGTTGCCAAAGCCGCTAAAGTTGGAAATAATCCGGCAAAACCACTAATCGCATTAATCACATAGGCATTAGGAAAATGGTCAAAAAGTTTGCGATAACCCTCTTGCCCTGTTAAAAAAGTAATTTCAGGAAACTGCGTTGCTAAAGTTCTAACTTCTTCTTCCCGTTGAATAATGACAAATTCAATACTTGAAAATTCAATAAGAATTTTTTTTAACGCCTCAAGGTTTTGACCAACACCAACCGCCATTAACTTAAAAGACCCTGGATTTTCTCGTAGTAATCTTAAAGTTTGTTCACCAATATTACCACTAGCTCCTAATAAAATTAATTCTTGCATTTGTTAAGCCATAACAATTGATGAAATAATAAACATTACAAAGAAGACCAATGAAAATGAGTCAAGACGATCAAGAACCCCACCATGGCCAGGTAATAAATTACTAAAGTCTTTAATCCCATAACGGCGTTTAATTCATGAAAATGATAAATCCCCAATTTGTGAAACGATTGATAAAATAATTCCTAATAAGACATAAATTACATAACGCATTGTATTTTGGGCATCATCATTTGAAAAAAAGTTAAAAACTCAATTCTGTTCGGGAGCAAATTGAAACATTAAAATAGCATAGGCAATTGCTGCTCCAGCTCCAGCAATTGTCCCTGTTACTGAGCCTTCTCATGTTTTATTTGGTGAAATACTTGGTGCTAATTTATGTTTTCCATAACTAATTCCCCCAACAAAGGCAAAAGTATCTGTCAAAATAATAATCAATGCTAATCAAACAACACTACTTCATCCATAATTTGGATTTAGCATGAATTTGGTCATTCCTTTAAGAGCAAAAGTTAAATATAATGAAAAAGCAAAAACAATAAACATTTTTGCAAAAGAAATTTCTTTTGCCGCAAAAATTAAACATAAGTAGATTAACACAACAAATAGATAAACTAATAAAATTACTCAACTATGTAATCATTCTCAGCTAATTAAAGTATAAAAAGAAAAGTTAAGTTGTGATAAACTATTACCCACACTTTCAACTGGAAATAAAAATAAGAAAATAATTAAAATATAGGTAATAATTTGAACATAAATTGGTCATTTTGTACCTCCAACTAACTTTAAAATTTCAAAATTAGCAAGCCCCAAAATAACAATGTTAGCACCAATAAAGACATAGTCAGCAATGGCAATATTTGGTAAATCTGCTCATTGGGTTGCCACTGCACCAGTGAAAAGATAGAAAAATAATAAAACAATTAAAACAACAAAAGTTAAATAACGTTGTTGATATTTTTTTTGAAATATCCCTTTTTCGTTGTACTTTGTCTTAGCAACTTTTCCAACATTTTCCGTATTTGGTGATGTTGAATTTTGTACATTTACGTTTGCATTACTCATTATCTGTGATTCCCCCAAATCTTCTATTTCTATTATTATAATCCATAATTGCCGCTAGTAAACATTTTTCATCAAATTCTGGTCAATATTTATCTGAGAAATATAATTCAGCATATCTACTCTGAAATAATAAGAAATTACTTAACCGTTTTTCTCCCCCTGGTCGAATCAATAAATCAACAAGCGGTAAATCCTTTGTGTATAAATGGTTCGCTAAAATTGTTTCATCAACGACTGGAATTTTTTCAGCAATAATATTATTAATGGCAGATAACATTTCTTCGACTGCCCCATAATCAAAGGCAAATGTTAAAATCATTCCTTTATTATCTTTTGTTTTTGCTAAACTATCTTGCAAAATTTCAAGCGTTTTAGCTGGCATTTTTGTTGTTCGGCCAATATGATTAATTCGAATTTGTTCATTATTAAAATCATTAATTTGTTTATTTTGTAGTAAGCGCTGAGGCATGTTCATTAAATAATTAACTTCACCAACTGAACGATTTCAATTTTCCGTTGAAAAACAATAAATTGTTAAATATTTAATTCCCATTTTGCTAGCTGCCAAGGCAATTGTTTTAATTTGCTTAGCCCCTTGTTCATGGCCATCAGTGCGTGGTAACCCTTGGGCTGTCGCTCATCGGCCATTACCATCTAAAATAATTGCAACATGTTGTGGTCCTTTTACACTCATCATTTTTTCTCCTCCTAAAAGATGAAAAATGGAAGATTATACTTCCATTAGTTCTTTTTCTTTTGAAACGGCTTTTTCATCAATTAACTTAATATATTTATCAGTTAATTTTTGAATTTCCCCTTCATAATATTTTTTATCATCTTCTGTTCCAGCCCCATCTTTTTTAATGGCATCATTAGCATCACGACGTTCATTACGAATCGCCACTTTAAAACCTTCAACTTCTTTTCACATCTCTTTTACTAACATTTTACGACGTTCTTCAGTTAAAGCCGGAATATTTAATCGAATTAAATCTCCTTCCGCCATTGGTGATATTCCTAAATCAGATTTATTAATTGCCCCAACAATAGTTGCAATAATTGAACGATCATAGGGTTTAATTACCAATTGGCGCGCTTCAGGCACAATAATATTTGCCATTTGCGTAATTGGAGTCATTGTGCCATAATAATCAACAGCAATATGTGATAACATATTTGGATTAGCACGTCCAGTACGAATTTTAACTAGTTCATTTTCTAAGGCAGTAATTACCTTATCCATTTTAATTTTTGTTTGCTCAATAATTTTATCAGCCATTATTTTTCTCCTCCTGTTACGATTGTTGCGCGAGCTTCCCCATGGGCAGCTTTATAAATATTATTTGCATCATTAATATCAAAGACAACAATATCAACATTATCTTCCATTGCTAAACTTGATGCAGTTAAGTCCATTACTTTTAAGTTTTTTTGTTGTAAGTCCCTTAAACTAATCTGTTCAAAACGAACAGCATCTTTATTTTGTTTTGGATCTTTATCATAGATTCCATCAACACCATTTTTAGCCATTAATAGGACATCAGCTTCAAGTTCAATTGCCCGAATTGTAGCGGCTGTATCAGTTGTAAATTTTGGTTGACCTGTTCCCCCTGCTAAAATAACAATTGCTCCTTTTTCTAATCATGCTTTTGCTTTTTTAAATAAATATGGTGATGCCACTTCGGGAACTTGCACTTTTGAAGTAACAACAACATGCACACTTCCTTCATTCTTTAAAACTGCTTCTAAGGCTAAAGCATTCATTACTGTTGCTAACATCCCCATATAATCGGCGCTAATTGGATTCATGTTAATCGTATCCGCTTGATTACCTCGTCAGATATTTCCTCCACCAACAACAATCGCAATTTGTAATCCTTCTTCTTGCAATTTAACAATTTGTTTGGCAATATCATGAATTTTTTGTGAATCATAAATATTATCTTCTGTTCCTAGGGCTTCCCCGGAAATTTTTAATAAAACGCGCTTATATTTCAATCCCATTATTTAATATCCTCTTTTCAATTTTCTCAATTATCATATCTTATTATAAATTGTTTACGACAATAATTAAAGTAAAAAAATAAAATATTTAAAAAAAGAACATTTAATTATAATATCCTAATGAATCCGATATCTTAAATGTTCTTATTATTGTTTAATTAAAGCCTAAGCCACCCATTCCTGGGATATTTGGCATACGCCCTGATTTAATTTGACGAGCAATTTCATCAACTTGTTTTTTTGTTTTTTCAAATTGATTAATTAATTCATTATATTCTTTTTCACTACGACCAGAACCTTTAATAATCCGGTTTTTGCGTGATAAATGTTTTAATAGCCGTGGTTCACGACGCTCCTTGATTGTCATTGATGATAATAAGACCTCGGTTACTTTTAACTTACGTTCAGCATCAGCAATTTTTTCATCACTAACTTTTGGCATTCCAGGAATTAACTTCATTAATCCCCCCATTTTTCCCATTTTTGAAATTTGGCGCATCTGATTTAACAAGTCTTGTAAATCAAATTGTCCCATCATCATTCGGTTCATGGTTTTTTTCATGTCCCGTTCATCAATCACATCTTTTGCTTTTTCAAATAAGGTTTGGACATCTCCCATCCCCAAAATTCTGTCCGCCATTCGGTCGGGATAAAAAATTTGTAAGTTACTCATTCCTTCTCCGGTCCCAATAAAGCTAATTGGTAATTTTGTTAAATGCGTAATTGATAAAGCTGCTCCCCCACGAGCATCTCCATCTAACTTTGTTACTACTACTCCTGTTAATTTTAATAAGTCATTAAACTCACTAGCAACATTAATAATATCTTGCCCAGTCATTCCATCAACAACAATTAAAATTTCACTTGGTGAAACATTATTTTTAATCTCTTTTAGTTCTTGCATTAAATTTTCATCAATATGTAAACGACCAGCAGTATCTAATAATACAACATCATGTTTATGTTCTTTCGCATATTCAACAGCTTGTTGAGCTGTTAAAACTGGATTTTGTGTTCCCCGTTCAAAAACTTCAACTCCTAAATTTTGCCCAATTGTTTTTAACTGATCAATTGCGGCAGGGCGATAAATATCACAAGCTACTAATAACGGTTTTTTATGATATTTTTTTTCAATTAATTTAGCAATTTTCCCAGTTGTGGTTGTTTTCCCACTCCCTTGTAATCCAACCATCATAATAACAGCTGGTTTTGCCAAAAGATTTAATTCATAAGCTGTTTTACCAAAAATGTTAATTAATTCTTCATGAACAATTTTAATCATCATTTGTGAAGCATTCAAACCGTCATTAATGTATTCTCCTTTTGCTTTTGCTTCAACTGCTTTAATAAAATCTTTAACTACAGCATTATTTACATCGGCTTCTAGTAAAGCCAACCGAATTTCACGCAACGTTTCTTGCACTGTTTCATCAGTTAAAGTTGATTTTTTTAAATTCTTTTCAATTGACTTTTTCAAGCGATTAGCTAAAAAATCTCCAATCATCGTTATTTTCCTCCTTCGTTATTTTTTAATCTTTGTTAATTATACCCAAAAATTAAAAAATAACATCTAATCAAGATGAAAATTAAAGGAATTATCGCAAAAAAAAAAAAAAAACTTATAATTTAATAATTAATAAGTTATAGTTTGTTTGATATTATGTTGTTACAAATTAATAACTATCTGTTTAGTTACTAATATTTGGTTGGGGTGAATTGATGATTGGTCCTTCTTCAACTTTAATACTTTCATCTGTAATTAGTAATAAAATTCCGGCAACTATACCAAACATAAAACCAAAAAGAATACAACAAACACCTAACCCAACTGATCCTTTTGGATTATTAAGTTGTTTTTTTGTTAATACTGTTAATGGAATCATTCATGCTAATGGCAAAATAAAAACAGATGTTAAAACTGTTCCGGCAATCATTAACCCGTAAGATACTTGGCGCACTAAATTTACCTCCTTCTATTCTTGTGTAAAATAACGATATAATTTTATTGTTTTAACAATAGCCTTATATATTTTTATTATAACAAAAAAATCAAGCCTAAAAACCTGATTTTTCTTTTTTAAATAATTGTTTCGGTAATTCGTAATTCTCGGATAATCGTGATGACAATATCACCAGGAACTGATTTATTGGCCTTAATTTTTTCCCGAATATCATAGGCTAATTTGTGGGTTTCTTCATCTGTTTTTTGAACTGGATTAACGATAACACGAATTTGACGACCAGCTTGAACAACATAAGCATGATCAACACCAGGAATACTTTCACAAATTGTTTCTAATTCTTTCATTCTAGTAATATAATTTTCTAATGTATTATTGCGACTTCCTGGTCGAGCGGCTGAAATTGTATCAGCGGCTGAAACTAACACTGAATATGGGTTTGTTGGAGGAATTTCACCATGATGAGAATGAATTGCATTAATAATAATATCACTCTCATTACATTTTGTTGCTAATTTAACTCCTAATGTTACATGACTACCTTCATTTTCAAAATCAATTGCTTTACCAATATCATGCAGTAAACCGGCACGAATAGCAATACTTGGTTCTAATCCTAATTCACTAGCCATAATCCCGGCTAATTTTGCCACTTCAATTGAATGTAGTAAAACATTTTGCCCATAACTTGTTCGGAATTTTAACATTCCTAAATGTTGAATTATGCTAAGATCAATGTTAGTAATTCCTAATTCTTCAACCGTTTGACGACCAACATCTAAAATTAATACATCAAAATCATTTTGTTCGCTTTTAACAACTTCTTCAATCCGGTTTGGTTGAATTCGACCATCAAGGACTAATTTTTCTAGTGCCCGGCGGGCAATTTCACGACGGATTGGATTGAATGACGATAATTGGACTTGATTTGGCGTGTCATCAATTATTAAATCAACCCCCGTTGCTAATTCAAATGTTTTAATATTACGGCCATCTTTCCCAATAATGCGTCCTTTCATATTATCATCTTCTAATTCTAAAACAGCTGTTGTTTTTTCAATAACAGTATCAGTTGCATAACGTTCAATTGCTATTGTAATAATATCAATTGCTTTATTTTTTGCTGTTAGTTTAGCGACTGTTTCAGCATTTTTTAAAAAGGCTCCAATTTCTAATTGATATTTATCGCCAATTTCTTTAAATAAAATTTCTTTAGCCTCATCCCGAGAATAGCCCGACACTTTTTCTAATAATGTAATACTTTCTTCAACTAATTCTTTATAATATTTTGTTGTTGTTTCTAATTCATTTTGTTTGCGGAAAAAACCTTGTTCTTTTTTATTTAGCCCTTCCTCACGTTCATGAAATAATTGTTCACGTTCTGCTGAGAATCTTTCACGTTCTAAAAACTCAATTCGTTTCCGATCAGTTTCATCTTTAGCTTCTTGGCGAATTAAGGCTGCTTCAACTTTTCCTTCAGCCTTTGCAACATTAATTATTTTTTTTGCCGTCTGCTCAGCTTCTAATACTTTTTGTTTTATTTTTTGTTTTAAACGAAAACGTAGATATTTTTCAATAATATATCCTAGCACTAAGCCACTTAAACCGGCTGTGATAACTATTATTATTCATTGGTATGCTGCCATTGTTGTGACTTTCCTCTCTCCATGTTTGACGAACAGAAGTAATTAAATATGTTGCCAAAACTTAATTTTTAATCCTTTTTCTTTACTAATACTATACTATTTTTTGACCGAAAATACTAGGGATAATCGCATCTTGATGATAATTTTCTAAAATTTTGCAAAAAAAACTTATAATAACACTATTGTCATTATAAGGTTTAATTACACGATGATGGTTTATTTATGAGGACTAAATGGTTCAATTACTAATAACGTATTTGGCTCTTCACGTTTTAATACTTTTTTATCAAGGTCATAATAGTCACCATTTGACATTGCAATTCAATCCAATAAGTCTTTAATTTCTCCTAATTCTTCCGAAAAATCAATAATAAATCAATCATAGAATTTTGTTGTTGTTAAATCATTACGAGTTGATGCTTCTTTTGCTAATTTATTCGTTAATTCAGCAAAATAAGTTCTTTTTTCTTTGTATGCTTCAACAATTTCTTTGAGGTTATTATATTTTTTGTATTCAGGAAGCGTAAGGCTATCTAATTGAAAATGAACATCTGATTGCATCATGAAATTCATAATTCGACGTTGATGTAATACCTCATCTTGACCCTGCACTTGGAAATAATGGCTAAAACCAGGGAATCCTAGGTGATCTGCGTTGCTACTTAAGTTATAACAAAATAATTGCATTTTTGCATGTTCAGTTAAAAATGCTTGTAAATCTTTTACACTATCTGTTGCTACCATTTTTTACACCTCTTTCCTATACTATTATTTTACTAGAAAATAAAAAAAGGTAAACCCAGTTCGGAATATCTTTTTTCAATTAAGCTAGATTTTGAAGGTTATTTTTTTCTCAATGTAATAGCATTCAGTTTCTTTAACCTTAAATTTAGAAATTTCAAGGTTGTTATTAGCAATAGTTAACTCATCAAAGTTTAACAATTGTTCTAACGGAATCGTTAAAACATTTGTTTTGGCTGAATTTAACTGCGGATAAATTTTACGTCAATACGTTTCAATTTTCCCCTTAACCGTTTGATCTGTTAAAATTGTTCTCATCGCCTTAATAATTTCTGCTTTTGAAACTTTATTATTTTTTTGCTGGTTAACAACAATTTTTTTTCGATTAAAAATTGGGGTTAAATCTAACTTATGGTCAATTACAACAACAATTTCATCAGTGAAGTAGTTTTCACGGTTATTAATTGCTTTAATTTTAAAACTAAAATTAACTACCTCTACTTTAGGAACATCATTTGCTAGGAAATTTTCAAAAATAAAGTATTTATCAAATTGTTGGGATGAATAGCCTAAATATTGCATTACATATTTTTTGATTGCTAACGGTAAAGTATCATAATAATTTTCTTCACCCAAAATAAGGTTTTGTTCTAAATATCTTTTGAAATGTCAATTATTAAGCGTTTGATAATTAACATATTCTTTTTCATATAAAAAGCCGTTTTTACGATAGTGATACGGGGCAACAAGCTGGGCAAATAAAATAATTAGTAAGCCCGCAAAAGCAATTAATAGTAAGACAGTGTAATCAGCAACACGATTATTTTTAATAAATAACTCCGACTCATTTTCGCGTTGGGTTTCTAAAATAAAACGAATAATATTTCAGCCCAGAAAATAAAATCCGGTTTGGACCCCTGAACGAGTAATAGTATAACCTTCGGGATTATTTAATTTTGTTAATTGTTGTGAACCATTTGCTCATCAATGAGTAAACTTATTTTTAACTTTACATTTACCAGTTTTAACATTAACTGGTTCAATTGTTTCCAATTGTGCTTGGTTAGGATGATTTTTAAAATAAGCCTTATTTCAAGCTTGTGATCAAGTCATTTTTGTTAGATCATCTTTGCGATGGAAAAAGTGTTGCATCGAATATTTTAAATCAAATGGATATTGTTTTGGATCTTTTTTTCATGGTTTTTTTGAACATCATTGCCCAAAGTTTGGAACAATAAAAGTAATAACTACTCATAAAATGAAATTAAAAAATGATTCATATAAAAAGATTGGTTGACGATAAACAATTTCTTGTTGTCCTAAGGCATTTATAACTGTTTCAGGGTGCATTCCATCTCAAGCTCAAGCATTATCGCGAATAAAGGCTGGCAATCAGGATAAGGCATCATAGGTTGTGACGTTTCCTAATAATTCATGGTTAAAAAAGTTTCCTCAACGACCAATAATTTGTCCTAGTAAAATGTTAGGAATAATACAATCAGCATAAACTCATAATGAAACATGCGATGAACGACCAACAACACCAAAAATTGTTAGTCCCACAATTGCGCCAAATAAAACTCCCCCATGAATACTCATCCCGGCTTCTCAGAAGGCGAATAATGAGAAAAATGGAATTGCCCCTCGCGATGATATTCACGGATCATCAACAAAAGTGTTAACTTTTCCAAAAAAACTAGCACCAAATAGTGAAGCGGGAATAATTAAGAAAACTGACCAAATTAATGGTTCAATTGGAATGTGACGACGTTTCAAACGGAAGTAGCTGACCAAAATGGCTGCGATCATCCCTAATGTCATAAAGAGTGCATACATATGAACTCAACCATAATTGGCCAAAATATTATGCGGGGTATTCTCAGGAGTAATTGTGCTAGGATCTAGAGGTGATGATAAGAAATTAAATAACATTGCTAGTTTCCTCTCCTTTACTTTTATCAAGATATGTTAATTATATACATAGAATTAAGATATCCCCAAAAAAAATGAAAAATTATTCTAACCCTAAAAGGTTAGCAAAAATTTTTCAACATTCTTCACGGCCAATTTTATCTTTACTTGATGTTTTAATGAAATCATCAGTTGGATTAAAGCCTAAGGTCTCTTTAATTAATTTTTCATTTTTATTAATATCATTACGTTTTAATTTATCTAATTTTGTCCCAATAATTACTGTTTTAATATGATGGTATTTTAAAAACTCATACATTGCTAAATCATCGCCAGTTGGGAGATGGCGTAAATCAATAAGTAAACAAACAAATTTTAGATTATTACGTTCTGTTAAATAACGTTCCATTAACTCTCCAAAAGCATCTTTTTGATCATTGCTAACACGAGCAAAGCCATAACCAGGAGCATCAACAAGACGAAATGTATTATTATTTATACTAAAAAAATTAAGCATTTTAGTTTTTCCTGGTTGTTGAGAAACTTTCGCAAGTTGTTTATTATTAGTTAACATATTTAAAAAACTTGATTTACCAACATTACTACGACCTAAAACACAAATTTCCATTAAATCATCATTTATTCAGCCAGCTTTATTTACTGCGGAAGTTAAATATTGCGCATTTTTAAATTTAAACATTGCTACCTCCTTTTTGCTTATTAATTTCATACATAATTATGGCACTAGCCTGACTAACATTTAATGACTCAAGTTGAGGATTAATGTTAATTTTTAAATTTAATTGACTCATTGTTAATAATTCTGAACTTAAACCATTGCCCTCATTACCAAACATTAACGCAATTTTTTGCTTGGTTATAAAAGAATATTGATCTAAGTAAACTGCTCTTTGATTTAATCCTGTTGAAATAAGATAATAAGCTTGCGTAGTTGCTAATTCTTGCAAAACGCTAAGATAATTTGTTTTAATGACTTTTAGATTTAATTTTAAAAAAGCTCCTTGTGAAGCCCGTAAAACTTTCTCATTAAAAATACTGACACTATCACCAAGAATTAGAATATTATTAAAATTAAAACCAAGAGCTGTCCGTAGTAAGGCTCCCATGTTACCAGGATCTTGAACATTTTCTAAAATTAGCATATCCGTATTAAAATCAAGATAATTATAATTTTTTAATTTATTTAAATCCAAAACGGCAAAAATATTTTGACTATTAACACTTCCTTTTAATTTGTTAGCAACATGCTCACTAACAATTGTTAATGGAATCGTTGGTGCTGTTGTTATAAAATAATCTTGCTGTTCTTTTGTAGTAATAATTTCTACTACCGCCAAGGTATTTAAAGCTTCCTTAATAATATTCCAACCTTCAACTAAAAACTTAGCATCTTCAATAATTTTAGCGCCATTTTTTAATTTAATTAAGGTTTTAATATGGTTGTTATCAGTTGAATTAATTTCTCTAATCATTTTGATGCTCCTAAGTTTATTCTACATACATAAAGCCAATGATATATTTTTTTAACTTTGGATCATGTCATGCTGTTTTATTTTTGGCCGTAGGACGAATCATAACTGCCATTGCCCGCGGGCGACGAGGGGGATCTTGCATTTTTCCTAATAAAACAGCCAGGCCTGTTTTTTGATGTTCTTTTTCTTTGTTATAGTCTTCAGCATCTTTAACCCCGACTTGCTTGGCCATAATTTTAACCTTATTTTTCGCAAATCATTTTTGAAATTTGTTATATTCCTCATAAGTAAACTCTTTTTCTTCTCAGTCAAGATAAATCCGATCTTCTTGTTCATCCCATGATGCTAAATAATCACGAAAATGAATATTAGCAGTTGGTCCCCGTTGCATTAACTCCGTTGTTTTCTCTAACGCTTCGGCTAAAGTTTCAAAGCCATAACCAACAAAAGCATTTCCAACTCAGTGATGCTTATAAACTGGTTTTGCCGCATTAATTGGTTCTGTAAACGTAACAGCATAAGTTCAATATTTATCATCAATAGCACTTTTAAAAATTTCATAGCCATATTTTGAATGCTTAATTACAACAGCATCTTTCTTTACAGCGCACACTAAATGTTTAAAATGATTAATTATTATCGTTTTATCCTTTTCAGCTAACGACATTTTCATTTTATCCTTTTTCATATTCAAAATTTGTTCAGCGTAATACGATGGCATTAATAAACCCCCATGTTTTTTATACATTAATTATATAATAGGGTTTAATAATAATTAAGTAATTTAGTTAATATTTTTAATAATTTTATTAAAAAAAGAAGTTTATCCTTAAACTTCTTTTTTTGTTAATAATGTTAAAGATTTTGTATATATTTCTAACATTTTTTGTAAGTCACTAATTCGAACATATTCATTATAAGCATGCATTGTTGAATCTTCCAAATCAAATTCGGCCCCAAAGGCAACACAATTAGGCATTGATTTCGCATAAGTTCCTCCACCAAGAGCAATTGGTTGCGCTTTTTGATCACCTGTCACTTCCCGATAAACTTTCATAATATTTTTAATCATCGCACTATCTTTCGCCATATGAATTGGAACTTGTCAGTCAACACTTTTAAGTTCTAATTGATATTTTTTTAATTCCTCACTAAGACCAGCCACAATTTGATCTTTCGTAAATGTAACTGGAACCCGTAAATTAAGGGTTAAGCGGCTTTTTGTTTGGTCAATTTCAACAATGCCATTATTGACAATTAAATGACCTGTTTCATCAACCATTGTTGGAAAGATTTTACTAAAATTAAAAGCCTGATATAAGTGGTCTTTCACAAAATTGGCAATTGGGGATTTCGAACTGAATTGTGCGTAAGCATTTAATGTTGCTAATGCAGCATTAACACCCCGATCAGGAAAACTACCATGTGAAGCTCTTCCTTTAACAATTAAGTTTTCTCCTTCCAAATAATTTTCAATTCCTTGTGTTGTTAATCACTTGGCAATTTCTGCTTTAAATTCACCATTATAATAAACTAAATCAGCGACACAGTTATAGGCTTCGCCCCCTTTTAAAGTAAAAGAAGCACCTGGGCCCAAAATATCACCGTCATAAATCCCTTTTTCGGCATAAACAACTGGGAATGCCCCATCAGGAGTATATCCTAATGCTGGGGTCCCTTCTGTTGCCATATAGGCTTCAATACAAGTTCAGTCTGTTTCTTCTGTTAACCCATAAATTAAACGAATCCGATAATCAGGGTTAAAATTATGATCTTTTAAATACTTTAAGGCATATAAATTAATAATTGTTGGGCCTTTATCATCAAAAGAACCACGGCCAAATAATTTGCCATCTTTAACGATTGGTTGAAATGGTTCAAATTCTCATTTTGTTAAATCGCCAGTTGGAACAACATCTAAATGTCCTAAAATAGCAAAAATTTCTTCTCCACTACCATACTCAACAAAACCATAACGATTTTGGGGATCCTGATAAGTTCTAAAACCCAATTCATGAGCTAACTTAATCGCAAATGCTAAAACATCTTTTGTTCCTTGTCCAAATGGTCCATTTGTAACTGGTTCTGAGCGAACAGAGGGAATTTTGATAATTTCTTTAATATTTTCTAACGCTAATGGAAAGTACTCTTCTTGTAATTTTTTCACATCAATTAGCATAATTTTCATCTCCTATCAATTATTTGGTTTTATCATAACATAAAAAACCCTATTCTAATAGATTTATGAGAATATCGTTTAAAAGATTATAACCTTGTGGAGTACAACGTAAATGATTATCAACAACCTCTAAGCGGTTATGACTAATTTCGGCGCTAATTTTTGGTAAATAATACTGATAAGCTTCGTTAGCATCTTTAACTGTTGTTAAATTAATTCCCCCTGTTAATCGTAATCCCATCATTAAAATTTGAAAATAATAATCAGTTTGGGAAATTTGTGCTGTTTGTTGTGTTCAATCACAGTATTTCCGACTATTCTCAACTAGCAAATATTTCGGGTCATTTAAAAAACCAACAGCCCCTGGTCCTAGTGGTCAAAATGATTTATTAGTTCAATATGCTAAATTATGCAAAGCATATTTCTTATTTAAAGTATAATTTGAAATTTCATATCGTTCATAACCAATTTTTTGTAATTCCGTGTTAACAATTTCATCAAATTCAATATCATAATCTGGTAATTTTGTTTTTGTTTTCCCTCAATATGAATTTTCTTTTAAGATTAAGGAATATCAACTAAGATGATCTGGTTGTAACTCCCGAACAACGGCTAAATCATGGATAATATGGGTTTGGTTTTGGTCAAATAAATTATAAATTAAATCAAAAGAAATATTATCAAACCCTATTTTTCGCGCTAAATGGTAATTATCAATAACATCTTTAACATTATGATGGCGATTAATTTTTTTTAATAACTTATCATCAAAAGTTTGGACACCAATTGATAAACGATTAACATTATATTGTTTTAAAATAACTAATTGCGTATTGGTAATATTTTCAGGATTCAATTCAATTGAATATTCCTCTAAATTTGTTTGATCAAAACATTGTAAAATTGTTAAAAGCTGAGTTAATTGTTGATCAGATAAACTATTAGGTGTTCCACCTCCTAAATAAATTGTTTTTAAATTAAATTTGCTTAGATCTAAACCGGCGACTTCCGCGGTTAAAGTAACTAGATATTCTGTTACCATTTCTTCTTTATTTTTTTTAATTTTAAAAAAATCACAATAAAAACAAATGTGATTACAAAATGGAATGTGGACATATAAATGTTCAATCATCGTTTTCTCCCTTATCAATTAATATTGTTATTATTATATTATAAAATAGCTTAATCAAAAGAAAAAAACGTTAAAAGCGTTTTTTTCAAAGATTATCCCTTATTAAATCAGCGGCCAATAATTGGAACCCCTTTGCCAGCTTTTTTACGACGAGCAATTAACCATGGAATTGAAATTAATAATGTTAAGATAATTAAAAAGATAATAAAAATAACTAAACAAATACGGTTTGTTTTTTTGCGTAATGCTGCTAATTCTTCTGGTTTAACGATTTCATAACCATAATAACCAATAATATTTGCTTTACGTTTTTTTGTTAAAATAATATTTGTAATATGAATTCCCAACATTGCAATTAAAATAATAATATTAATTGTAATTGCTGCGGTTAAATCATCAACAATTCCTCAACTTCAGAAACCAAACATAAATTGTTCACCTTTATGTTGTTGGAATCCGTATAAAATCCCTAAGATAATTGCCCCAAAAACATACGTTGGAAAAGCAACTCAGTTTAAAACAATTCCCCGTACTGTCATTTTTTTATAATTATTAATTAGAAAGTGTGGAATAGTATGATTACCACGGTTTAAATTAATAACATATGTATTAGCTTCACGACGGACTCGTGATAAATCAAAGATACCACTAAATAATACTCCTAACGAAATAATTAATAAGGTAATTGTTAAAAATGGATGAGGAATATAAATTGCTTTAATCCCAATAATACTTTCCATCCCATTATTATGAGTAACAAAATATAAGGCAATAAATAAACTCGTACAAATTGTGCCAAAAATACCAATAACTGTCATTACTAAACTACTTATTTTTTCTGAACGAATTTCGCGGGCAATTTCAAATGGCATTAATTTATTAATATGTTCTTTACTTAATTTATTTGAATGTTGTTTTGAAGTTAATTGTGGTTGATAAGCATAACGTGATACTTCAGCCCCAACATTTCCTGCTGGTACTGAAGGATTATATTCAATTGGTTGAAGATAATTAGGATTTTGATATCCTGGCCCATTAAATTGTCCTGGCCCATGAAAACCTGGTGTTGGATTAACTGGTGATGAATAATTTGGAGTCCCGTAATTATTTGGTCCATAGTCATTAAATTGTTGTTGATCATAAAATTCATTCATGTTCATTTGATTATGCGGATTAATAATTCGACGTTGATATGGGCGACGATATTGATTAACATACATATGTTCTTCATTAAAATAACCTTCATTTGGTAATTTATTATAATATTGCTGTTGCGAAGGCATTTGAGGTTGGGGGCCATTAAAGTTATTTGGTCCATAATTTTGATTACCATTTTGATTCATCATTCGGCGCGGTAAAATTTGTTGTGGCGCTACTGGTTGATATTGGTGAGCTACTTCATGATTATAATATGGTTCAACATAGCCAGCTGGTCCCGGTTCGTGTTGTGGTCCAACAAAATTTTCTTGGGCACTAATAACTGCTTCTTCATTATTAATATCAAGATAGTAATTATATTGACCAGAAGGATTAATTCGTCCTGGTTTAATCATTTGATTACTATTATATAACATATTTGTATTATTTAATTGATTTTGTTTATATGCAACATTTGGTTGAATAAACTGTGGGTTATTTTGCGAATTATCAAAAGTTGATGCGGGTGGTTGACTATTTGGTGCTAAATTAGGATTAGAAAAATTTTGATCACTAGGATTATTTACCCCAACTTGAAAATTATCTCCTTGGCTGTTATTTGGCCCTTTTGGAGGATTATTATTTGTGACTAAATTTTTAACTGAATTAAAAAAACCCATACTTTGTACACCTGCCCTAATAGTTCTAGTATTTCTTTTTTACAATGAAGGTTATTATCTTAGCCTTTTAACCCGTTTTTTTTGGCTAACATAATTTCTTGTTCAAAATCTTCAATATTTTCTTTTAAACTAGCTTGTTTCTTCATTTTTGCTGTATTTAATTTCCGTTGTTTTCGTTTTTTATTTTGAAATAAAGAGAATGTTATCACAAAATAAATGAATAACAATAGTGCTGCAAATCCTAATAAAATACCAATTAACCCAATTACTGGTAAATTAAAATCTAGAATTTGAATATTTTTTGAATAGTTTATGCCCATTTTTACACCACACTATCTAAGTGTATTATAACAAAAAATTTTGATTTTCAAAACAAAAAATGCATTTTTAGTAATTTTTGGTTAATTTTCCACTTACCGCTGTTCGGGTGAACTTGTTACATTTGAAACTTGTGATTGAACTTTATCAATAAGGCTTTCACGTAATAAAATGTTAATTTTTGGAACTAGTAAAACAAGGTGATTACGATATTCCGCTAAAATGAGATCAGAGGTAAAATAAAATCCAACTAAAATTCCTAAAATAATTATTGCTGCAACCGTAAAAATAATCGTTGTAATATTATCAATATTAACGGCAAAGTTTGGTGTTTCAATAAAATTTTGTCCTAAAACATAATCGGCAAAAATCCCGACTTTTTTATATTTAAAAATGTTATCGGTAAATTGCACAAGAAATTCTGAACCAAAAAATAATAATTGAAATTGTCCAACAATTGGTAAGTTATTTGGTGCGCGATATTTTCATTCACAAACCATTGCAAATAAAATATTAAAACACATTGCATAAGCTAAACCATTAATTAATTGTAAAACAAGAAAAGCTTCTGGAGAGTGGTTAAATGCCGAAACAGCAAAGAAAATAAATCAAAAGAACATTCCTAGCGCAAAACTATATTTGATTCCTAATTTATTGTATAGAACATGACAAGCTAAATATGCCCCAAAAAACTGGGGAATAAAGAAAAATTGTTGGTTTAAGCGAATAAATTGATTAACAATATCAATATTATGATATTTTTCTCATGTTCGTTGTCCTAATAATCATAAATAGATGTTTGATTGTGATACTTCTTTTAAAATAATAATAAAAAACAACATTACAAAAATTATTAATACTTTATACCAGCGAAATGGTTCTAATGCTTTTTGCTGTTCAACAGTAAAACTTGTTGCCGTAAAATTTTTCCGAGCAAAAAACCAATATAATAATAAAGCTGATAAGATTGCGATAAAAGCTAACGAACCAATAATTGAAAATTGGGCGCGACTATTTAAAACATTAACTGTTGAAGAAATAATTAATGAATTAAGATCATTCCCAGCTAATAACGCTAAAGTTATTAGTGGCGCAATTAAACTAACAGTTTTAAAAGGAAAAAACTTTTTCCCATATATTTCATTATATGATAAATAATTAAGCCCTTTAATAGTAGCCCCTGCTCCTAGGATAATTGATAAAATAATTGTTGTCACGATATGAGGATAAGCTGTAAATAGCAAAATTCCTCCGGCCACTAAACTATAAATAACATAGTGAAAAATTCGTCAACTAAATTTTGATAATTTTTTTTGGCAAAATAAAAAAGGAATCATAAAAATAAAGGCATAAAAACCAATTGAAATTGCAAATAATAGTAATAAACTATCTAATCCAGTATAACCAAAATTAGTTAAAATCGAACTTAAGTCAACGTTATTACCAATAATTAAAAATAAGGCAAATCAAAAACAAAATATTTCAACCAAAAAAACCTTTTGACTTAAAACTTTAATACTACCACTTTTAAAAATGAATAACCCATAAAATAAAAATAGTAATAGTAATAATAATGGGTTAAATAAGAAATTATCCCAATTTTGCTGCAAGCAAGAACACCCTCTCTTTTTCTCATTAGATTATAACACAATAAAAAACCAACGGCGATAAAACTGATTAGACAAAAATATTTTTATTGTACTTAACATAACTAAATAATTGCCAAAAGAAAAAGTGACTAAAACACCTTTTCTTCTTATCAATTAAATTTTTTGTAAGTTAACAATCTTTTTTTACATTTCTTCAATAACATTAACACCTAACAAATTAAACGCATTAGAAAGAACTTGATATACTACTTTAACAAACACTAAACGTTGTTTTGTTAATTCAATTTGTTCAAGATTAATAATTTTAAACTCATTATAATATGAATGAAATTGGCGGGCAATATTTTGTAAATAGTCACACACTAAATGAGGTTGGCGTAATGTTGCTGCTCCTTCAATACAACGATTAAACAAATCAAGATCATTTAATAAGTCTAATTCTTTTTGTTCAACTAATAAATCAAAGTTTTTAACATCACTAATATCAATATTATTGGCCATACCTTGTTTTAAAACACTATTACAACGTGCTGAAGCATATTGCGCATAATAAACTGGGTTTTTTGATGAATGTTCTTTTAAAATGCCTATATCTAAATCCATATGACTTTGGGCACTTTTTGATACCAACATATAGCGAATTGGATCAACCCCAATTTCTTCAATTAGGTCAATTAATCAAACCGCTGTTCCTTTTCGCTTACTCATTTTATATTCTGCTCCATCTTTAATTAGACGGACCATTTGAATCATATCAATATCTAAAACATCTTTTTGATAACCTAATAATTGTAAACCTGCTAACATCCGAATAATATAACCATGGTGGTCACCCCCTCAGAAGTTAACCAATTTATCCGCTTTACTACGAATTAAGCGTTCATTATGAACAGCTAAATCAGGGGTAATATAGGTAAAATCACCATTTGCTTTAATCAAAACGCGATCTTTATCATCTCCAAAATCTGTTGTTCGTAATCATAACGCCCCATCTTTATGGTAACTTTTTCCTAATTTTTCATATTGCTTTAATGTTTCTTCAATTTTACCACCGGTATAAATTGCTTTTTCTGATGAATAATATTCAATATTAACACGGAATAATTCTAATTGGGCTTTAATAATATCCATAAAAATTTTGACTGATTTTTCACGGAATAATTCGTGCACTTCTGGATCGCTAATTTTGTAATGTTCATCAAAAGTTAGATTAATAAAACGATCTTGATACTCATCAATAAATAATTGGGCAACATCATTATACATTTCTCCACGATAAGATTCTTCGGGATATGGCATTGTTTTTCCCAACAAATTTAAATAACTAACAAAAACTGTAACAGCTAAAGTATTAATTTGATTTCCGGCATCATTAGTATAATATTCTGTTTGAACATTATATCCTGCTGCTTTCAAGATTCGCGCTACACTATCACCAATTGCCCCATTTCGCGCATGACCAACATGTAAAAATCCCGTTGGATTGGCTGAAACAATTTCTAAGTTATAAGTATAGTTTTTTGGTGCTGAATGACCAAATGCTGATTTTTTTGTTAAAACATCATTGATAACAGCTCATAATTGTTGATTTGCAATAGTAAAATTGATAAATCCTGGTCCAGCGATTTCAATTTTCTGAAAGTAGTTTTTATTGTGTTCTTCAAGATAAGCAATAATTTCTCCGGCAATTTCACGAGGGCTACATCCTAATTCTTTTGCTAATAGTAATGCTAAATTAGTTGATAAGTGGCCAAAATTACCCTGTTTTGGTTTTTCAATAATAATATCTTTCTTGATTTTCTTACTAATTAAAAAATCATTTAATAGGTTTGTGATTATCTTAATATTTGTATTCATATTTTCTTCCCTTCTTTCTTATGTTGTAATTTGTTTTTGGATTTTACTATAATAAAAGCCATCGGTGTTATTCTCATCGCCAAAGACTTGTTTTTCTTCCAATAAAACTAAGTCTTGATTAGCAGTTAAAAAATCTTTAATTTGATCATTATTTTCATAACGATTAAAAGTACAAGTTGAATAAACAAGGATTCCTCCTGGTTTTAATAACTGATAAGCTTTGTTCAACAACTTTTTTTGGATTTCCACTAAATTTGCCAATTGTTTTGGCCCTCATGGTTGGTACTTAATTTCTGGTTTTCGTTTCATAACCCCAAAACCACTACAAGGAACATCACATAAAATTTTGTCATATTCGATATTACTAATTATCTCACTTGCATTTAAACAATGCAATTCAATATTATGACATCCTAAACGCTGGCTATTAACCTCAACAACAGCTAAGCGGTTTTGATTAATATCATAAGCATCAATACGACCAGTATTATTCATTAGCTGACTCAAATAGGTTGTTTTTCCCCCTGGTGCACTACACATATCTAAAATTATGTCATTTGGTTGAGGATCTAAAACTTCAACAATTTTCATACTCATTTCATCTTGTAAATAAATTAAGCCCATTGTTAACATATCAGAATTAATCACTGGCATTTTAGCAATTAAAGCATTTGGTGAAATCTCACTAGCAGTTAATTGATATTGCGCATATTTTTTAATAAATTCCGCTACTGATATTTTTAAGGTATTAACTCGTAGACTAATTTTTGGAGTTTGATGGCTATCAACCGCAATTTTTTCCGCCCGCTCAACACCATATTGTTTGGCAAAAAAAATAAATAATAATGGTGGCATACTATTTTCTAGTAACAACTTTTCGTGCGAATCTGTTACTTCAAGAACTAATTGATCAGGATATTTTTTTATGACTTGTTTTAAGACTCCATTAATAAAACCACCAACTTTTTGATCAACAGCTTTGGCAATATTAACAGCTTCATTCACAATTGCATAACTTGGAACTCGGTCAAGAAAATAAAGTTGATATAAACTCATTCATAATAAGATTTGATATTGTAATTTTGTTTTGGATGGGATAATAAACTGCTTACAAAAATATTCCAGTAAGAGTTTATTCTTAATTGTGCCATAGACAATTTGAAAAACTAAAGTTTTATCGCGGTTAGAAATATCACTATTATTTTGAAAAAAATCCGTTAAAACCTTATTGCTGTATTTATGATGAGAAAAAATTTCTCGTAATAAATTAAAGGCAATATAACGCGGACTATTTTTAATCATAATCACGATTTAACGTTGTGCAATTTCTTTTTTTAAAATAGCAATAATTTCATTTGTCGCTTGTTCAACCGTATTATTGACCACAACATAATCATAATTTTTTTGGAGTGGTAATTCATCAGCCGCCTTTGCTAAGCGCGCTTGTAAAACATCTTCGGCTTCACTTTTCCGACCGCGAATCCGGCTTTCTAACTCCGCTAAACTAGGAGGAATTAAAAAAATTGAAACAGCATTAATGTTTTTAGCTAACACTTGTGTTGCACCTTGAACTTCAATTTCCAATAAAACATTTTTTCCTTGATTTGTTTGTTCTTCACAATATTTTTTTGGTGTTCCATAATAGTTTCCAACAAACTCAGCGTATTCTAGCAATTCATCATTGGCAATTGCTTGTTGAAACCGGGCTCTATCAACAAAAAAGTAATTTACCCCTTCTACTTCATTCACTCTTTTTTCTCTGGTTGTCATTGAAACTGAATAAGCTAAATTCAGTTCTGGATGTTTAAATAATTCTTGACAGATTGTTCCTTTTCCAACCCCACTCGGTCCGGAAAAAATAATTACAAATCCTTTTTTATTCACAATTTAGTCCCTTTCTAACCTTAATAGATATAAATACTTGTTTTGATACTGCTTTAATTTTAATAAATTTAAATCAAACTGCTCAAAATCCAATGGTTGATTAGCTTCACAAACAATTATCCCATTTGGATTTAAAATGTTATTTTTTAGTATTATAGAAATAATATCATAATAATAATTAATTTGAATAAATGGTGGGTCTAAAAATAAAATATCAATCGTTAATTTTTGGGTCAGAAAAGAATTTAATAAAAGTTTATAGTCTTGTTGAAAGAGATGGGCATTCTCAATTTTTAAATTTGTTAAATTTGTTTTAATAACATTAATCGCTCCCAAATGAACATCATTAAAATAACAATATTGTAAACCGCGTGATAACCCTTCTATTCCTAACTGACCACTACCAGCAAAAATATCTAAACCTATTTTGTTGTCAAAAATAAAATAATTATTTAAAATATTAAACATATCTTCTTTCACACGCGCTGTCATTGGCCTTGTATTCATTCCTGGTAATGTCCTCAACCGATAGCCTCGATATTTTCCACTAATTACTTGCATTTAGACCTCCCTTTAACAACCTATCAAATATCTATTTTATTATAATATTATACATAAAAACAAAGGAAAATTGGATGTTATGTTATAATTTTTATTGAGGTGATTTCCAATGTTACAAACTAAAAAACCAAGTAAAGCGTGGTTAGTTTTTGATAATACTCCTAGTATTCGCCAAACATCAAGCCCTGTACCCTTTCCTTTATCAACTGAACATGAAACAATAATGCAACAATTAATTGACTTTGTTCGTTTTTCCCAAGATCCAAAACAAAATATTAATCATATTGTCCGTCCTGCCGTTGGCCTTGCTGCTCCGCAAATTGGGGAAAACCTAAATATGTATTATATTCGCATTGAAGAGACTGATGATAAAACTGGGGAAAAAATTGTGACTGAACACGCAATGATAAATCCAAAAATAATTGGAAAAAGTTCACAATTAGCTTGTATTGAAGAAGGTGAAGGATGTTTAAGTGTTGATGGTGACAAAGAAGGTTTTGTGCCACGTAGTTTTCGGATTTTAGTTAGTGGTTATGACTATTTACTGCAAAAAGAGGTCCAAATTACCGCCCGTAACTATGAAGCAATCGTTTTCCAACATGAGCAAGAACATCTTGAAGGAAAACTATACTATGACTTAATTAATAAAAAAAATCCTTGAACAAAAGAAAAAGATTGAATTATTTTATAATAAAATTCAATCTTTTTTAATTTTAAAAAAATCTGCTAATTTTTCTTGAAAAGGAATAATATATGTTATAATTTCCTAAGAATTAAAAGAAGAGAGATATTGTTCTGAAAAATGATATTTAATAATTTATTATAAATTTTAAATTTTGTCAGTATAGAGAGGTTTTTATTATGAATAATGAACAAATGAATTTAAAGAATCCTGCGATACAAACTAATAGCGATGATTCAACAGACCAACAAGGGAAAACAGTTACAATGCCAAACCAAGAACCAACAAAGGTTTTTGCCTTAGGAGGATTAGAAGAAATTGGAAAAAATACTTATTGTATTGAACACCAAGATGAATTAATTATGATTGATGCTGGGGTTAAATTTCCTAGTTCAACAATGTTAGGAGTAGACGCTGTTATTCCAAATTATTCTTATTTAAAAGAAAATCAACGAAAAATTAAAGCGTTATTTATTACCCACGGTCATGAAGACCATATTGGAGGAATTCCATATTTATTACGTGAAGTTAACGTTCCAATTATTTATGCCCCCCGCTTAGCAGCAGCGTTAATTCGTGATCGTTTAAAAGAAGCAAAATTAGAACAAAATACCATTGTTAAAGAAATTGATAATATGAGTGTTATTAAAACAAAAAACTTTAAAATTAATTTCTTTGCCGTAAACCATAGTATCCCTGATGCTTTTGGAGTAACTGTTAATAGTCCTAACGGACGAATTGTTTCAACGGGTGATTATAAATTTGACTGAACACCATTAGGACACCGTGCTGATATTGAACGAATGGCAAATATGGGACAAGAAGGTGTAATGTTATTAATGGCAGATAGTACTAATGCCGAAGTTGAAGGTTATACTCAAACAGAAACAAAAATTATTAAAAATATTGGTGAATTATTTGTTAAAGCAAAAGGAAGAATTCTTATATCCACTTTTGCCTCAAATGTGCACCGAATTCAACACATTGTTGAAATTGCCAATAAATATGGTCGTAAAATCCTTGTTTTTGGACGTAGTCTAGACCGAATTATTAAAATTATTCGTCAAATGGGACATTTAAAAATTTCGGATAAAGCTTTTATTAAAGCAAATGAAGCAAAAAACTATAAAGATAGTGAAATCTTAATTATTTGTACTGGTAGTCAAGGTGAACCAATGGCTGCTTTATCACGAATTGCTAATAATCAACATCAACATATTTCAATTATTCCTGGTGATACAGTTATTTTCTCATCATCACCAATTCCAGGAAATCAAGCTGATGTGGAACGGGTAATCAATAAATTAGTACGGGCTGGAGCAATTGTTCATGAAAATAGCCCTCTAAATCAAATTCATACTTCTGGGCATGCCTCACAAGAAGAACAAAAACTATTATTTACCTTATTAAAACCAAAATATTTTATGCCAATGCATGGTGATTATCGAATGTTAAAACAACACGGAGAAACAGCTGTTAGTGTTAATATGAAAGAAGAAAATATCTTTATTTGTGCAAATGGTGATCAAATTGAATTGTTAAATGGCGAAGCAAAAATTGGAAAAAGAATTGAAGCAGAAGCAATTTATGTTGATGGAAAAGACTTATCAGGGCAAACAACAGCGGTTGTACGTGATCGCGAAATTTTATCAAAAGATGGTTTAATCGCTGTTGTTATTTCAATTGATTCACAAAACAATCGTTTATTATCTCCCCCAAGAATTATTTCGCGAGGTAGTTTCTATGTTAAAGAATCAGGGAATATTATTAATGAATCAATCCGTTTAACAACAGAAGCTATTAATGAAGTTCTTAAGACCCAAAAACCAACTTTTGGGGCTTTAAAAAGTGCGATTAAACAATCCCTATCCCCTTTCATTTACCGTTATAAACGTCGTAATCCCCTAATTATTCCTGTTATTTTAAATAAAAAGTAAAAAAATCGCTAAAAATAAAAGAAAGTGTCATAAAAACCTTTCTTTTATTTTTTTATTCCGGTATGCTATAATAAATATTACTAACTTAATAAAAAGGAGACAATAATGGATAACACAAAAATTAATGCCTTATGGCAAAATCTGAAAAATGATCAAAATAACGGTAATTTCCCAGTAACAATCTTTAATGGTTATACTAAAACAAGTGACCATGGAACTGTAATTGGCTTATTTAACAAAGATGGCAAAGTAATTAATGAATTAACAGGAGTTGGTTTTATTATTTTCGATCAAACTGTTTTTTATGCTCTGGGGGGAGGACAAATCTCAGATACCGGGTATTTAAAACAAGGAACTAATTTAATTCCAGTTTATGATTTAAATAAACAAATTTTTAAAAAAGTTTATGTTCACTTAGTTGATACTGGTACTGTGACAATTAAAATTAATGATGTTTTAGAACAAGAAATTAATACAACTCGCCGCAACAATTTAACAAAAAATCATACTGCTCAACATATTTTATCTTATACAATTGAAAAATTTGTTAATGATGGTGAATTAACCGATTCTGTCTTAATTAAAGAAGAATCATTTTTACTAGCAATGAATAAAACCGATAATTGACTAGATGTTTTACTACAAGCTCGCGATAAAATTATTACAACCTTTATTAATCATGATATCGCGCGAATTGAACACCAAATGCCAATTGCCGAAGCTCGTGCATTGCATTTAGCGCACCCTAGTTTTGAATATGACCCAATTGTTCGGGTGGTTGAATTCCCGGCCGCAACAATTGATTTATGTGGGGGAACACATGTTAATAATTTAAATGAAATTAGTTATTTTGAAATTTGAGATTGTTGAGTTGATAAAAAGAAAGTCCGAATGGAATCATCAACAAATCAAGTGGCAACTGTTCATTACTTTAGCACTTGAGCTAACAATAAAATTATGGAACTACAACAACTCCTTGATCGAATCAAAAAAATTGATCCCCAATTTTCTTATCAATTACCAGTTTTAACAACCCCAACTACTTTTGTTGAGAAAATTGCGCTAGAAAATAAGATTAAAATAATCGAGCAAGAATTAACAGAAATTAGTAAAGAAAAAAATAAACTTCTAATCCAAAAAGTAAATGAATTAGAAATTGAACCAATTATTGAACCAATTAGCAATAACTTAAATTTAGTTAGTTTTACTGTCAATGATGAGATTTTAACCCTTGATTTAATGCGTATTAAACTTAATAAGTTTTTCCAAGATTATCAAAATAGTCTAATTTACTTTAATAACCCAGTCCTAAAATATGCTTACATATCATTTACAAAAGTTAACAGTGTTAACTTTAATTTAAACCAATATTTCCAAGCTAATAAAACGGCTTTAAATTTAACAGGTGGAGGAACACCATTCTTTTTAAACATTACTTATCAAGATAATTTGGATCATTTTATGGAAACCTTATTATTAGAAATTAAAAAAAGCTAAGATTTTCTTAGCTTTTTTTAATTAATATGATTAACTATTAAAATAAAGGAAATTAAGTTCATTCCGGCATGCGTTAGAATTGTATATGTAACATTCCCTCATGTTATCATAAATAAACTTCCTAAAGCTAATGCTCCTCCTAAATAACCAATAATATGTTCTCAATCCCCACTTGTACTAACATGCATTCCAGCAAAATAAATTGTTGAGCAAGCTAGAGCAACTCATCGATCACCAACTAAACTAAAAATACCATGTCGACAAGCAAATTCTTCAATTACTGGTGCTAATAAAATCGTATAAATTGCTAATGCTAATGCATACCATCATTTATCAACTCCATTAACTAATGATTCTTGATTATTTGAAGTTCCCCCAGTAATTAATCCTTGTATAAATCCAAATAAATAATTCAAAGCAAAAGCTGCAATAATAGCAATTGGAACAATTATCAATACTCTTAGATAATCTTTTTTAAAAGTTAACTTTATTTTTTTAAAAAGTTGCGGACAAAAATAATAAGTTAACCCAATCGCAATCCCATTTCCAATCATTCCAACAATAATATTAATTAACCCTTTAACTTCCGTTGCTAAATTAGCTAAAAATGAACCAATAATAAGAGAAAAGATCAAACTAACAATTGCCGGAACAAAATAAAATAAATAAAAAGCTATCGCTCCTGAACGAAACATTTTATCATTTGTCCGGCTGAAAACAAAATATGAACCAACCCCAGAAATAATTCATGATAAAATTAAAGCTCCTAAATTTGCTGTAGCGGTATGATCAAATAAATAATTTAGTAAAATATTAATAAGAAATGGTCCAATAATTGCCGTTAAAATAAAAATATATCCGACTGATTTTAATGATACTAATTTAAAATCAAATGGTGATGCTTGATCAACTAGTCCTGGTTTAACTTGATATCATGCTCTTTTTTGATAATTATCCATCGTTTAAAACTCCTAACTTGCTTTCTAATTAAACTTTGCTCTATTATATAATGAAAAAACTGAGAATAATAGTTATTTTAAAAAAATAAAAAAATAATAGTTATAACTATTATTTTTTATTTAATAATTAATGAAGACTGGGTCATTTCCGCTGGAATTTCTTCTCCAATTAAATCAAGAATTGTTGGTGCAACATTCGCAATCCCAACTTCACCTTGACGAAGTTTTAAATCAGCTTTTGTAATAATAATTGGTACTAATTGTGAAGTATGCTTTTTATTTATGCCACCTTCTTCGTCCAACATTACCTCAGCGTTACCATGGTCGGCAGTAATAATCATAATTCCATCAACTGCTTTAATTGCTTGATAAATTTTTCCTAAACATTCATCAACTACTTTGACTGCTTTTGTTGCCGCTGCTAAATTACCAGTGTGACCAACCATATCACAGTTAGCAAAGTTTAAGATAATAACATCAAATTCTTTTTTATTTAATTCTTCAATTAATTTATCAGTAATCCCATACGCTGACATTTCTGGCATTAAATCATATGTTGCTACTTTTGGTGAAGCAATTAAATCTAGTGATGACCCTGGAAGGGTAATTTCTTCAGGGGTTGCTAGACCATTTTTAAAATAATCTTTCCCACCATCAAAGAAGAATGTCACATGGGCAATTTTTTCAGTTTCAGCAATTCGTAATTGTTGATATCCTTTTTTGCTTAATCATTCTCCTAAACCATTAGTAACTTCAATTGCTTGAAAAGCAATATGAGGTGAAGTAACTGTGTCAGCATATTTCATCATTGATACAAAATAAATATTATCAACTTTTGGTAAAAAATATTTATCACTTTCTCCCCCCGGAAAAGCAGGATTTGTAATTGCTGAAGCAATTGCGATTGCTCGATCTGGGCGGAAATTAGCAAATAAAACTCCATCCCCTGGTTTAATATAACCAGTTGGAGTATTAACATTATACCCAGGCATTAAAAATTCATCATTTCGCCCGGCCGCATATTCAGCATCAATATATGCAATTGGGTCAGTGAATGTTGCTCCTTGATGGGATACTAAAACATCATATGCCACTTGAACACGATCATATTTTTTATCACGATCCATTGCATAATAACGACCACCAATTGTCGCAATTTCTCCAACTTTTAATTGTTCTTGTAACACTTTAAATTTTTCAAGATATTCTTTAATACACTCTGGTTTTGTATCACGTCCATCACCAAATGCATGTAAATAAATCTCAGTTAATCCTTCTTGGGCTGCTAAACGATATGCTGCAAAAATATGGTCAATGTGTGAATGCACACCACCATCTGAAAATAGTCCCATAATATGGAAAGCACCATTATTTTCTTTCGCAAACTTAATTGCTGCTAATATTTCCGCATTTTGATTAAATGTCCCATCATTAATTGCTTTATTAATTAAAGTTAATGATTCATATTTAATTCTTCCTGCACCCAAGTGAATATGTCCAACTTCTGAGTTTCCCATTTGGCCCTCTGGTAATCCGACTCATTCCCCTGACGCATGGGCTTTTACTCATGGATATTTTTCCATTAACCCTAAAACATTTGTCATATGCGCTTGTGTTACCGCATTCCCAACACTATCTGGGGCAATTCCTCACCCATCTAAAATTGCTAATAAAATTGGTTGTTTAACCTTCATAACCTACTTTTTTTCCTTTCAAAAAATTTTATAACACGATAGTATTATACCTAAATTTCGCTATTTAAAATATATTTATTTAGCATTTTTGCTACACCACCATCTTTGGCATCACTTGTTACTTCTTTGGCAATTGCTTTAACTGCATCTTGGGCATTACCCATTGCAATTCCAACCCCAACATTTTTTAACATATGATAGTCATTCATACTATCCCCCATTGCCATCACATTTTCTAACTCAATCCCTCATTCTTCTGTTACTCATCGTAATCCTAATAATTTATTAATACCTGGGGCATTAATTTCCGCAACACCATTTTTATCAATTGCAATTTCAATATTATGTCCTTCAGTTAAAGCAACAACAAAAGGATGATCATCTGTTAAATCAAATCCTAAACATTTATAACCATCTTCACTAATAAGAGCATTATTGGGATTATATTGTTCAAATTCACCATTAAAAAAAACACATTCGGTATTTGCTTCTAAAATTGGATCAAAGTTAACAATTACTTTTGTCAAATCATTTGTATAGCATCAAATTTTAATTTGATGCTTTGCTGCTAAAGCAAAAATTACTTCCAATGTTGCTGATGGGATTGTTTGTTCATGAACAATTTGATTATTTTTAATATCATAAATACAAGCCCCATTAAAGCCAATAAAATATTGGTGATAATAATCCATTTTTACTTTTAAGGCTTCTTGTAACGAAGTTAAAATTGGACGGCCCGTTGCAAAGACAACCTTAACCCCTTTTGCTTGAGTTGCAATAATTGGGTCAATATTCTCAGTTAAAACCCCTTCTTGAAATACACAAGCTGTACCATCCATATCTAACGCCACTAATTCGATTTTATTCATTAATATTTTCTCTTTCTATTTTATTTATTAATATTCTAAGTTATTAGAACTTAAAAAAAGCTGTTATTTAATCTCAATATCAGCAGAAATTTTAATATATTTATCACTATCAATATTTTGTTCAGCGCTCTTAGATAATTTAACAACCATTGTTCCTTTAATTTCGTCATCATTTGCTAATTTACTTTCTTCTAGACTCTCAAAATTAGGTAATTCCGTCCAGTTTTGTTGTTGATCTAATAATCCTAATGATAATAAACTAAATGACTTTTCAACATCACTTGGTGCGGCATTATATTTTTCAACTAACTGCTGTTTAATTGCTGTTTGATAAAAAACTGTTAGTTGACCGTAAGCAAAAGTTTTTCATTCAGTTTGGCCTTCTTTACTAATCCCTTCTTTAACTACTAGTGGATTATTTTGAAATGTATCTGCACTCATCATCTTATATGATGAATTAACTGGTAATTTAATATTGTTAACTATTCAATCGCGAATTTTAGGAGAATAAGCGTATAACGCTCCTGCGACTCCTCCCAAAATTGCTAAAATCACAAAAATAATAACAAACGTTTTAATTACTGGATGACGTTTTGTTGTACAATTTTTGCACATGCAAGTTTGCAAATAATCTTGTCCTGGTCCTGATCCTGGGAATGGTTGATTATTATTTCTCGGTTGACGTTGCTGGTTTGCAAAATTGGGATTATTTGGTCGGTTAGGATTTTGGCGTGATCGGTAATAACCATTACCACGGTATTGATTATTAGAAGTAAAAGCATCTCAATCACTACCATCAAAATTATTGTTTTGTCGTCTATTGTTTCTGTCCATCTTTAATATTGCCCCTTTGTTTAATTACAATTATATTATACCACATTTTAGGGTCCCTTTAAATCCTTAGGTTTGACAAAATAAAAATTGAGGTTTTGCTCAATTTTTATTTTCGTTGTTTTATTCTTTGTTGTTTGTCAGTTGACTCTTCACCTTGATCATTAACACTACCAGTCTTTTGCACAGCTGTGGTATTATTTTCTATTTTAGTAATAGGTATGATAACTGAAGATAAACCTTCATTCATTCATCACCCACTTCACGGACAAATTAAAATAAATAATAATAAACTAATTCGAATAATTGGCCCAGCACTAGCGCCAGTTTCAATTGCGTTTAAAAAGTAAGAATAAATATTGTAACCCATAATAAAGGCAATACAAATTGTACTGATAATTGCCGTAGGAATAAAATACCAATACTGGTGGGAACTAACTTTTTTTGTATAGCGATTATATAATCCTAAACCAATAATGGATCCATACATTAAAAAGGCTAACACAACTCCGGCGTCACTAATAAAGCCATAAAAATCTAAATCAGTAAAAATTGTTGGAACTGCCATCACAATTGCTCAAAATAATGTTATTACCATTGCATAAAGGAATGTTGCCCGTTCAAAACTAGTTTTTGTTGCCAACTTATTAGCTTTTTTCCCAAAAAAACCAAAATTATCTTCAATTGAAGAACGGCTTAATTTAGTTAATGAAAAATGATAACCATTTAAGGCTCCAAAGGCACTAATAAAAATAAAGAAGAAAATAATTCGTTCAAAGATTTTATTTGCTAAGGGACTATTAAAGATTTTTCCGGCCGCTGCCGCAACACTGCCACTAGCATCTAAATTCAGAGTTCCAATTGATACTAATAAGTACAAAACTGTCACGGCTGTTAAACCAACAACAAGCGCTAAGGGAATATTTTTTTCCGGTTTAACAACATCTTTTTGAATATATGTCGTTGCTAAGAACCCATCAAAAGCAAAAAGAATGCCAGGCATTGCCATTAAAATCATTTCAAAGCCACTCTTCCCAGCAACCAATGGGTATTTACTCTGATCACCTAACCCACTTTCGCTAAAAGCATTTGGGTCATTATTAATAAAAAATAATCCAATTAGTCCAATAATAATTAAAGGAAAAACTTTTAAAATCACAGTAACAATTTGAATCCATTTACCAACTTTTTCTTGGTAAGAGCAAATATATACCAATAATAAACTATATAAAATTGAAAACGTTGCTAAAATTAATTCATAGTTTAAGTGTCCACCAACTTTTGCTTTGAAAATTTCTTCGGCCACTAAGCCCCCACCAAAAGCTCAAATTGATGCTTTTGTTGTATAATAAGCAATTACAGCTGCTGTAATCGGTAAATAAACATGGTTCATTGCACTACGGACAACATGGCCAAATCTTTTTCCCCCAAAAATTTTAGCGTATAAAGAAACTCCTGAATTTGAATCTTGCTTAGCTGAAGAAATTTCCATGAATGATAGACCAAATGAAACGGCCATAATTCCCCCAATCAGTCAAGCAATTAATCCTAAGATCCCATTCCCATTTGTGAATCCATAAACAGCTTCATTTTTAAAGAAAATTCCGGTCCCAATAATTGTTCCAATTGCCATTGATAGACACATAAAGAATCCATATTTTTTTGCAGTTGTTTTATGCATTTCTTAACTCCTTTTCTGTTTTAAATTTAAATAATTGCCTGAGCAAAAATACTATTAATAACGGTACTTGGTTTTTTATTATTAAATAAAATTGCGTAAAGAGCTTCAAATAATGGTAAATAAAGATTGTTTTCTCGCGCACTATGAACAACAGTTTTACAAGTTAATACTCCTTCAACTGTTGTTGAATGCCCTTCTAAAACTGTTTTTGCATCATCACTTTGTGCGATTTCTCATCCTAAATTAAAATTCCGTGATTTTGCCGAAGTAGCTGTTAAAATTAAGTCAGCTAAACCAGCAAAATTAATAAATGTTTCAATTTTAACTTTCTTTTGACTGGCAAAGATTTTTGTTTCATTTAAACCCATTGTAATTAATGAGGCTTTGGCATTATCTGAAGCATAAAGACCTGCTGCCATTCCGGCGGCAATTGCAACCGAGTTTTTTAAAGCTACCCCATATTCAGCTCCAACTACATCATTATCGGCAAAAACAATAAAGTATTCATTTCGAAATAAATCACGAACTTCTTTAGCAACGGCTAAATCTTCTGAAACAGCCATCATACAAGTTGGTTTTCGTTCTAACACTTCTTGGGCAATACTTGGACCATATAGCCCAGCATACGCACGCATAATTTTTGGATTGATGGTGCGATTAACTTCAACTGATAATACTTCATGGGTGTCTCAATCTAACCCTTTTGCAACATTAATAATTACAACTGGATGTTTAACAACTTCATTGATTTTGGCAATAATTGTTTTAATAGCAATAACAGGAATCCCTAAAATAATATAATCAGCACTTGCAACTGCCTCAGTAAAACTAGTTGTTGCTTTAATAGTTGCATTAATTTTTAAATCACGAAAGAAACGACTATTTAAGTGGTTATTATTAATATCGTTGACTTGTTCTTCTTCAATTCCAAACATTGTCACATGATGATCATTATCTGTTAAGACATTGGCCAAAACTGTCCCATAAGCTCCTGTTCCAATGATAGTAATATTTTTTGATTCATTTTTAAACATATTTTTTCCTCAATTCTTTATTTTCTTTTTCTAAATAGAATTTTAATTGGTATTCCTTCAAAGCCAAAGTGTTCCCGAATTTGGTTTTCAATAAAACGTTTATATGAAAAATGAAGATACTTTGGTTCGTTACAAAACATAATAAATGTTGGGATTGTTCCAACCGGCTGGGTAGCATAATAGATCTTTAAACGCCCTCCATTAAAATCTGGCGGAGGATTTAATAACTGGGCTTTAACTAAAATCTCATTTAAAACACTTGTCTTAACCCGAATTTTTAAGCCTTCATAGACTGTTTTAATTGTATCAAATAATTGGTTTAAACGTTTCTTTTCTAACGCTGAAACAAAAACCATTTTGGCATAGCTTAGATATTTAAAATAACCCCTGATGTGTTTTTCAATTTGGTTCATCGTTTGTGTTTCTTTATCAACAATTGCATCCCATTTATTTACAACTAAAATAATTGGTTTATTTTGTTCAAACGCCAAACCAGCAATATTCGTATCTTGATCAGTAATTGGAACGGTCCCATCAATAATGACTAAGACAACATCACTACGTTCAATCGCATTAACAGCTCTTAAGACACTATATTTTTCCAACTTTTCATACACTTTTCCCCGACGGCGAATTCCCGCAGTATCAATCACAGTATATTTTTCATGATTACGGGTAAAAGAAGTATCAATTGAATCAGTGGTTGTTCCGGCAATTGGAGAAACAATTACTCGTTCTTCTCCTAAAATAGCATTAACCAAGGATGATTTTCCCGCATTTGGACGGCCAATTAAAGAAAAATTAATTCCCGGTGGTTTTTCAACAACAGGAATTGCATCTAAATAAGAAATTACTTCATCTAATAAATCCCCAACACCAATTCCATGAGCGGCTGAAACAGGGATTGGTTCACCAAAACCTAAGGTCATATATTCATATAGTTCACTATCTTTTTCTTGTTTATCATACTTATTAACAGCTAAAATGATTGGTTTTTTACTTTTATAAAGTAATTTTGCAATCATTTGATCATCAGAAATTATCCCATCTTTATAAGAAACAACAAAAATGATCACATCTGCTTCTTCAATCGCAATTTCAGCTTGAACTTTAATTTGTTGCGCAAAAGGGGCTTTATGATCTAAGGTAATTCCACCGGTATCAATTATTAAAAATTCTCTTGTTAATCATTCTGAATATGAATAAATTCGATCCCGAGTTACCCCTGGGGTATCCTCAACAATTGAGAGGCGTTCGCGAATAATTCGATTAAATAAAGTTGATTTACCAACATTTGGTCGTCCTACAATTGCTACAGTTCCTTTTCGCGCCATTTAATTTCCTACTTTCTTAATAACTAAATTATAAATTGCTGTTACCGCTTGGTCAATTGTTTGAACAGAACTATCAATCACAATTGCATCAGGAGCAATTTGTAATGGTCCAACCGCACGATTTTCATCAGCATAATCCCGTAATCTTAATTTTTCTTGGATGTCACTTAAATCATTGGGACTAATTCCATTAGCTGCATTTTGTTTTCATCGTCGTTCAGCCCGAACTTTTAAATTAGCTGTTAAATAAATTTTAACATCGGCCGTTGGCAAGACAACAGTTGTTGTATCACGACCAACCATTACAACACCCTTATCATTACTTAAAGATTGTTGTAACTTTACCATCGCTTCACGCACAAAGTCAAGGCCGGTTATTTTATTAATATTATCAATAATATCTGTCTTTTGTAATTTATTTGTAACATCTTCATCATTAACAAAAACATTAGCACCAACAACTTGATATTTAAATGTTACTAATTGGCTTTTAATAGCTGTTTGATCTGCAAAATTAATCTGGTTTTTTAAACATCAATAAGTAAAACCACGATATGTTAAACCGGTATCAACAAATTGATAACCTAATTTTTCCGCTAATTTTTCAGCAACTGTTGATTTACCACTTCCTGCTGGTCCATCAATCGCAATATTTATTTTCATTATTTTGTTTCCCCCCTACAATAGAAAAAATAATCCCAAAATTATTGCTAATAAAACAATTAAACTACAAATTGTTCCTAACAAAATTTTATATTTTGGCTTTACTTTCCGATATGCTGTTAATAAGACATTATGTTTTTCTTCAATGATGTTATTAACATCTTTTAGCATTATATTAACTGGTCGTTCGTCATTTTTACGCATTTGCGCTACAACAGCAAAATCAATATTTGATGAATTAATTTTAAAAGTACTATTTTCTTGGCGAATTTGCTCTAATGAACTACGATAAACAATTTTATCTTCTAAAATTGCTTCTAAAATTGCTTGATATTTTTGAAATGTTGGCTTATTTAATAATGTTTCTGAAATTAAAATATTATGCATAACATCTGTTGCTTCTTGATTAACAGCTGGTTTAATTGTTGCATTAATATTTGTTGCCCTTTGCACTTGTTCTAATAAGTTCTGTAAATCATACTTAAAATTTGGTGGGTATGGTTGTTCATCGGGATTTTTATCAAGATAAACTTTTTCTCAATTAAATTCTTGTTCAAAAGCTGATTTAACATTAACAAAAAAACTATTATCAATTAAATTTAATTTATTCATATAATTTGTAATAACTTGATTAGCTTGATTAATTTCTTGATCTAATTCAATTTCTTTTTTGATTCGTTCCCGTAATTGATAAAATTTTTCAATTCTTGTTTCCACTAAAATACCCCTCACCTTTTAAACTACATTAAAATTATATATTATTCTCAATATTTTTGATATTATTTATATACAATAAAAATAATTGAGGTGAAAAAAATGGCAGAGCGTAATATTTCAAAAAAAAGAACATATGTTAATACCGATTTATGTATTGCTTGTGGTAGTTGTGTAATGATTGATGATAGTGAGACTTTTTTTATGGACGACGATGGTTTTGCAAATACCAAAGATAATGATTTAGAAATTGTTGAAGCACAAATGGTTTGTCCAACTGCCGCAATTTTTATTAAAACATTAGAAGAATTTAAAGAAAATCGAAAAAGTAGTGCTGATGATCAATAAAAAAGTTTAGAATCTTATTTCTAAACTTTTTTATTACTAAATTTAGTAATTATTATCTTGACGATCAAAATTCGTTTTATTTTTAGTAATATAAGTTGCTAAAATTTCTTCTTCGCTAAAATCTAATTTTTCAGCAATTTGGAAATAACTTGTCAAAACTTTAAAATAATTGGCTTCGGTTGGTTTTTTAACCAATTTTGGAAAAACAACAAAACAGTTTAAATATAAATCGATTAAACTAACTTCCTTGTTGGGTTTTAACCCTTGATAGTGATACTTATGATACTGGACTTGTAAGGTATTACCCAAACTTATTAAAAAGTGGATACCATCAATAAATTCTTCTAATAAGACTGTTTTTTCTGAAGATGGTTTTTTACTTCAGTATTTAAATTCGCGTTGTTCATTAATAAACTCTCCTAATTCAATTAAAAAAGCCAATAATCTTTTTTGAAATGTCGCTTGCGCAGTTAATTGATACTTTTCTAAAATATAATTATCTAATTTATGTTGATTTGTTGCTAAAAACATTAAGTTCTCTAATTTAATCATTTGTTAAAAATCCTTTCCGGTGCGAATCTGCACCAATACTTCTTTTGCTCCAGGAACATTATTATAATGTTCACTTACTTCATCCGTTAACGCCGCTAAAATCCGTTCGGAAGCAAACGGATCGCGGGGATCATAAACTCAGGCATTATTAAAAATTTCAGCAGCATTTTCATTACTATTTGTTCCAATTAGAATCGCGTGGAAACGATTACGCCTTTGTTTTAATTGCTCCACTTTAGCGGCAACTTGTTCAGATAATTCACCTGTCATAAAATCACTAATAACTAGTAAATCAGCGTTAAAATATTGATTGGTTTCCATGACATCCAAAGCATGAATAAGAGCGGGGTCTAAATCAGTATCGCTCTTAAAGCTTTTCGCCAAAAATTCAACTAAGTCGGAAATTGAGTTTTTTAAATGCGATAAATCATAGGCATCAATTGACTTTGAGAAATTAATCATATAACATGGCCTTTTATCTTGACCCGCTATTTTAACAATTGCTAAAGCTAATGCTTTAGCAATTTGTTCAGGGCTTCCTTGCATTGATGAAGAAGTGTCAATTGATAAAATAATTGGCCCCTTTTCTTCGGGAACACGGGTTTTAACCGTTTCTAACTTGATTTGTTCAATTGGGACTTGATCTTGGGAAATAAATTCAAATGTTGTTAATTTTCCCTCAATAAATTTTTTGTAAAAAATATATTTTAAGACCGGATCACGTAAAAAGACTAATTCAGCGGGGAATAAGTGTTCTAAATCTTTTGATTCTGTCGCCCCAATTATTTCTTCTGGGGATGAACCAATTGGTTGTCATTCAAAATCCATTACAATTTGGTCAAGAATTCGTTCCTCAATTAACTTGCTTTCCCCTTGGTAGCGTCCTAATAAAGTCGCAATTTCCATAATTGCGGGATTAGTTTCTAAAAAGAGCGCAAACTTCTCAATTGCCGCCATATCAACCCCTTTTTTTAAAATTCTTTCGGGGTCTCATAATTTACCAAAGAAATTTCAAGTTGTTTTTAATAATTTATTTGATTTGTTCATGATTTCCAGGCGATTATATAATTGCTGGGAAAACTTTGTCCGGATTTCTTCAATTTTAGCAAAGCGATAATCAATTAAACGCTTAATTAAGATATTTTCTCACGTACTAATAAAATCACGAAATAATAACTTTGGGTTACTATTTTCTTTATTAAATTCATAACGATAAAAATTTAGGCGATCATAAAATGGTGAATTAACCTTGAATAAAAAATCTTGTGTTTTAGGATAGTTTTGTTTTAATCCTTCATAACCATTAACTTTAATTCAATTAAAAAGATAAATTTCTTTTTCCATCGTTGGGGGTAAAGGAATTTTTGCTAACTCATTTTCTAATTCTTTATCATAAAAATTATTGACAGAATCATTATATAAATCAGCTAATCAACGATTTGATTTAGTTTTTAAAACAATTGTTGGATTTTTTAAATCCTCTTGCTTTAAATCATCAAGTTTTTTCGCCAATTTTTCCATTGTTTTATGTTCTAAATAATTTTGCATGTTAACTCCCCTTTAGTAACTGGGCTTAATGACCTTGTTCTTCATTAATAAAACTCAAGTTTTCATCACTAAAAGCATTATTGACTGCTAAATAATAACGATTATTAAAGAATATGCAACTTAACGATAACAAGCGTTCTTTTTCATCGGGGAACGCTGTTCCTAAGCGGTTAATTTCTTGCTCAACTGTTAAAATTCGGTTTTCCAATTGGCTAACTGATTCATCTACTTTTAAGTTTTTAACTTCAACTGTGACATTTTCCTCAGTTTTTAAAATTTTTAAGGTGCGATCATTAACATAAGATACTTCCGTTTGTAAAACATCTTGCATATTATCTAAGTCTTCCCCATAGTAAAATTCAACAATTGTTGCTTGTCCTTTATTTTGGCGTGCGTCAATTAAATCCTCAACACGAATAAAGCAAATTGGTTTTGTAACATCTTTTCATAAAATCCGGTGGAAAGTTCCTTGCAGTTTACCATCAAAAACATCATAATATTCACTTTTATTACTAATTGCTTCTTGTAAATTATCATATTGTTGTGATAATTCTTCTAACTCGCGGTTTAAGCGATTCTTTTTATCCCGGACGTCAAATGTTAAAGCATCTAAATAAAACTCATTAAAAATCGCATTATATGCTTCTTCTTGTTGTTCATCATCTCAAATACAGTATGGGATAACAACTCAATCAGGTTTATCAACAACACTACGACCATTATAATAGGCTGATGCTTTCATTAATTGCGCAATCTTTTTTCATCGACGATCTGAAATGTAATATGTTCCTTCTGTTGCTAAATACATTGCTTTTCGGAAACGGGCAATAAAATCAAAGGTTGCTTGACTAAATTGAACTTTATTAATTTCTGTTCGTCATATATCATATTCGTCATGTTTAATTTGTAAAGCTTCATCAACTTCAACATCTAAATCCGTTACCCCAGCTAACATATGGTTAAAATTATCAGTATCTTCTAGCCCATGGGCAATGTAACGAATAATAAAACGGTCATATAAGGTTTCTAATCCCTGACCTTCGGCTGGTAATTCGTTTGATGCTGAAATTAATAGTTTCATTGGTACTTTCATATCAACCCCAGCATTACGGAAAATCTTTTCATTAATAATAGTTAACAAGGTATTTTGGATTGATGGCCCAGCTTTTCAAATTTCATCTAAAAAAACAATTTCCGCTGTTGGCAGATATCTATCAATTAATCGTCTATAAACTCCGCGTTGTAAATCTTCAATTGAAATTGGCCCAAAAATTTCTTCTGGGGTTGAAAAACGGTTCATTAAATATTCAAAAATGGTTCCATTTTTAAAAGCAAATTTTAAGCGTCGTGCCACTAAAGACTTCGCAATCCCTGGTTTTCCTAATAAAAAAATTGATTCTCCACTTAACATTGCTAATAATGCTAAACGAAAAATTTCATCTTTTTCATAGACATCTTTCTGTAACTGTTGTAGTAGATTTTCTAACCGTTCTGTCAATTTCATTTTATCTCTCCTTATACTTCCAAGCTAATTTTGCGTTTAATATCATCTGATTTAACAATTAATAAACACGCCCCGACAATTCATAGGGAAGTAATTGCTAAAACAACCGCCATAAAAACAAATAATCAAATACTAATTGATTCAAGGCCGGAAATTTGTTTAATACTTCCTAAAATTAATAATACTGCACAAATTATTTCAATAAAGAAAAAATACAAGATTGCTAAAACAATGTAAGTAATAGCTCAGCCATAAATTCCTCCCGCTGTTCGGACAATTGCCATTGGGATAAAATATAATAACCCAAAAACCAAGGTAATAAATAAGAACCCAAATGTTAAAAGATCACGAACATAAATTGTCCCAAACACTTTAATATCAGGATTAATCATTCCCCCTAATACAAGGACAATAACTTTTTGACCAATAAAATAAGCGAGGGTGATTGCTAATAACTGGGCAATAATAATAAAAGCCCGGCCAACTTTTTCAAGGGGACTACTTCAATACATTTTTCGTTGGGAAAAATCATTATGCTGAATTGGTGAAACGAATTTAAAGCGTTTTTCCTCTTCAGGAGCCAATTGAGCCATTTCATCTTCAATTTTTTTCCGTTCAGACGCTGTATTAATTAATTCCAAATCTGGAAAATCACTACCATATGTCGGTTTTTGTTTCATCTCTATCCCTCTTTATCATTGGTATAATTGTAGCATTTTTTTAATAAATTAGGCAAGTATAAATTTAGTTTACAATAAATCCTTTTTTAATATAGCCCCTGAATCATTTTGATCCCTCATGAATTATTTCGATTCGTAATCAATATTGCCCAGCAGTTTCAAAGGTTTCACGAAATAATCTTTGCCCATTAGCATCAGTGACATAAATATCAAAATTTTGATTATCTATTGATCCAAAATTATTTTCATTTAAAACAGATAGTAATTGGCTTTTTGCCACATTAATAACCCCTGCTAACGAGCTATTGATAGTTTGATTACTAGGGGTAATTCGATTACCAGCTAAGGCATCTAAATCAATTGATTGAACATTTAAGTTAAAGGATGCCAATCCGGTTACTAAATTATCACCCCCACTGGCACGAATAGTAATTTGATGGGTTCCAGCAGTTAAATTAAGATTATTTGTTGTGATTCCCTCAATTGTAAAATCATTTTGGTTTAAAGCTAAGCCAGCATTATGGGCTTTTGTTAAAATCTCATTTTTAATCCGATTATAAATCTCTTGTTCTTTATCCCGTGTTGTTAGTGACAATGATGATAAACTAATCGCTGAAATTGGTGCTTGGGCTACAACAACCGGATTAGAAGTAACTGTTCCTTGAAAACTAAGAGAACTATTCAAAGCTGTTATTTGTCCTTGATATTGCCCAACTTTTAAATTATTGCCATTAGTTCGTCCTGTTGTTTTATCAACTAATCCCGTTGTGAAGTCTTTACCTTGTTGTAGTGGTTTTTCATTATTATGACCTTGGGAATTATTGTTAATTCATTGTTGTGCTTTTTCAAGAAATAAACTACTATAATTATTTTTCAAACTATTAATTGAATCTAATGTTGTATATTGGCGCGTTAAATTTAAATCATTTTGAAAAACTTGCAGATTATTCTTTGCCGTTCCAATTGGGTCTTTAACTAGTCAATTATTTACTTTAAATTTATTGGTAATATTAGCTTGGGTTGGCTTTGTAAAAGTAACTTTAACACTAATTTCGGGGAAAGCAAAAACTTTATCTTGATAATAAACGCTTGAATTTCCGCGCTCTGTTCCATTAACAATTGGCTTTCAACTTGTCGTTGTTCCCCCAATTACTGTTTCATTTGAACTTCAGCCAACTTTAACACTTTGAATAATATTATTCGCAATAATATGATTGTTATTTAACTTACGAACAATAAAATTTTTAACATTATTTTGAATAATAGCTTGTTGTTGATTTAATTTTGTATTAACATCTTCAACCCTATCCTGATAAGTAATTTTTTGCATTGCGGGAATTAAATCAGCGCCAAGATTATAATCAGCAAAATTAATTGAGCGATCAGCATAACTTTGTTGGTCATAATAAATTGTTGTTACTGGACGAACAATATTATTATTGCCCCCGGCATTAATATTTAAGAATTTAATTTCCACTTGGTTACGGAAAATTTGGTGTTCAGTCCCTCACATATACTGCTGATAACCAGCTGCGCCTTGCTGATAATTAATATTATCGGCAATATTATCAGAGTTAATTCCTAATTCTTTAATATAACCCTGGTAAGAATTGACGCGGGCATTAATCATTTGATTTGTTAAAAAATTTCAATTTGTTGTTTTATCATATAGGTCATAATTACCAACATTACTAAAACGGGGCATTCCAATCCCTAACGCTTGATAAACAGCATTAATTGTGCTATAACCAGGACTATGATTGTTAAAAAGACTGGCCCCAAAAGCATCTAAAGTTGTAAAATGACGAGAATCGTATTTAATATTTAGATTTTGATCACTAGCATTTGGATTAGCACCGATTTTCGCAAAAGCTTCATTATTTTTATTTTTAATTTCTTCATTAAAGATAATTTTATTTGGAGCATTATTATCTCGAATTGAATAGTATTGCTGTAAAGTCTTATCTAATAGTTCATTATTATTTGTTTGCAAACTGATTGCACCACTACTAATAAAATTTTTAACTTCTTGATTATTAATTAAAAATAATAATTGCGGTACCGTTAACGGGTTACCCCCTGCTCCTAGTCGCGAATTATATGAAAAATCATAGGTTTTATAAAAATCTAGATAATTACCACCTTGATCTTTTCCGACCAATTCTAAAGCAAAACGAACTTGATATGAAAATAAACCAGCAGTTAAATCAAGGGGATGAAAAGAAACTTCACCATATTTATCATCGCCATTATCATATGGATAAGCTAAAATTTTTGGTTTTAACTCTAATTTATATTTTTGGTTTTTATAGATAACTTGAGTTCCCGATAATTCTGCTCCTGTCCCATTTAGCATTTCATTAACAGCACTATAATTATTTAAAATTCATTCTTCCTCAGCAAATAAATTACGAATTAAATCACTGTCTAGTTTATTACTATATGAAGTTAAACTACTTTTTTCAGGAACAGTAAAATGAAGATAAGATTTTAAATTATCCGGATTAACTGTCCCATTGGCATTAAGTAATGGTTTTGACAGGTGCTTATTAATTTCATTGGCAATTTTATTATCTAATGGAATGGCATTTGCTCATGGATCTTTATCATAAAATGAAGATTCAACCACAATAGCATAAATAATTCCCCCAATTGCCCCTAAAATAATAATTGTTGCCAAAGAAATCATAATTTTTAAATTAGTTTTACGCCGTGAATGGTTTGTTAGCGGTTTTGGTTGCTGTTGACTTGTCATTTGCACTTCTCCTAATTAAAAATTAATGTTCTTGTTCTGGTTCTTCTTCGGTTCAAACATGTTTTTGACGTAAAACATGATTTTTTTGATTTGCTTGTTCGTTTAAACTATGTTTATCATGTTGATGCTTAATAACTTCCGCTTGATAGAGCACTTGGCGACGACGTTCTAATTCTTCCAATTTTGCTTCATTTGCTTGAAATAATTTTTCTTCGGCCAAATATTCAAACCCTTTGCGCATTTTCCATTGCTTTTTAACTTCCCGTCAAAGTAAAAAATACATCACAAAAGTAATTAAACAACAAAGCGGTAAAATAGTAACAGCTGTTAGAAAGTATTGATTAAAATTGTGATAAATTATTGCAAAAGATGCTAAAAGACTAAATGTTAAAACATAATAAGAAAAGTTAAAAATTGTTGCTAAAATAATTCACGGTTTAACACTTTCAGCCCGGCGAACTTTAATTGCTGGAATTCCAATAAAAACAAAAAAGAAAATCCCAACAATAAGACCACAGCAGCCCCCAATAATATAATTTATTTTATAAGTCCCATGATTCATCGCTCCAATAACATCTTGTAAATGATTATACGCCATTGCACAACCCCCGGCAACAAAGTAACCCATTATCATTGCTAAAAAAGCAAACGCAAAAATGAGTAAGCGCGCAATAATTTCTGTTTTAGTATTTCATTGGAGCGCTAATCCTGCGCGTTTATCTGCTACTTTTCCAATCATTGTTTTCTTTCTCCTTTGTTATTTTCTTAGTTCACGAATTTGTTCAGCAATTTTATTTTCAACATCGCGATAATATTTTTTATTATTATTGATAAGTGATCAGCATCCTAATGTAAAACACAAACTCGCCAATCCTGTTAGGCCTAAAAGAATAATTTTTGTAATCATCGTATCACTAATAACTGGGTTATTTAACTGTAAATAGATTAGTTGGGCAATCCCCATCGCAATGACTATTCCATTATTAATTGTACCTATTATCAAAATAATTTTAGTTCAAATCCGGACAGTTCTAATTGTTCGGGTTAAAAACATCGGTAACATTGTTAAGAAAAAAATTGAAACTCAAGCAATAACGAAAATTACAACTAATAAGATAACAATTCATGAGTTTTGGATAATTAAATCCCCACCAAAGCCACCAGCCAAGCCTTGTAATAAAGCAAGAATTGATTGGGCCGCAATTTGGGCTAATGACTGGACATAAATTAAAGCTGGGATTAAAATCAGGAGTTGACTAAAAATGATAAAAAAGCGGGCACTAATTTCTCATTTACTTTGAAAATAATAACTAGTAGCTTCAACATCATAAAAATATGGTAATTTTTGGTTCACTCCCCGTTGCTTTAAATTATAGGTTCCTAAATTTCTGACTGCGCGATTAGGAATTGGTTGTTCCATTTTTTTCAAGTGATTAGGGCGGTTATCTTCAACAAATTCAATATGATGATTAATTACACCATCCTTTTGCTTATTTTTATCCTCTTTTTGTCCTCGTGCCATTTTTATACCTCCTCATCAGCTAAATTATTTTTAAATAAAATACTAGTGGTAAGTGCTTTATTTAAACGATGTTGTTGCTGTAAAGCTGATGTTCATAATAATAAACTACCAATAAAAACTAAAATTACTGTTCCACCAGCTAAAATTATTCCTGGTAAATTAAATTTAACAGGTAAATAAAAATAACAAAAAATACTTAAAACTAGTAAAAGGACAGTAAATAAAATACCAATTGTATTATAGATAATTCCAACTCTTTTAACCAATTTAATGTTGCGAACAATTAAGGTTGGAATCACAAATACTAGCGAGAAAATTACACCACATGATGCAATCACAACAGTAATTGCACGAAAAGCGCCATCAGCAATCCCAAATTCATTAAAAATAGCTGGAATTGGTAATTTACTAGCAGCTAGGGCTCCAAATGAGGCGGAGATAATAATAATAACACCTAGCATTAATAACTGCGAAAAAAGAATACAAAAGCGGCCAATTATTTCACCACCATTGCTAAAATACATTCTCGTTAGCGCTGGATTATGCGTTGAATCAATTGTTGATATTTTTACTCCTTGTTTTTTTACCATATTTTACCTCATTTTAATTATAGGATGATTATAACATTTTATCTGTAAATAACCATTAAAATAATAGCGCATTATTTAGGAAAATAAAAAAAATCTTATTTTAAATAAGATTTTTTTTATTTAATAACTTTTAACACTCCTGTTAATCTGACCTCAACATCTTTTTCAATATTTGCTTCAGGTTTTGAAATAATAACTGCATCATAGTCAACTGGTAAATCTAATAAATTTGAACGATTAATAGCCTTTTGAATATCATCATAATTAATATCATATTTTGAACGGTCATTTGAGACTTGAGCATTTTTTCATTCTTGTTCATTAATTAAAATACTTCAAAGTTTATCAAGAACTTTTTCTTGATCTTTAATTTCATCAACTGATAAATTTAACCGTTCAGTTAAATTAATGCGTTCAAAAAAGCCAAGACTTAACAATTTAACATTAACTGTTAAATCACCTCTAAAACGTCTATCAGAATTATTATTAATTGCTTTTAAAGTAAAAGTTTGTCACAAGCCTAATTCTGGTCAGTTATTTAAAATATCTGTTTTTCAACTACTAATATTAAAAATGTTAAAATCTGGTAACAATGGTAAATTATAATCATTTAATAAAACTAAGGTTTTATTTCAAATTTCGTTAATAATTTGATCAATATTAGATTTATCTTTTAAGGTAATTTCTATTTCTATTGGTCCAATAGAATCTGTTGGCATTGCAATAGCATCTTTATTAATTTTACCGATAATATGAATTAAACTAAAATCACCTTGATTTGGTTTTGGTTTGGCTAAAATATTAAAAGAGGTTGAATCTCCAAAACTTGGTTCTTTGATTTGCTCTCAGGCAATATCATAATTTTGATATTGATCAGAAAACTTAAAGTTATTAACTCCATCCATCTTATCTTTAACAGCACTTCAAATTGCTTGTTCAAAATTTGGTACATTATTAACGGCTGGTAATGAAACTTCAATGTCAGCTTGGTATCAAACTCAATTAAAAGTAACAGTAATTTCCCCACTATATGTTACCCCTGGTTTATTAGCGTTATCATTGCATTTTAAAACTCAACTTGTGTTGGCCAATTTATTTTCTGGTGGAAAGGTAATTTTTGAAAAGTCATAAGCACTTTTATCCGTTGGGGCATCTTTTTCTAAGCCTTTTTCTAGCACTCGCTCTCAGATAAAAATGTCCAATCCTTGACCAGAATTATATTGATATTCTGTCACATCAAAATACTCAGAACCTAAATTTACCTCTTGAGTAATATCAAAAGTTGCTTCCTTAACAATTGTAAAACGAATTGTAATCACACCAGTATAGCGAATCAAGGGATCATCACGGAAAGTTAAGACAAGATAGCCATCCCTCTTTTGACCATTAGCAGTTGGATATTCATTATTTTTTTGGTCAGTAATATCTAGAATGTTTAAACTAATATCATCTTTAAGTCGTCCTTCTTTAATCGCAGCGGATAAGATTAATTGATTAATATCGGTTCCTGCATTTTTTACTTTAACAATATCAGTTAATTTAAAATCAGTGGTAGCATTAGTTTTACCTTGATTAATTGAAGTACTATCTTCACCCCCACAAGCAACAACTGCACTTGCTGTTGAACCAGTTACCACAATGCTTGTTAAAAAACCTAATAATTTTTTCATAATCTCACCTCTTTTCGATTGAATAATAAAATATAGATATATTATATCTGATAATTTACTTAGAATAAATAGTATTAAAGCGGAAAGTGATTGTTTGCAAATTTGGTGGTAATTGCCCTGTTCGTGCTGTAATTCGAATGTCTAATGCCGTATAATCTTGATAATCATCAACATTGTGGTCAATAACAGCTTGCGCTCAATTATTAAAATTCCCAATCCCTGAATGTGTTTTATTAACAGGAACAATTTTAATATCATACTCATTTGTAAAGGCTGTTGTATAACTGCCTTTTGTCATCCCAGCTAAAATATCTAATTTTGGCTTAGTAACTTGATTTAAATTACTTGCAAATTGCCATGTTTGATTGACTAGTTGTTCTTTAATAGCATTGCTAAGCTCATTTGAACTAGTAAAATTTTGTTGTAAATTAATTGTATTTAACTTCTCACTATTATATAAATTACTACTTCAGTAATTAACAAATAATTCATTGCGTTTACGAAGATCATTAATAGCATATTTCGTATTTTCGGTTGTTGTTGCTAAATTTGTCACATAATGTAAATTAGGTTGGTTAATTGTAATATAATTTTGTTCTTTTGGTTTATTTGCAAAAACATCAATCACTAAATCTTGTGGTTCTTGTATTTTTCGTTTATACATTTGATAATTTTTATCCTCAAACCGTGCATGGGTTTGGAATGGTAAGACATTTCATTTAAATAACCATTTATTTTCTGTTGAATTTGGTTTGGCTAAAATATCATTTCCAATTCGAATAATTGCATCGCGTAATGACTCTTTACCATCTAAAATTTCCGCAATGTATTTTTTTAAATTAACCCCAAAAATATGTTGTAAAGTCTCCCCTTCTGGTAAAAACATAAAGTAAAATTCTTCTGGCTTTGTTAAATCTAATTTTTTTGGTTTAATTAACTGATATCAGTCTTTTCAATCACTAGGGACATTTTCAACAGGTAAGGCTAGTCCCGGATTGCTTGATGTTTCAATAACATTTTTTAAAAAAACTAATAACTGAGCAATATATTTTTCTTTAATATCAATTTTTAGACTTTTTAACTTTGTTTTTTGAAGATACTGTTCAAGGGGAGAAATCTTGGTCTGATTATTTGATTCACTAAAAACGGTATCAATATCAAACATATAATTATAACTATTTAAATTAGTTGGGAGATTTTCAATTACTTGGTCTTTTGTGTTAACTGATGAAATAACAAAATTACTGTAGGGATTAAAATTACCAACAAATTCTTTGTCATCACCCTTATTAGCATTATAAAACTTATCAAAATACTCCCCATAACTTTGATAAACTTTATCGGCAAAATTCAGCGGATTAGTACTTTCCCCCGCTAACATTAAACCATTAGCTTGGTCACCAACAATATTAGTTTGATTTTCTCAAATAACATTATCACCAAGATTTTTATGCATTGAATTACCTAATTTAAATTCAAAAAAGTTCGATAAAAACGATTCCATTCCAACAAACATTGTTGGCATTAAAATTAATTGTGATTGTAATTCACCATTATATTTAATTTCTAAATTTAATAAATTATTAATTATATTAAACTTATTATTTTGAACATCACTTAATCCTAAAGTTTTACTCCGAAGTGCGTTAGTATAGATGTTAACAATTTCAATTTTTCCGGGCTCAGGATATTTATCTTTATAAAAAAAGCTTTTACTAATATATGCCTCAGGGGCTGTTTCAAAAATAAAATTATAGGCATATTCTAGGCGCAATGAAGTTGATTTAACAGCCATACGCTCAGACAGTTTATTATTTAGGTCACTTTTAATAACTTGTTTTTCAAATTTTGGTTGATTAAGCGGGTTATCACGTAAAGGCGTATAGGCAAAGTCAACTTGAAAATATTCGCCTTTATTTAAATTTGGCAATGTTCCATCAGTCTCAATTCCCCCATAACTTAAAACTTCCGATAAAAATCAAGCTGCTAAATAGGTCATTGGAATTAAAGCCCCTAAATATAGGGCCGCACAACAAGCAATAATGATACTTTTGCGTTTTGAATGAACGCTAACTTGCTTTGTTATTTTGTTAATATTACTTCAAGTTCCGTGATTCTTGCCCTTATTTTTTGCCATTAATATCCCACCTTTGAATTAGTATAAATTTACTATCTATAGATTATTATAGCAAATATTTTTGATTCGCATTATTATTCTCTTGATTTATCAAAAAATACCAGCAAAATTATGCAAAATATTTAAAAAAAATCTAACATAGTGTTAGATTTAAATATGAATTGCATGCCCTTCTAAACCATGAGCGGCTTCCATAATCATTTCTGATAAAGTTGGATGAGGAGTAATTGCCCGTCCTAAATCATAAATTGTTCCTTCCATTTCCATACATGTTGTAATTTCTGAAATCATATCAGTGGCTGTTCCACAAATCATATGAGCTCCTAAAATTTCACCATATTTTGGTTCACAAATAACTTTAACAAATCCATCAGTTTCCCCATCAGCTAAGGCTTTTCCATTTGCTGCAATTGGGAATTTAAAGGCTTTGTATGGTATTTTTGCTTTAATTAACTCATCTTCAGTTTTACCAACAACGGCAACTTCAGGGGATGAATAAATACAGGCCGGAATTTTATTGTAATCAATTTTTTGATTACGTCCTTTAATGTTATCAATAACAACCAATCCTTGAACTGATGCGACATGAGCTAACATTGCTTTCCCAACAACATCCCCAATCGCATAAACCCCTGGCAAGTTAGTACGACAACCATCATCAACAACAATACTTTGGCGATCATTAATATTTAGCCCAATGTTTTCAAAACCATTAATAATTGGTTTACGACCAACTGATACTAAACAATAATCTGTTTTTAAAACAACATCTTCACCTTTATCATTAGTATAATGAACGGCTTTATCCTTAATTTCTTTAATTTTAACATTTGTTTCAATTTTAACTTTGTTTTTGATTAATAATTTTGTCATTTCTTCACGAACATCTTTGTCCAAAATTTCCAAAATTGTATCTAATCCTTGTAAAATTGTTACTTCTGTTCCTAAACGGCGGTACAAACAAGCAAATTCAACTCCAATTACCCCACCCCCAATAACAGCTAGTTTTTTGGGGATTTTTGGTAATTTTAAAGCTTCTGTTGAAGAAATAACATAACCAGCTTTAAAACCTTCTTCAAAACCAGGTAATGGTAGCATTCGACTTGTACTTCCTGTTGCAATAACTAAGTTGTCACAACTATATTTTTTGCCATCAACTTCAATCGTGTTTTTATCAAGTGCTTTTGCTGTTCCTTTAACAATTGTGACTTTATTTTTCTTTAATAAAAATTCAACACCACTTGTTAATTTGTTAACAACTTTACTTTTACGATCTTGCATTTTATCTCAATTAGGGACAATTTTATCTAAATCCCCAATATCAATTCCATAGGTGTCCGCATGCTGAATAATGTCATAAACTTTTGAACTTTTTAATAGCGCTTTAGTTGGGATACAACCAACATTTAGACATACACCCCCATAGTATTCTTTTTCGACAATCATTGTTTTCAACCCTTCTTGGGCTGCCTTAATTGCACAAACATATCCACCGGGACCAGCGCCGACAACAATAACATCAAATTTATCCATAATTCTTGTTACCTCTCTATTTCTTTTAATGATTTTATAATAGTAATAAAGCTGGTGATTCAAGTAAGGCGCTTACACGTTGTAAGAAACGCCCTCCATCAGCACCATCAATTAAACGATGGTCAATTGTTAATGATAATGGTAAGATTGAACTAATTTCAATTTCATTATTGGCATTAACAACTGGTTTTTTTTCAATTGTTCCAACTCCTAAAATGGCAACTTCTGGGAAATTAATTACTGGTGTTGCAATTTCAACCCCCGCTGACCCAAAGTTACTAATTGTAAAAGTCCCATCGCGCATTTCATCGGCTTTTAATTTACGATCACGCGTACGAGTTGCTAAATCATTAATTACTGCCCCAATTTGTAGGACATTTAATTGATCAACTCCTTTAACAACGGGAACCATTAAACCATTCGCCGTATCAGTTGCCATTCCAATATTATAATATTCTTTATAAATAATTTCTTCACTTTGTTGATCATATGAAGAATTTAAAATTGGGAATTCTTTTAAGGCAATTGCACATGCTTTCATAAAGAATGGCATGTAAGTCAATTTAACCCCCTGTTTTTCCGCTTGGCCTTTTAATTGAGTTCTAATTTCAATTAATTTTGTTACATTAACATTTTTAATTAAAGTTGTTTCAGCAATCACTGTTTTTGCCAATGTCATTTGTTTTGCAATTGCTTTACGAATTGATGACATTGGTTCACGTTTAACATTTCCTGACACTTGAATGTTTGGAATTGTAATTGGTGCTCCCCCAATTGAAGGTCCACTTGCAATAGGCGCTGAAGTTGGTCCGGCTAATAAGTCCGCCTTCATAATGCGACCATTAGGACCAGTTCCTTTGATTTTTGATAAATCAACTTTCATATCAGCGGCCATTTTTCGCACAATTGGAGTCGCTAAAATATGTTCATTATTTACTGCGGCATTGTTTGTTGTTGGTAAACCACGTGATGGTAAAACAGCATTTGATATTGGCACTGCGCCAACAACACCCGCGGCTTTTTCTTCTTCAACTGGTTCTGCAACACTAGGTGCTGGTGTTGCTGATGCCACTGGTGCATCACCTTTCCCATCATCAATTTCAACAACAACATCGCCAACATAAATGACATCGCCAACTTTCATATTAATTTTTGTAATGACACCATCACATGGTGAATAAATTTCGGCATTAACTTTATCAGTTTCTACTGAAAACATTTCATCGCCATCTTTGACTTTATCACCAACTTTGATATTAATAGCCCCAACTTTCCCTTCAGTTAGTCCTTCACCAATATCTGCAAATTTAAATTTAACCATTTTCCTCTTCCTCCCAATTAGAATTGATAATCTAACACTTCTTTAATTTTAACAACAATTTTTTGAACTGATGGTTGGTGGAAATGTTCGCCACGATCAAATGGCACAATAATATCATATCCTGTTACACGAGCACAAGGTGCTTTTAAGTATTCAAAACTTTTTTCATTAACAGTTGCAATTACTTCCGCAGCAACTGAGAATGAACGAACGGCTTCATGAACAACAATTAAACGGCCAGTTTTTTTAACTGATTCAATTACCATTTCACGATCTCATGGTTGAATTGTACGTAAATCGATTAAATCAACACTAATATTTTTACCTTCCCCTTTTAAATGTTCAATTGCTTTTTCACAATCTCCAACTTGAGCGCCATAAGTTACAATTGTTACATCTGTTCCTTCTTGTACTTTATAGCCTTCCCCAATTGGTAAAGTATAGTATTCATCAGGAATATCTTGTTTAAATGCCCGATAAATTTTTGTTGGTTCTAAGAATAAAACTGGGTCTGGTGATTCAACAGCAGCTAATAACAGCCCTTTTGTATCAAAAGGTGTTGAAGGAATCACAACTTTTAACCCCGGGTTATGAGCAAACATTGCTTCCATTGCTTCCGAGTGATGTTCTAACGCACGAATTCCTCCCCCCATTGGCATTCTAATTACCATTGGACAAGTAAAACGACCACGTGAACGGTTACGCATACGTGCGACATGGGTAAATAATTGTTGGATAATCGGATATGAGAATCCTTCAAATTGAATTTCAACAACTGGTTTTAAACCATTAATTGCCATTCCAACTGCTGTCCCAACCAATGTTGCTTCGGCAATTGGGGCATCAAAACAGCGTTCTTCACCATATTTTTGTTGTAACCCAACTGTTGCTCGGAAAACTCCCCCTTCATATCCAGCATCTTCACCATAAACAATAACATTTTGGTGTTTTTCCATTGCTAAATCTAAGGCATGTGTTAACGCCTGAATATTATTCAAAACCGCCATTAGTGGTGTCCTCCTTTACTTGGATATGCTTCAAAAAATGCTTTTGCTTCTTCATATTGTTTTGCTAAAAAGTTTGGCATTTCTTCATATGTATATGCAAAAATATCTTTTAAATCAACATTATTATTTGCTTCAACTCAAGCAAACTCATCTTTGATAAATTGATCTTGCTCAGCATCTAATTTTGTTTGCTCTTGTTCTGATCATTTTTTCTTTGCAATTAAATATGCTTTTAAACGAATTAATGGATCATTTTTGATTTGTTCTTGATGATTGTCTTCATCACGATAAACTTTTGGATCATCTGCTGAAGAGTGGGGTCCGATTCGATATGTTTCACATTCGATTAATGATGGTCCTTCCCCTTTACGAGCTAAAGCAATTGCTTCTTGAACAGCCCCATAAACAGCAAAGAAATCGTTTCCATCAACTAAAATATTACGCATTCCTACAGCAATTCCTTTAACAGCAAAGTTAATTGCTTTTGTTGCTTTTTTTCGTGGGGTTGAAATCGCAAATTGATTATTTTCGACAATAAAAATTGCTGGAACTTCATGTAATTTAGCGAAGTTCATTGCCTCATAAAATTCTCCTTCTGAAGAACCGCCATCACCAGTAGTTGTTAAGACAACTCCCCCAGTTTTATTATATTTTTCAGCAAAAGCTAACCCTGTTGCGTGTGAATATTGTGTTGCAATTGGAATATTAACTGGTAAAACATTAATTCCTTCCGGTGTTTTTGCTCCCATTTCATTTCCACATCAATATAACATAATATTACGCATTGGGATTCCCGCTGTTAATCATGCGGCATTATTTCGATATGCTGGTGAAAATCAGTCTTTTCCTTTAATAATTTGCATTGCATAAGCTACTTCAGCGGCTTCTTGCCCTGTTGATGATAAGAATGATAACATTCTTCCTTGACGTTGCACTTTGTTTTGAAAATCATCTTGACGACGTGATAAACACATTAGTTTATATGCTGTTAAGATATCTTCATCACTAATCTTTGGCATTAATTCTGGTTTTAAAATTTTCCCAGTATTATCCATAATTTGTAATTTTTCATTTTTCAATGCATTAAATTTGTCAAAATACATAGTTTCCTCTTCCTTCCTTATTTATGAACAATCGTTTCTAAAATTTCTGAGCGAGTAAATTTATCACCAAAAATTTTTGTTAAATCAAAGTGCTCTAAGATCTTGTTAATATCTTCAATTTGATACTTGCAATTAACTAAAGCAGCCTCTAATTGTTCGGTTCCTTCTCATCCCAAAAAGTCTCCAAAAAATTTAATTTCTTTAATTATTGAATTTTCAACATTCATTCGTACATCAAGGGTCCCTTTCCCTTCAAACCTAATTTTGTTTTGAAAAACAAAACTAGGGTTTTTACCATAAATCCATTCTCAAGTCCGATATTTTTCTTCAGCTAACTTGTGAGCTGCTGTGATGATATTATCGGGAATTGCTTGAACAACTGTTCCTTGTTCAATAAACTCTTGCATAATAAAATCCATGAAATCATCAATTGAAAGATCTTGTTCTAATAATGGTTTAATGTTTGTTACTCGGGCTGGAATTGATTTAATTCCTTTTGAGATGATCTTTGATTGATCAACATTTAAATATTTTCCCATTTTACTTAAATCAACATTAAATAAAAATGTTCCATGATGAAGTAAACGTTCTTTATATTGGAATTGCGCATTCCCTGAAATTTTTTTACCATCAATTTCAATGTCATTTTTTCCAGCAAACTGAGCATTTAATCCTAATTTGGCTAACACATCAATAATTGGTTGCAAAATCGTGTGATAGTTTTTGGCCATTGCACTATTTTTATCTAAAATAATTGAAAAACATAAGTTTCCATCATCTTGATAAACTGCCCCACCCCCAGATGCTCGTCGTGCCACTTTAACATGATCATCATTTGCCAATTTTTGATTAACTTCTTCGTAAGTATTTTGATTTTTTCCAACAATTACGGTGTTATGGTTTTTTCACAAAAACAAAATTGGCGTTGGTAGATCACTTTTTAATAAATACTCATCTAAGGCTAGATTAAAATAGACATCGTTATCATTGCTTTTAAAGCATAACATAACTAATTCCTAACTTACTATTTTTTAAAATAGTTTAGTCCTAAAACTTCTAGACCAGCTAGGGTAATAAAATTATATGGTTTGTTAAAATGTGGTAAAAAGAAAATATCAATTAATGGTAACTCATCAATTGTTACTCCTTTCATGATTGCTAATGAAAACATATACATTACTTCAGTATGATTATTTTCTGAACCAACTTGAGCTCCAATGATTTTTCTTGTTTTTTTATCTCAAACAATTTTTATAATTACATTTTTATAAGATGACATAAACTCTGGACGATCATTATCACTAAAAGTAATTTGGTCATAATCAAGGCCTAAATCTTTTGCAACAGTTTCGGTAACCCCTGTTGAAGCTAAGCACCATCCAAAAACATTAATAGCATTCGAACCTTGGAATCCTGGTGATGCTAAGCCAGCTGGTTTAATAATATTAACAGCCGCCACTACTCCTGTTCGAACAGCATTTGTTGCTAAAGCAATATATGCTGATGTTTTTTTGGCATTATCATAAACTTCAACACAATCACCAACTGCAAAAATATTTGGATCAGATGTTTGCATATATTGGTCAACCATAATTGCCCCATTTTTATTTAAATCAACAACATTTTCTAACATTTTTGTTGCTGGACGGAAACCAACTGCTCAAATTACTAAATCTGCTGGGTATGAACCTTTGTCGGTTACAACATGACTAACAACATTGTCTTTTCCCTCAAATTTAACAACAGTTTCTCCACCACGGAAAATAACACCATCGCGTTGCATTGCGCCTTCGACACAATCAGTAAATGGTTTATCATAATAACGTGGCATGATACGATCTGAAATATCAACTAGTGTAACATTTTTACCTTTTTGATAAAAAGCGTCTACTAATTCAATTCCAATATAACCAGCCCCACAAACAACAACATTTTTAATGTCATCATTGTCATTGGCATTTTTTACAATCTCTCCATGTTGATATCACTTAACAATATGAACACCTTCTTGTTTAATTCCTTCAATTGGTGGAATAATTGGTCATGACCCAATTGCTAACACTAATTTATCATAACTATCTTCGAATTCTTCATTTGTCTGTAGATTTTTAACACGAATTTTTTGGTTTTTGTTATCAACCCCAATTACTTCATGTTCCATATTAACTTTAATACCTTCATTTGCTAAAATCTCTGGTGAAGCATAAAATAATCCTTGCGGATCATTTAATTCCCCTGAAACTCAAAGGGCAATTCCACACCCTAAGAATGAGATGTTGTTATTACGATCATATGTCACAATTTCAGCGCTTGGATCTAATCTTCTTAAAGTTCGAATCGCTGTTGTTCCGGCATGATTTGCTCCTACTACTATAATTTTCATTACTGATATAACTCCTTTCTAATATCTCGATAATTTTCCTACTTTTAGTTTTTCATTGTTTAACTAAAAAAATAAGATAAGTTATATCTTTTTTAATTATATACTTTATTTAAATTTTTTTTATAAAAAAGTTATTTTAATAAAAAAAATCTCTTTACTTTCTTTGGGTTTTCACACATTATCTTCCAAAATAAAAAAGCCTTGAGAAAGGCTAACAATAATCAATTATTTATTTTTATCAAAGTGCTTAATAAATCAACGGTTTTCGATTGGTAATAAGCGTGGGGTTTGGTCATTAACATTAATTTTTTCTAACTCACGGTCAATACGATAAATTCGGGCATCTAAATTATCTAAAAATGACAATATTTCTGCTTCTAATAAATGGGGTTCAACTGGTGAACCAAATTCTAATTTTCCATGGCTTGCTAAAACTAAATGTTCTAGTAATAAGACTTTGTCATCAACAATGTCATTTTCTTTCGCAATGCGATGAATTTCATTACCCATAATTGAAATATGACCTAATAATTTTCCTGCTAAAGAAAAATCACTAACTGTCCCAACACTAATTTCAATTACTTTTCCTAAATCATGTAAGATAATGCCACACCCTAAAAGTTCAAAATCAATTAAGCGATCTGAATAAATTATCCGTAAACTTTCCGCCATTTTTAGCATTGTCAAACTATGTCATAATAACCCTGATTTAATTTCATGATGATTACGAATTGCGGCTGGCCAAACTTTAAAATCTTCGCCATATTGCAATAAGACTAACTCCATAATTTTTTTATAAACTGGTTCTTGTAAATTATTAACAAAATTAATAATTTCTTGGTACATTTCTTCGGCATTAATTGGTGCTGTTTCTAAAAAATCATCAAAATTAATTTCGCTAGGATCAACAATATTATAACTATTAATTTTTGCTTGTAAAATACGACGATATTCAATAATGTTTACATTAACTTCATAAAAGTTCCCTTTAACTCATGTTTCTAAATCAAGGGGTTTGGCATCTCATAATCGTGCTTCAATTGTTCCGGTTTTATCTTTTAGGGTAATTGATAAATATGTTGTCCCATTTGTTGCCACCCCTTGGGCAACTTTTTCGGCTAAAACTGTTAATTGCAAGTTTGAGCCTTCTTTTGTTAAATCCTTAATTTGCATACAGCACCTTCTTTCTATAATTACTTACAACAATAATCCTGGATTTGATAATAAGTATGCAACATAATGGGCAAACTTACTTGCTTCGGTAATATCAATAATCATTTCATTATAAGCTAAAGTGATTACCATAATATCACGGATGGCAATATCATTTTTTTCAACAACAACTGGTTTTTTGAAAATAATCCCCATCCCAATTGCCGCCGAATGATGTTCAGGAATTGTTAAAGTTCCTCGTGTTACTCCGAAATCACCAAAATTAAAAATTGAGAAAGTAGAATTTTCGTAATCAAAGGCTTCACTATTATCATCATATTCTTTTGCCGCTAAAGCATTACATTTTGTTGCAATCTCTTTAATTGTGTCATCTTTTAAGTCAAATAAAACTGGTGTTGTAATTGTTGTATCATTGTCTAAACTAACAGCAATATTGTAAATTCATTTAAAAAGAACACTTTGTGTTGCTAAGTTAAAACTAGCATTTAAAAGCGGGAATTTTTTTAAACCACTGTGGACAGCTTTGACAAAAAATGGTAACAATGTTAACTCAATATTTTGTTGTAAATAAGCCTCACGCATAATTGTTAATAAACTAACTAACTCACTAACATCAACTTCAATATCTAAAAAAGTTTGGGCTGTTTTATTATGATTTTTTAACAATCGTTCAACACGCCGATAAGCATGAGCACTTAATGTTGCTTCACTACTGATATTATCATTGTTTTCCTGACTAATATCACGAGGCTCTTCAACATTATTTGTTAAATCAGCAATAATTTCTGATTGGTCAAAACTAGGTTGTTCTGGGGCTAATGCTGATGGATCTTCTTTGGTTGGCGTTGAAACAATATTATTATCATCCAATTCTTGCTCCATTAATTCTTCATTAAAATAAATAATTTCAGTTGTTGTTGGTTCAATTTCAACTTTACCTGGTTCAATATTACTTTCATGATTTAAATCATTTTGAATATCCGTATACATTCGATGAACAAATGTTTTTGACAATTCATCTTGAAATGGTTGTTGCGGTTTAAAGTTTGAATGACCTGATAATTGGTCAACATCAACATCAGAAATTAAATTGTTAATAATTTCTTCTTGAATATCAACCGTGTTAGTTGCTGTTTCAACTTCTTGCAAGTTTTTTCGTAAACTATTCATGTTTGAAATAAAATCTTTTTCATCAGCAGCTGGTTGGGAAGTATTATTCACTTCATCTGTTAATAATACTGATGTTGTTGCAATTTCATCACCAAAAGAGTATGTATTATTATTTACCTCTGATTGTACTGAACCAGTTTGCTGTGAAAGTGGTACTGTTGGTTGTTCAGTTAATACTGGCTCAAGAATTTCTTCTGTTAATTCAATTGAATCAGAATTTTCCCCCGCTACTTTACGGGCTAATAATGTTTCAATTAACTCTTCGCGGAAAATTTCTGTTTCCGTTTTTTTATTTTGATTATTGTCAAAACGAACATTAGTAAAATTTGATTTGTTATAAATGTTTTTTTGATCATGATGATTATAATGTTTAGATTGACTATTTAATTCAAGTAAAATATCCCCTGTATTAATTACTTTATTTTCATAAATACTTAAATTAGTTACAACTCCTGGACCTGGCGCTTTAATTTCATAAACCCGGCTTTGTGTAACAACATTAACTAATTTATCACCTGTTTGGACTGGTTGTCCTTCTTTTACAAAAACATTATCAATGATTCCTTTACGATTATCATCGGCCTCAAAAAAAATTTTTCCCATTGTAAATCCCCTTTTTCTTTAATTATCTTATCATAAAATTAATTGTTTAAATATTTTTCTGCTAATTCTTGGTACATTAACTCCATCTTTGTTTTTGCTTGTTGTGTACTTTTATCAACACAAACAAAATAGAATTTAATTTTTGGTTCAGTCCCACTCGCACGAACAGCAAATCAGCTACCATCAGCAAAATAAAATTTTAATAAATCTTGTCCAGGCATATTATATAATCCCGTTAAATAATCTTCTTTTTTAACACACGTAATTCCATGTAAAGCTGGTAGTGTTTTTTCACGTAGTGTTTTTAACATCCCTTTAATAATTTGAGGACCTTCGACACCAGTTCGTACTAAATTAACTGTATTACAATAGTAGTAACCAAATTTTTCGTATTGTTCATTTAAAACATCTAAAAATGATTTTCCTAAGTTATGATAATATCAGCATGCTTCAGCAATAACTAATGATGCTTGAATCCCATCTTTATCACGAACAATATCTTTTAAAACATAACCATATGCCTCTTCAAAACCAAATAAAAATGTTCTATTTTGGCTTGGTGCTTTCGCCATTTGATCACCAATCCATTTAAAACCAGTTAAAGTTTTAACAACTTCAATCCCATAACTTTCTGCCACTTTATCTGATAAATTTCCAGTTACAAAAGTATTATACATAACCCCATTTTTTGGTAACCTATTATTTTTTTGATAGTGTGAGAATAAATATTCTAATAATACTGGTGCTGTTTCATTTCCCGTCATCAAATAATATGAATTATCGGCTTGGCGAATTCCAATTCCTAACCGATCAGCATCAGGGTCATTTAAAATTATAATATCAGCATCGTGTTGTTGGGCATATTTAATTGGTAAATCAAAACACTCCGCTAGTTCTGGATTTGGATTTGGAGCATAAGTAAAATCGGGATCATTATTAAACTGTTCCTCTACTATAATAACATCATAACCACATTCTCTTAAAATCCGTGGTGTTCAGTCTTTACTTGTTCCATGCAGATTTGAAAAAACAATTTTAATATTGCGTTTTTGATCTGGGTAAAATTGCATTGCTTTAACATCCTCAACGTAATTTTCTTCAACTGTTTGGGGGACAAATGTTAACAGTTCGGCTCTCGGATTAAGACTTAAAGTAAAAACTTCTCCTTTAATTTTCAAATAATTTTCCCCAATTATATCAGTATCAACTGGTAAAAATTGGCTTCCATTATGGTCATAAATTTTATAACCATTATATTCACGAGAATTATGACTCGCCGTAATAATTACTCCAGCAGTTGCCCCAATTTTGCGAATTGTATATGAAACCATTGGTGTTGGGCGTAAGTCATTGTTATGAAATAAAATTGCTTTTATCCCATTTGAAGCAAAAATATCAGCCACTTCTTGGGCAAATTGCTCAGAAAAATGACGGTTATCATGACCAATTACAACTCCTTTTTCTTTTAAATCAGTCAGTGAATATTTTGTTTGTAAAAATTGTAAAAATGCCAAGGTTGCGCGACGAATTGTATATAAGTTCATTTTCCCTGTTCCAGGACCAATTAAACCTCGTAACCCAGCAGTTCCAAATTCTAAATCACTACTAAAGGCTTCCAGTAATTCTTGTTCTGACATTGCTTTGAATTGCGCCGCCAGTTGTGGTTCTAAATTTTTAGCATTTTTTCATAAATTTAAATTATCAATATAAGACATTATTGTTTCCCTCTTTCTTAACTTAAGTATACTATGTTTTATTAGTAATATTCTAGTCAAAATAATGACTTTCTAAAAAATAAAAAATAATATGCTTGCCATATTATTTTAAATTGGTGTTTCTAAATCGTATGTTCTTCCTTCAATAATGAAAATTAATAGTTCAGTAATACTAATAATATGTAAACCAGCTCGTTCAATATATTTTAATTGTTGCATTGTTGATGTAATAACTTTAATTTCTTCTTTTGTTTTAACATCACGAATTTTTTCAATTAATTCATTATTTTCTTTTTTAAAGATACGATCTAATTCAACATCATACTTTGGCATATTATAAGCTAATTCAATTTTTTCTTCCTCAAAAATTTTTGAAACTTCGGAAAGCATTTCAATTACTTTTGCCACTAATTCTTCTAAGTAGTGAACTAATTTATTTGATGGCATATATTTAATGAAATAACGACAAACATTTTTGGCATAATCAGCAATTCGTTCCACTTCCCGGACAATTGAAATAAAACCAACAGCACGGCGTAAATCACTGGCTACCATTTGTTGCTTGGCAATTTTCCATAATGACACATCAATAAAAGCTTCTTCCATCCGGTTAATTGTTTCATCCATTTTAATTACCGCTTGAGCTAATTCAAAATCATTTTTTTGAATACTCAATAGCATATCTTCATATTGATGGGTAGTAATTTTTATCATATCAATTACAATTTGTTTAATTTGTAATAAGTCATTTTCTACTCTAACACTCATTTGCTATTCCTCCTTATTCTTTTTGTTACTCAAAGCGACCAGTAATATATTTTTCCGTTTTTTTATTGGCTGGATGGGAAAAAATAATTTTTGTTTTATTATATTCAATTAATTCCCCTTTTAGGAAAAAAGCGGTGTAATCAGCTACCCGCGCTGCTTGTTGCATATGATGGGTAACAATGATAATTGTAAAATCTTTTTTTAACTCTTGAATTAATTCTTCAATTTTGGAAGTTGAAATTGGATCTAAGGCACTAGTTGGTTCATCCATTAATAAAATCTTTGGTTTCATCGCAATTGCCCGAGCAATGCATAATCTTTGTTGCTGACCCCCAGATAAAGCAAAGGCGGAATCTTTTAAATTATCTTTCACTTCATCTCATAGTGCTGCTTTTTTTAAACTATCAACAACTAAGCTATTTAATAATTTTTTATCTTTAACCCCTTGATTACGTGGACCATAAGCAACATTATCGTAAATTGACATTGGAAAAGGGGCTGGTTTTTGAAATACCATGCCAATATCTGTTCGTAATTTAACAATATCTGTATCAGCATCATAGATATTTTTCCCATTAATCAAAATTTCCCCTTCAAAAACTGTTTTTGGTTCCATATCATTCATCCGGTTAAATAATCTTAATAAAGTTGATTTACCACATCCAGATGGTCCAATAAAAGCGGTAACGGTATTTTCCTTAATATTCATTGAAATATTATATAATGCTTGCTTATTTCCCTTATAGAAAAAGTTAACATTTTTAACTTCAATTAAATTAGGATTATTATCCGATGAATCAAAAGATGGTCTTTTTAAAAAACTTCTTGCGTCCATTATTTATCTCCTTGTTCTTTTTCTATTCGTGCTTGTTTACGAGCGCGTTGTTTACGGAATCAATGTTGTCATTTTTTCTCAATTTGAACTTTTTTATCTTGATAAAACTCTTTTGAAAAAAAGTATTTAAGAGCGGCAAAACGATTTGTTCACTTTTGTTTAAAGCCAACTCTGACATAGTCAGGAGCCATTTTTTTACCCAAAGTTGCGGCTGAGGTATTTGCTAGCAGAATTAGGACCATAATTGTAAAGGCTAATTCATACATAATTCGCATTGCATCAGCAGTTGATCCTTCTTTTGATAACATTAAGATTTGCGTTGTTAAACTAGCACCTGGTGATAAGAATCCAGCAATTGGTAAACGGACCGCTGTTCCTAATGTTAAATAAACTGGCGCTGATTCCCCAATTACCCGTCCAATCGCTAAAATAATAGCGGTTACAATCCCAGGCATCGCATTTGGTAAAACAACTTTAATTGTTGTTGATGTTTTTGTTGCCCCTAAAGCTAACGAAGCACTACGTAAACCTGGGGAAACTCCTTGTAATGATTCTTCAATACTACGAATCATAATTGGTAAAATAACAATTGTTAAGGTTAATCCCGCCGATAAAATCGAGATTGGTAATTTACAAACCCCAATAAAAAAGGCTAAACCAAAGGTTCCGTAGATAATACTTGGCGTTGATGATAAAACATCAATTGCATAGCGAACAATACGTGCTAAACGACTACTTGGGGCGGCATATTCACTTAAATAAATTGCGACAATCATGCTTAAGGGAATGGCAAAAATCATTGCACATATTACTAATAATAATGTTACTAGAAAAGCAGATAAAATTCCAGCCCCTTCACTATATGTTGAAGTTGAAATTAAATCATGTCAAACCATACCAAATAACCCTTTTCAAATAATCGTGACAAGGATTAATAAGGTAAAGGAAATTACAATAATTGTTGATGAAATTAGGAAAAAGAAACCAATCCCATCGCGAACTTTTTTAATTGTGCGGGTTTGTTCAATTTTATTATAAAAAAGACGATTCATTTTTTTAGCATTATAAGAAGTACTTAAAGTTAATTTTTTTCCTTTTTTAATACTATGTAAATTTTTCTTACGACTTTTAATTGCTTGGGAACTAATAACAATAATATTAATAATACAAACAAAAATAAATAGAATTAATCCAATTGCATATAACGCTGATTCATGCATTGGTCCTGAGTTTTCTAGCATTTCTAACCCAATTGTTGAAGCTAAGGTTGTAATTGAAGAAAAAATAAAGTTTAAGAAACCATTATCAATTTTTAAACCATCGGGAGCATTTCCCGCAATCATCATAACAGCCATTGTTTCTCCAATGATACGAGCAACTCCTAACATAATTGCTGTCACTATTCGAAATGAAGCTGATTTTAAAACAATACGATAAGTCGTATGAGTTTTACTTAATCCTAATGCTAATGAACCAAAGCGATAAGCTTCCGGAACATTTTCAATCGCATTAACAGATAAAGAAATCATAATTGGTAACCCCATAAAAGCTAGAGTAATTGATGTAACCAATAAGTTTGATGTTGATGGAGCTCCCATTAACATAAATAAAGGTCCTAAAATTGTTAAGGCAAATAGTCCAAAAACAACGGAAGGAATTCCAGCTAGCAACCGAACAATCCCAATTACTTTTGCTTTTATGCGCGGGCTTAAATATTCGGTAATATATAAGGATGAAAAGATTGTTAATGGCACAGCAAATAACAAGGAAATTAATAAAACAAAGAAAGTTGAAATAATAATCCATCAAATCCCAAATTGATTATTATTAGCATTTCAAGTTCGTCCTGATAAAAACCCTCAAAAACCACCAGGGTAATTTTGGAAGAAATAAATTGATTTATAAATAATAAAACCAACTAGGGTTAATAAAATTAAGACTGTAATAACGGCAAAACTATAAATTAAAACTTTTGATAAAAAATCAATTAATTGTTTGCGGTTACGGAAATTGTTTTTAACTCGTTTCCAATAATTTTCTCACTTTTCTTTAACTGTTAATTTTTGAATCGAGATTGGGGTTGTTGTCTTTGCCATTGCGAAGTGCTCCTTTATTTCTTAACCTTTATATTCATAGTCTTCTAAATCTTGGTAGTTATTATTAGGGATTTTCTGACGAATTAAATCTCAAATACTTAAATAATTTTGATTGAAGTTTCATGGGAAGGGTTCGGTCAGTGTGGTCTGTCCACTAAGTGCAAATGCGGTATTATTATTATATTTCTGAAAATAATGATCTTTGGGTGTTAACGGTTCTTCTCCTTCTAAAATATATCAATAAGCGGCATCATGAGGGTCTAATTCATATGTTGGATCATAAAACCCACTATCTTTGACTGTTTTAGCATAGGGAATTGGATCCAACATTCAAGCTAAAAATTTTAAGGTTGGAACCAGTTGGGAACTATTAGTATTAACAATCCCAGTAAAAGGGCGATTTAAAGAATACATGGCATTAAAAGTAAATTCTCCTTCTGGTGTTTCAATGAATGGTACTTGCGGATCGGGTGATATTGTCTGATCTTTAACAGCGGCAATACGATTTTTCCCTAATTTAGCTGCAACTTGCTCAATGAAAGAAAAAGAAATATAGCCAAATGACCCTGGTGTGCGTGATACTGATTGGAACATCGCTCCATTTGAAGCAGCAACTTCATTTTGTGAATAATCTTTTTTATAAATTACTGATGATTCAAAGAAACTGCGAGTCCCACTTCCAGCTTCTCTGGTAATTTTATAAAATGGCGCATCATTTTTACAAGTTAATTGACTACCAAAAACACTTTTTCAAGTTGCATTTTGACTATAAATTTCTTGCATTGCTTTTGTTCCTGGTTCAGGATTACCGTTTTCGTTAAGACCAAACTCTGAAAAAGTTAATGGTTTATTATTATCATTTAATGAACAACCATTTGGTAAATTATAGAATAAGACAATATAATCACGGGCAAAAACAAAACGATTAATACCATTATTATTTCATAAATTTTGGGCATTTCTCCCATTATCTCCATCAATTGGTGTTGAATGAACATCTTCGGATAATAAACCAAATTCATAACTACCATTTTTAACCCCAACTAAAGCAGCGGCACTCCCTAAAGAATTATATAAGACATCACTTCCACTATCACGGCGATATTGTTCAGTAATATCAGCCATAATTGCCGAAACAGAGGTACTTCCTCCCCCAACAATTACACTACTAGCAGACGCAATTGTTCAAATTATGATTGAAATAACTAAAATTAACACAAAAGTAATAATTGTCATCATTCGGTGACTAGCAATTGCACTAAAAACATTTGTAAAAAATGTTTTAAACTTATTAACTTTTTTTGGGCTAGCAGGGTTTGCTTTTTCCATGAAATTTATTAACCTCCTATACTTCAAGTAATTAAAAATTTCACTAAACTACTTGTTAATTATATCAAAAAAAGGATGGAAAGCGATAAAATCGTTTTTTAATTCCAAATTAATTTGTCTGATTTTCTCCTTCATTTTCAATATTTTTAATTAATTCTTCCGCTTGTTGTAATTTAATACTTACAATTTTTGTAACCCCTTTTTTCTGCATTGTTGCCCCATACAAGATATCACAATTTGCCATTGTTCCTACCCGGTGGGTTACAATTAAGAATTGGGTTGTATCAATAAATGTTTTAATATATTTAGCGAAACGTTCAACATTAGCTGGATCTAATGGGGCTTCTGCTTCATCTAAAATTACTAACGGGATTGGGCGCGCCTTTAAAATTGCAAATAAAACTGATAATGCAACTAATGATTTTTCTCCCCCGGATAGTAAATTTAAATTAGCAATATTTTTCCCTGGTGGTGAAACTTTAATATCAACTCCCGTTTCTAAAATATTGTCTGGTTCAGTATAAATAATTTTTGCTGTACCCCCACCGAATAATACTTCAAAAGTATGCGACAAATTTTTATTAACAGCTTTAATTGTTTGATCAAATTGTTCTTGCATTAAAGTATCCATTTCAGAAATTGAATGTAAGAGATTTTTAACAGATTTATTTAAATCTTCATATTCTCCCAACATAAAATTATAACGGCTATCTTCCTCTTGATATTCTGCAATTGCTTCTAAGTTAACATTCCCAATATCGGCTAAATCACTTCGTAATTGTTTAATTTCTTCCCGGACAGCTTCTTCATTATCAATTGCTGCTAATGATAACGTTGTTGCATGTTCATAGGTCATATGATATTCTTCAGTTAAACGCATTAGATCTTGTTGGGTTTTAACATTTAACATTGAAATATCGGTGCTAATTTTACCAACTTGTTCTTGTAATGCTGAAATATAATAACGTCGTTCAGAAATATAGTTATTTAAATCATTTAATGTTACTGTTTGTTTTTCTTTTAAACTACGAGCAACATTTAACTGTTGTTCAATATTGACTTTAATAATTTCTTTTTGATTAATCAAATCAATAATGTTAATACTTTCTGAACCACTTTCAAATTCGGATTCATCAATATTTTTTGCAGTTAATAATTGGTACTCATTTTTAATTTTTAATTTATCTTGTTCGACAATTTCGATTTGGCGTTTACTTGCCCCAATTGATGCTTGGTTTTCCGCAATTTTTTCATTAATTTCATCTAACTGTGTTTTTAAACCATTTAGCTGTTTATTAATTGCTTCTTGTTCCGCCACTTTTTTCGCTAATTGTTCACGAATTATTGTTAATTCTTTTTCAAAGTTAGCAATTATTTGTTTAACATTTCTTGACCCCCCAGTAATTGCTCCTTGCGGACGAATAATTTCCCCATCTAAGGTTACAATATTATATTTAAATTTTAATAATTGGCCAACTTCTTGCGCACTATCAAAATTATCACAAATAATATAGCGACTCAATAAATAATCGATTGCCTGACGGTAATCTTTTTTTGTTGCTACTAAATTATGTCCTAATCCTAAAAAACCAGGAACAGATTTGATAATGAATTGTTCATTATCACTAATATAACGCGGTTGAATCCGGTCTAACGGAATAAAAGTTGCATGACCAGCATTATTTTGTTTTAAGTATGAAATCGCTTTTTTAGCACTATCAACATTTTTAACAATAATATCTTGTAAACGCCCGCTTAATGAGACTGCTATTGCATATTCATATTTATCATCAAAACTAATAATTTCTTGGACTAAGCCAATAATCCCTGGTAAAACATTTTTATTTTTAATAATGTTTTTAACCCCGGGGTGTAAATTATCTTGGTTATCAATATTACGTTGTGCTTGGTCTAAATCCGTTTCAAGACGAATAATTGAACGGTTTAAAGCTCCTAATTGTTCATTTAAACTACCTTGCGTTTTAACTAAGCTGCGTTGACGATCATGGTCTTCTACTTGTTGAGTTTTTAACGCTGCTAACTTCTCAGTTTCCATTTGGACAATAACTTTTAAGTCATTGTATTTTGCTAACATTTCAACAATCGTAATATCATTATTAGCCATTTTTAAAGAATTTTTCTTATTATCTAGTTCAATTTTTTGAACTTTTAAATTCCCAATTTCTGTTACTAATCCTTGGAAGTCTTTTGATAATGAGTTAATTTTACTATCTAACCCATAATTAACTTTTGTTAGCTCATTATATTCATTTTCTTTGTTTTTTAAATCACGTTCTGCTTCATGTTTTTCTGATGTAATAACTTTTTGTTGTTCACGTAATTCTAATAATTTTTCATTAAAAAAGGTAATATCTTTCACTAAAATCGATAACTCAATTTCATTTAACTTATCTTTTTTTTCTTTATAACGTAACGCTTTACTACTTTGGCGTTTTAAAGTGGGTAATTTTCGTTCAATTTCATTAATAATATCTTTTAAACGATCAAGGTTTTCATTAGCACGGTCTAATTTTTTTAACGATTCTAATTTCCGTTTTTTATATTTTGCCACTCCGGCTGCTTCTTCAAATAATGCCCGGCGTTCTAATGGTTTAGCTTCGGCAAAAGCATTAATATTTCCTTGCGAAATAATTGCTAATGATGATTTAGTTAAGCCAGTATCAAGGGCAAATTCTTGAACATCTTTTAAACGAACCCGTTGATTATTAATAAAATATTCATTTTCTCCTGAACCACGAAAAACACGCCGAACAATTTCAATTTCATCATAATCAAGGTTAAAAATTCGGCGCGTATTATCAAAAGTCAATTTGACTTCGGCCATATTTAATGCTGACTTAGCATCTGAACCATTAAAAATAACATCTTCACTATTATCTCCCCGTAAAGACTTAATTGATTGTTCTCCTAAACATCAACGAATGGCGTCAGTAATATTTGATTTTCCACTCCCATTAGGACCAACAATTCCAATCATTTCATGGTCAAAATTAATCGTTAACGGATCAGCAAATGATTTAAATCCTACTGCTTCTAATCTCTTTAAAAATAACACCTGTTGGTCCCCTTTTATCCCTCAAATAATAAATTTTCTCACTTTAATTATTCTATAAAACGCTTTGTTTTGCAAGAAAAAACCTTTAATATGTTAAAAAAACAGTAAGAACAACTTTGATTGTTTTTACTGTTTTTTTCGACTAATAAAATTGTTATAAAATTATTCAGCAAAAAAGCTGTCTAATTTTGTTCCTAAGTTTTTGCGTTCTTTTCATCCACCCGCATATTTTTGATAGATTTCCATAATATTATCTTTTTTATGGTTAAAATCAGCTTCATAAACAATTGTCCCCGCTTCAATAATAATTAATTTATTGATGATTTTTTCTAGTTCATCAATAATATGAGTTGTTATGAAAAAACCAATTCCTTTTTGATTTAAAGATTTAATAATATTTAAAATTTCAATCCGTGCCTCAACATCTAAATTAGCTGTTGGTTCATCCATGAAAATAAATTTCGGTTTAAAAATCATTACCCCAGCAATTGCTGCACGTTTTTGCATTCCAGCTGATAATTCCCGGATTAGTTTGTTTTTTGAGTCAGTTAAATCAAACATATCAAGTAACAGCGTAATTCGTTCTTTTAATTCCTTAGGATTAATTTTTGATAAAATCCCAACTAATTCTAAATACTCTTTTACTTTAATATCTTGGGGTAAATTAGTTGAATCAGGTAAAAAACCAATCTTATTATCTTTATTGTAGATTTTGAAAGGTTTTCCATTAACAGTTACTTCCCCAGCGGTTGTTTTTAATTCATTAAAAATTGCTTTAATCGTTGTTGTTTTTCCGGCCCCGTTAGCACCAACAAAGCCAATAATATCAGTTAGATTAAAGGAAAAATTTATTTTATCAATTCCACTGGTTTTATTAAATTGTTTTGTTAAATTTTTAACTACAAATTGTTCCATACTGTTTTCTCCTTAAAAAATAATACTTTTGCGAAATTGGTAGTATCCTCAATAACCAATTAAACCACTGGCTAGTAACCAACTTAAACAAATAATTGTTGGATAAACTATTTTATGATTGGCTGAAACTACAACATTATTTTCATAATCATTCATATCATATGCAAAACTACGGATATTATTTGCTTCAATTGGAGTATTAAATGTTACTGTATGATAATTATTAATAAAATTAGCCATATTTGATCCTAACACTGAATAATCCATACAGTTTTTTTCATTAAATTGATAACTAAAGTTATTTATTGCTCATAAACCAGCTAACGGATTTAAATAACTTTGCAACCGAATTCTTTTCACAATTTCGTTAGTTCTGCTAACATTTGGTTTATTGATAAACATTTTTGAATTAATAACTAGGCGAATTAGCGTTGAATATATTTCATTTTCTCCCGGGGAAGTTAACAATTGTTCATATATATCCATACTATAGTTTGGTGAAAGAGAAAAACCTGACTCTTTATTAACTAACATTGGTGGATATGAATTACCCCATTCATTAATTTTTTGTATCTGTATTCTAGCATAATCATATTTATTAGCAAAATCATAGGCAAATTTAATAACAGCTTTAATCTCTTTTATTTCAGTCTTTGAATACCCTTTTTGGACTAATTTATCAATATTTTTATTCATTATTTTATAAGTATATCAAAGATTATATTTTGGCATTTTGTAAGTTGTTAAATTATCAAAGCCCATATGACCAATACGATAATAAGTTATTCATTCATCTTTTGCTCATTTATTATCAACTTTATCAGCTTGATAAACTTCAGTTTTTAAAATTTCATTTAAATCAAACATTCAGTCATAAACTGTTTGTGGTGCATTTGCTTTTACTGTTGCTCCAGAAAAGAAAATTGGTAAATTAATTGAAACATCTCCATTTCAATAATTATCAAATAACGCTTTTTCATCTTTATCTAAACCTTGAGACTGAGGATTATAAATAATATCATATTTGTTTAAAATATCACCCGGGTTATTACTTAAATCTTTAAAAATTTTATTATTGTTTTTTAGTTTTAAAGCTTTTTGCGCATATTCATTACGAATATTTAATTCATTAATATCTGCCATTACTTCAGTCATTGTTCCATCCAAGAAAACATATGGATTAGTGGCAATTTCCATACATGAAAAAATCAAAGCAATAAAAGTTGATAAGATAATTGCTAAAACAGGTTTACGAAATGAAAAAATCAATAGTGTTAATGCTATTAAAAACACTTGCACAATAAATGTCAGTAAGTAATTTTGGGTTAATTTAATTACTAATAGATTAACATCCTTATTAATTCCAACAATAAAGAAAATATTAATCAGAAATAATCCTAGTAAATATACTCACAACCAAATTAGTGAAATTAAAATTTTTCGTAAATAAATTTGTCAATATGATTGACCCATTCGTAACTCCAGATTCCATGATCCATTTTTATAATATACAATTATTTCTTTGTAAAAATAATACACGATAAATGATGCAGAAAATAAAATTAAAATAATTGGGGCAGTAATTGATAAGACTTGAATAAACTCCATACTCATTTTATATTTTACCCCATATATTAAAACAAATCCTTGTACTGCAATAAACATAACAGCAAATAAAGCTCCTAATATAATATTATTTTTATCCCTAAAAGTTTTTTTAATAAAATAATTATAAACTTTCACTTCAATATTTCTCCTTTTTAATCAGCATATGCTTTGAACTAACTATTTTTGTAAAAGTTTATATTATGTTTGATACAGTTGATAAAATTATAATTAACTTGTTCATAATTATCTCCTTATTAAATTTTTAATTTGTATTTTCTAGGTTATGCTATGAATTTATTATATCGGTTTTTATTTAGATTATGGAATAAATTTAGTTTATTTTAATTATCTTTAAAATTTTTTTATTAAAAGAAAATTTTAAAGATAAAAAAATATGAGAAGTTGCTCATATTTTTTTACTTTATTATTTATCTTCTGGTTTTGATTTTTTTGATTCTTTCCTTTTTTTAGTTTTATTTTTCTTTTTATTTTTAGCCAAACTAATTTTTGCTGAAATTCAGTTCAATGTTCAGAACCCTTCATTTAGTTTTTTTGGTAAAACTAGGTTTAAGAAAATCCCAACAAAAGCAGCTAATGCTGTTCCAGAGAATGATAATGTCCCACTTCCAATTGTAAAGTTAAAGATGGCTCCCCCTAATCCTAACACTAAAATAATTGAAGTAATAAAGACATTACGAATATTACTATAATCAACTTTATTATTAATTAAAACTCTAATCCCATTTGTGGCAATTAAACCAAACATAATGATACTGATTCCACCCATGACAGGACCTGGCATCATTTGGACTAATTGATTAACTGGGGCAATAAACGATAAGATAATAGCAAAGATGGCCGCTAAGCCAGTTACTCACACCGAGGCAATTTTAGTCATTCCAACAACTGAAGTATTTTCACCGTATGTTGTATTTGGTGGTCCCCCAACCATTCCATCAAAGATAATTGAAACCCCATCAGCTATTAATGTACGGTGCATTCCGGGATTTTTAACAAAGTTTTTCCCCGTTAAGGCCCCCATACTAATATGATCACCAATATGTTCAGCAATGACAATAATTGCTAAAGGACTAATTGCTAAAACAGCAGGACCAATATTTTTTGGGTTTAAGTTTCAAAATGCTTTAAATGATGGGTATCATTGTCAAACACTTGGATCATTGATTTTACTTGTATCAAGAATATGATTTTCTGTTCCTAAAGCAAAGTGTAAAATCACACTTAGTAAATATCCAGATACTACCCCGATGATAACTGGAATTACTTTTGTAAATCCTTTACATTTCATTGCCACTAAAGCTGTTACTGTAAAAGTAAAAGCGGCAATTCCAACCCCAATTCAACGAGAATAACTTTGGTTTCATTGGGCTGGGTTTAACCCTGAGTTGTTAATTGCACTAGGGGCAACTGACATCCCAATAATAATAATTAAGGGTCCAACAATAATTGCTGGTAAGATTTTTTCTAAGAAAGTATTCCCAACATAGTAAACAATTACTCCGACGGAAATATAAATAACCCCAACAATCATAATGGCAATAAAAACAGCATTACCATATAATGGATAACATGATCCAATTGCCCCCATGTAGGCAAAGGAACTCCCTAAATACATTGGTACTTTTGCACTTGTACAGACAATATAGATTAATGTTCCAACCCCCGAACAAAATAAGGCCATTGAAATATTCATAACTTCAACCCCAGCAATTTGGTTAATTGTTAATGGCACTAAAACAGTTGATCCAAACATGGCAAAAACATGTTGTAATGATAGAATTGCTCATTGTCACATGTTTTTTGGTCGTTGGTTTGGTTCTAACAATAATTTAATGTCATTAACTTCATAACCTTGCTCAGTAATTTGATTTTGACTTTTCTCCATTTTTCCTCCTGAACCATAAAAAAACTAGTTAAATAAATAACTAGTTTTTTTATTATTAATAATATTTTTTGCAAATAATAGAATGTTAAAAACATTGATAGTAAAACGACTATTTTGTAAAAATCTGCATTTTTTAATAATAGAATTTCTTTGCATTGCTACCTCAACATTCTTAAGAAAAATATTAACACAACCTAATTTAAATGTAAAGAATTTAAAATATATTTTTCAAATAAAACTTTATTATTAAAAAATCATTATTTATAAAACTCAAATTTTTTAGCTTTTTTGATATTTAAATTATATATACTAAAAAATTATTTTTAATATATTAAAATAATTATAATTCCAATATTTTTTAAATTTGTTTTATAGTCATTATAACAAATCTAGTAAATTATATAATTTATCAATCACTTATATTTAAAATAAATTTAAAATTAAATTTATTTTTTACAAAATAAAAAATTTATACATACAGTAAAAAAATAATATATTTTTTTGGCTATCTAAAATGTGATTGTAAAATATTTTTTTTAAAAACATATATTTTATCTACTCTAGTAGCTTTTCCTGACTTAGTTCCCATTGAATTTGTAGCTTTTAATTTTTGTTGAATATTATCTTCATATATTTTAATTAATTTTAAATCTGTCAAATGTTTAAAATCATTTCAAATTTTTTCAAATGAGTAATTAATTTTTTCTGATTTTTTGACATCTCCAATTACTAAAATAATCGTAGAATCTTTATTACATATCTCTGATATATTACTTAAATACTGTAGCATAAAATTCTTATATTCATTAATATTATGCCTATCATCTAATTTAAGATTTTTATTATCCTCTCTTGTATCAAAACCTAGCATTCACATTTTTAACCAATTTTGTTGAGTATAATTAATTATATTTAAATATGGGGGTGAAGTAAATACTAATTTTGGTACTATATTAAAATATTCAGAAATATTTAATGCATTGCCCAATTTAACTTCTGCTTTGTTTTCATAAAATTTAGATTTTTTAAGGATATGTCTTACCCTATTCCGAATTTTATCAAAAATATTATCTTCTGGCTTAATTAAATTATGTTTTAAAGCATAATTTTTAACATAATTAACAGACATTGATGTATGATTACTCATATGCAACGATAAGTAAATAGATTCACCAGATTTTTTCATTGGGCCATGCAAGATACCTAAGGTTATAGCTAAAATAAAATTATCTTCATCACTTAAATTTTTAAAATCCTCACCATACATTTTTTTTATAAATAACAATTGTCTTAAATTTATATCGCTATAATAGACTTTTAAGTCTTGATTAATACAATTTAAATTTAATAATGAATTTTTTGTTTTTAAATATTCTAATTCTCATTTATTTACTCTTGAAATTATCTCATCTTCTCTAAAACTTTTTGCTTTAGCACGAGTAAGAACATAGGCAAACGGATTTAAATCTACTGAATATGCCTTTTTGTTTAAAATTCTTGCTTGTAATAATGTAGTTCCACGCCCAGAAAATGTGTCCAATACAATATCTCCTTCATTTGGAGCATATTCATTAATAAAATGATCGGCTAATGCAGGCGAAAACATAGCTACATATGAGCATATTCTGTGCATCCAATCACCTCAAAGACGACTATATTTTTTTCAAGTTTTATCTTCTGGTAAATTAACAATATGATTAGTTTGTATATTTTTTAATTTAATTAATGTTGCATCTTTTTTCATATTGTCTTTATCCCCATTTCTTATTATTATAATTTTATCTTTTATATTTTTATATACAACGCTTTTTAAACACTTTGTTTAAAATAATCTAAAACTAATTGTAAAAATGAAAATACTATTTCTAAATTAGTTTTTAATTCAGAAGTTATAGTAGTAATCCCAGTATCATTTACTACATCAAAAATATAATGATTTTTATGTATAATTCTGTTTAAATAAATTGTATTACTAGATCAAGAAATAAAATTAGCAAAAGAAGTTAGCAAAGTATCAATTTGATTCTCATTTCTTGAAATAAAAGTACCATATTTTTGTTTTAATGAAATTTTAAGTTTTTTTAAAAAACTTAAAATTTCATTAGCAGATGACTTATTCATAATTGATAAGATGATTTTACCTTCACAGCCATTTCTACAATAGTTTTCTTCTATTTCTTTTTTTAATTCATTATTATTGATAACATCCAAAATATGTTGGCCATAGTGATTTTTAAATCAAGTAGGAGAGTAATTACTATACTTTGTCTTAAAGTCATTAATAATAGATGGTTCAAATATTACAATTATATTTTGAACTAGTTCAGAAGTACTTCTTAGAAGTGATGAAACCAATAAAAAGGGGTAGTACTTGGTTTCTACATAAGCTCTACTATGAATTAATGATTTAAATTCTTTGGTTCAAATGTATATTAATGAAAAAAACATTTTGTCATTTATTAAATTAATTCTTTTCTCTAATTCTATTGCTATTGAATATATTTTATCGACTTCAGGCAAAATATTATGTTTTATTTCAAAATATATTCTTTTTTCATTACTATCAGCAAAAATAATATTGTCTTCTCTTAAAGTTTTTATTGCTTCTATTGAAACTTGGCTAAAACGAATTCTACTACTGTTTGATGAATTAACTAGTTCTTTTGCGTCACCAACACTAGTAATTCCAAGTAATTCTTGAAGTTCAAGAATATATTCAGCTTTAAATTTACGAGTATTTAATTTTCCATTTAAAATTGATTCAACTAAATAAATGCAAACTTGGGCAAAAATACTTTCATTTAAATTACTATCTATTTTCCATGAATAAATATCTATATTTAAATTTATTTGTTTTTTTAAAGATTGAGGATATCCTTCAGAATTTAAAACTTTAATTGTATTAAAAGCAAGCTCAAGCGATGAAACAGAAAATGGTTTACTACTTATTAAATTACCATTAATTTCATTAGCGTCCTCAGAAAGTATGTCGTCTTCTTCGCTGCTAATTTGGTCATCTGTCATTTCAAGTAGGATTTTATTTTGTGGTCGGAATTCATTATATGTATTAATACATTTTAATGATCATAGTGCTCCCTTAAAATCTAATTCATTAATTTTTTTTCCTGTAAAAGTTTCAACAGTAATTCACAGTTCATCAAATTCGTTTTGATTTAATTTTTCATTATTTTTTATGTTATTTTTATTTCTAAATTTAACAACTTCATTATTTATTGATGATAAAACTAATCCACGTGGCCAATTTAATTTTCCTTTTCGATTTCCAAAATGTCTAGAATTAAGAACTTTTCATATTTCACTATCTTGTCTACCACTAACATTATAAATTTTACATTCAATAATTGAAAAATCTAAATTACTACTTTGTTCAAAAATTTTTTCAAACTTTAAATATAAATTAGAAGATATATATTTTTCCAATACTTCTCGAGAAATTCCAATGTTTGAAAGCAAATGAAGAGCAAATAATCTTCTATTCCCTTCTAAAACATAAAAAATATCTGTTCCATCAACATCTTTTATATTATTACTTTCTAAGTAAGGCGATTTAGTAACTAAAATTTCATCAATATTAGGCTCAAAACCTTTACTAATACTTTCAACTAATTCATATAACTTATCAATCATACGCTGATTTTTTAAAAATTTTTTATAATATTCTTCAATGTTTTGTTGATATATATCATTACCATATTCATCGAAATCTTCAATTCCTATATTATTAAAAGATACATCATTACTATTAGTATATCGAGGATTTTTTGCTCAAAAACGTAATTTTTGAGTATTATAATCATTTGTCATATTAATTTCTCCACTATTCTTTATTTTTTAATTTACGTTTTCGCTATATTTCTACATATTTTTTAATATTAATATGATAATTATGTTATTAACTGAAATTACTAATTTTAATATTAAAAATAAAAATATTAATAATATAAAAGTCAAATTATTAAGAAAATTATTTTTATTCTAATATCAATATTTACCATGATATCAATTTTATTTAATAATTTTCTATTCAAAACTAAGCCTCTTATTTTAAACAAATAATTATATTTTGTCTTCCAAAATATTTAATTATTAAATATAGGTTTTTTTCTATTTCTAATATATCACTTCAAGAAAAATTTGTATTTCCACCATGAGCAGCTAAATTTCTATTTTTAATTGCCTCAGATAAAACTTTAAAAATTTCTTTTTTCTTTCTATTACTTCTATTTGTAATATTTTTACTATAGTTAAATATTTTAAATTTTTTAGACAAATTATTAGTAAATAAATTTAAAATTTTTTTAATTTTCTCTTCATTATAATTTGAATTATTCTTAATATTATTTTCTAGATAATTAACTAAAATTTTTTTTGTGGGATTTTCATTATTTCATTTTACATTTCACAAGATTCATTTATATATAAACTGATCAAATATAGACATAATTAAAACTAATAGGTATTTTTCCATACTTTTTCTAATATTTATATTTATATTTTTTTTTATGTTATAAGGATTAATCTCATTTTTGATAAAATTAATCTCATTTGCAATTTGGTTCAATTCATTACTAGGATCTATTCTTAAAAAAATACTTTTTATTTTTTTATTTTTCATCAATAATTTTTTGCAATGCTTTTTTTACAGTTTCATATCTATATTTAATATTTACGAGATCCATTGTTTTTTCTTGAACACATCTTTGATAATCTGAATCTAAAAATATTATATCTATAAACTTATTTTTATCAATTTCATTAAAATTATTCTTAAAGTCATATTTTTTATAAAAAGAATAAAATCCATACATGAAAGAATCAAATACAGAAGTATTGAAAGATTTAGGAATTAACATTTTTTCCTTTTTTTCATATCTATAAAAAGCTTTGGCACCTAAAAAATTATAAATCAATTCTAACAAATCAATAAATTCTTCTTTAAATATTTTTTTATTATTAGGATCAATATTTTTATAGTTTTTCATGCATTCATTTAAAACTTCTTTTAAATTTATTTTTGGTGGTAAACCTGGTGGACTATTTATTACTATATTTTTAAGACCAAAATATCTTAAAATTACTTCAGCATCTAACATCCTTATGTCAACAATGTCTTTTCCTTTATACATTTTTTTTCATATTTCTGTTTCTGCTATTTCATTAAGTAAATCATTAAAAGGCCCTGCATATATAGCATTTCTAATCTCTTGCGAATTTAAAGGTACACTTCCTGTATTAATTCTTTCAAACAGGCCAAAAATGCTATCATTACTATTTTTGGGTATAACTTGCTTTATTATTATTGTCCTAATCAAAGTTCTTTTAATTCTTCTTTTTTCTTCTTCACTTAAATTTGAAAAAGACAGATTTCTTCACTTTTCATTAATAGTTTCTTTTGAAGATAATGCAAATTTACCATTAATATAGTCCTTAGCTGTTGTAATTCTCTGAAGCCCATCTACTATTCAATATTTATTTTTTTCAGTTTCTGAAAAAAATATATTTGGAATAGGAAATCCCATTAATAATGATTCAATAAATTTACTTTTTCTAAATTTATCTCATACCAACTTTCGTTGAAAATTAGGAATTATTAAATCTCCCTCTTTTATCATTGTACATAATTCATTAATTGTAAAATCTATTCCTTGCCAAGTAAAATCATATACATGAGTAGCTAATTCTTCTTCATTCTCAGTTTCTAAATCATTAGAATCATAATTTCAAAATATATCTTTATTAATCATATTTATTTTCCTTACTGTTTTCTAGCTTTTTAACTATTGTTCTATTTTAAAATTTCTTTTACTAATTTTGATACTTTAAATAATTACTAATCTGTTAACTAAATTTTGGCTTAACATAAATTAATAATGTTTAATACAGTTGATAATTATTTTTATTATAATATAAAAATTAGAATTTATATTGAAATTCTAATTTATTTTCTTCTTTTAACTTCTTTACTTATTTACTCAATTAATGTTACTACATAACAACAACTATTTTATTAATTTGCTAACATATGTTGGCAAATTAATATTAAAAGATTATTTACTTTATTATCTATAAGCATTTGTTCCAAAAAATATATGCTTTTTTATAGGTAATTTAAAAATTATTTATTTTTCTATTAATATATCTTTTTATTTTATACTATTTTTACCTAATATCAAGAAAAAATATCTATTATGTTTTAAGGCTATAAATTTAAAATATTAAATTTATTTTTAATAATTTTATTAGATAATTATCTAAAAATATCTTCAATTATCCCTAAATAATTTTCAATTGTATTAATTTGCAAATTTTCTTTTTGATAAAAATTATCTTCAAAAAAACGCCTTCTTATGAACTTATCCTTATTTTCTTAATATTTTGTTTATAAATTATATAATTTATAATAATAATTGTTTCCAAAATTCTTTATTATAAATTATTATTTTATTATTACTTAAATTTTTCATTTTATTTTATCAATAAACAAACAATCAGGACAATTTAAAGTTGTTATGAGATTTTTATTAAAAAATAAAATTTGTAAATATGATGTAGGTAATTTATAATTTTTTTTAATTAGTTTTTTACAAATATCTTTATTATAATATTCCTCTTCTTTTGAGATAATTTTATCATAAAATTCTTTATACGTAGATTCTTTTTCACATGTAAAACAATAAATATTTGGATAAGTCTTATAAATTTCTTCAAAAATCCATATGCATGTTGCAGCATATTTTCTATATTCAACATAAAAATTTAGTTTTAAATCATTGTTATTCTTTAACTGTATTTCCCATTCTTTAAATTTTAAATCTAATTTTTCAATAACTTTAGTCTTTTTTTCAAAATTATGTTTTTTTACAGAAAAATATACAGAAGAAAATAAAATTGCTAAAGTTGAAATTATGCTAGTAATTATACCTGTAATTAAGTATACATCATTAAGATTAGTAGTTGTAATACCAAAAAAATACATTAAATCAATCCTTTTCATTAAAAATTATATATTTATTTTAAAAATTTTAATATACTGCAATTCTATTCCCACTCAATTGTTGCTGGTGGTTTTGAAGTAATATCATAAGTTACTCGATTAATATTGCCCACTTCACTGACAATTCTGCGTGAAACATGAGCCAAGAAATCATAAGGTAATTCACTTCAATGCGCCGTCATAAAGTCGGTTGTATTAACACTACGTAATACAACGGTATAACCATAAGTTCTGACATCTCCCATTACCCCAACTGATTGAACTGGTAATAAAACAACAAATGCTTGTGATACTTCATGGTATAAATGATTTTTATGTAATTCTTCCATAAAGATATGATCAGCTTGTTGTAAAATATCAACTTTCTCCGGGCTAACTTCCCCAATAATTCGAACAGCTAAACCTGGTCCTGGGAACGGATGTTTATAAACAAAGTCATGACCAATTCCTAACAATTCCCCTGTTTTACGCACCTCATCTTTAAATAATTCTCGTAATGGTTCAATTAATTGGAATGGCATTTCTTTTGGTAATCCCCCAACATTATGGTGTGATTTAATTGTTGCTGATGGTCCTTTAACCGAAACTGATTCAATAATATCGGGATAAATTGTCCCTTGTCCTAATCATTTGACATCTTGCATTTTTTGCGCTTCTTCATTAAAAATTTCAATAAATAACTGACCAATGATTTTTCGTTTTTGTTCGGGATCAGTTACTCCTTTTAAACTATTAAAGTAACGTTCTTTGGCATCAATGCGCATCACATTTAGCCCAAATTGTTGTTGTAACTGTTGAATATCATTTCAACCACTATCTAAGCGTAGTAATCCTGTATCAATAAAAATACATTGTAATTGACTACCAATTGCTTGATTTAATAAGACAGCACAAACACTTGAATCAACTCCACCTGATAAGGCTAAAATAACTTTATCTGCTTTAACTGTTGTGCGAATATTTTCAACAGTGGTTTCAATAAATGATGAAAGTTTTCAGTCAGCCGCACACTTAGCAATTTTAAAGGCAAAATTAGCTAATAATTGTTTCCCTATTACCGTGTGGGTTACTTCTGGGTGAAATTGTAACCCATAAATTGGCAGTGAAATATGTTTAATTGCACTAATTGAATTAATAGTATGCCCTAGTTGTTTAAACTCTGGGGGTAAAATTTCAATATGGTCAGCATGGCTCATTCATACTTGTTCATTATTCTTAATTTGATCAAATAACTCATCACTTGTTTCATCTAGCATCAAACTAGCAAAGCCAAATTCTTGTTTTGCAGATCGACTTACTTTTCCATTAAATAAATGACAAGTTAACTGCATGCCATAACAAATTCCTAAAACAGGAACCCCTAGGTGATAAATTGCTTTTTCAATTAGAAAAGCATCTTCAGCATAAACAGAAGCTGGTCCTCCTGATAAAATAATCCCTTTAATCCCGGGTCCCTTTAGCTTTTCTAAGCTAACATTATACGGTCATACTTCACAGTAAACTTCTAAATCACGAATACGACGGGCAATTAATTGCGTATACTGTGAACCAAAATCTAAAATAACAATAAAATTTTTTTCTTTCATAATTTTCCTATCCTCGATAAATATAGATATCTTCTAATTGACGATAACGATCATCAACATCAAATCCATAACCAACAACAAACTCATCTTTAATATCAAATAAGGCTTCATACTCATATTTAAAGTCTGGGTGACAAACAACTTTATCAGCTAAACAAACAACCCGTAAACTTTTTGGTTTTAATTTTTTAATTTCTTCAATAACAACCGATAATGTTTTCCCAGTATCTATTAAATCCTCAATTAATAAAACATCTTTATTTTCAATATTTTTTGTCACTGCTTTACTAAAAATAATTTCTCCCGTTGAATTAATCCCTTGATAACTTGAGACAGTAATTGTATCAATAACAATATAATTATCAATCCGACGGAGTAAATCACTAAAAAAGAATAATGAACCATTCATAATTCCAATACAATGTAAGATTGTTCCTTTATAAAGTTTAGTAATTTTTTCCCCATATGCTTTAATGCGACTTTGTATTTCCTCAGCGGAAATATATAATTCTAATTTTTCTTTATCCACTTTTTTTCTCCTTTACCCCAAAAAATAAAAACATAAACAATTTAACTTGCTAAACTGATTATGTAAAAGAAAATATGCTATCATACAAATTTCATAACCTATAGTATCTTAATATTGACAAGACGTAGAAACGCTAGTTCATCTTACTAGCATATATAAGCTTTATTTAGTTATAAGTACAATATAACTTATCTCTTGTTATTTTGCAACTAAATTAGCCGATAATAAAAATAAAAACTAGGAATATTTTCCTAGTCTGTAAGTTAAAATTTATCAATTTTAGAACTAAATACTTTTCTTATATTTACATAAAATATTTCTGAAATATGTTTAGTATTTTTTACTCTAGTCCATAAAATTGGTCAAAATATTTTTGTATTTCAGTTATTACCCTTTCACGTGTTTTATAATAGTTTCCATCTCCAAATCTTGATATAGGCGGTAAAATCTTATTAAAATTTGTTCCTGTAGTTTTAACAATGCCATTCTCAAAACAATCTAAAATAAATTTTTTAGTTTCATCTTCTTTTAATTTTTCAGCTTGAATTATTTTTTTTAAGGATGTTACTTTTTCTTTAACGATAAATCTTCGCCAAACAGATACAATGTCTTGGACATCATTAATCCCATTAATAAAATTTCTAATTAATTCCTTCTTACTTCTTAATTGTGGCGAAGAATCAATTGCTTTATAAATTGAAATAAGAATTTCTTCATCTTTTGAATAACTTTTATGATATTTTTCCACAAGTATTAAAATGTAATCAATATTAATTTCAACCTGTTTTAATAATTCAATTTCAAAAACAACATCATCATTAATAATTTCCGCTTCACCAGCTTGGTGTTTTGATCATTGATCTTTTAAATCCAAATATCTTCCACAATAATCTTGAAAATCTCTTTCAGTAATTATCTCATTGCCCTCAAATTTATCATATGTAGTTAATAAATTACGCATTCTTAAAATTGCTCCAAAAAGAGTAATAAATTCTTTCTGTTTTTGTTCACCAATAATTGAAGATTCCCTTAAGGGGTATTTTTCAAATAATTCATCAATCATTTCAACATATCCCTTTTGTTTTTGGCCATTATGATCTGTGTAACCATGGTAATAATCATCAAACCCCTTTAATAATACAATTCCTGAAGCATCTTTATTCCCAAATAACGCTATTGCTTCATCAGTTTGTTTTTGAAGATTTCGAAAACAAACTATATTACCAAAAGTTTTAATAGAATTTAAAATCCGATTAGTTCGTGAAAAGGCTTGAATTAAACCATGCATTTTTAGATTTTTGTCAACTCAAAGTGTATTAAGTGTTGTAGCATCAAATCCTGTCAAAAACATATTAACAACAATTAATAAATCCAACTCTTTATTTTTCATTCTTAATGATAAATCTTTATAATAATTTTGGAATTTATCGCTAGAAGTATCGTAATTTGTTGAAAACATTTTATTATAATCTTTAATAACTCCCTCAAGAAAATCCCGTGATGATTGATCTAAATTAGTTGTTTCTTGACTATCTTCTTCTCCTAAAAGCCCATTACTTTCTTCTTCATTTGCAAAATAAGAATAAATTAATCCTACTTTTAAATTTTGGTCGGGTTTTTCCTGCATTTGTTTTTTAAATTCATTGTAATAAAGTTTTGCTATTTCAATTGATGAAACAGCAAAAATAGAATTAAAGCCATCAATATTAATTGATACTTTTTTTTCCATAAAGTTATAACAATTTTTATCATTAACAACATCAGCAACATTAGAAATAACATTGTGTTGAAATACCTTTTTCGTACGATATGTCTTCTGATTAAAATGATCTAAAATGTATTCTGTTACCATTTTTATTCTTCTTGGATCTGAATATACTTTTTCACGATCAATATCTCGAACTTCTTGATCTTCAATATCATCGCGGCTTGCCAATGTTGTATTATAATCAATTCGAAAAGGTAAAACATTATTATCATTTATGGCATCAACAATTGTATAGGTATGAAGTTTTTCTCCAAAAACTTGTTCAGTAGTTTTTAAAGCTGGATTTTTGGAAGCTCCAGCATTAACAGTAAAAATTGGAGTTCCTGTAAAACCAAATAAATAATATTTTTTAAAATGCTTAGTAATTGCCATATTCATTTCACCAAATTGTGAACGATGACACTCATCAAAGATAATTACTACATGTTTATCAAAAGTTTGATGAGCTTTATTTTTTGTTATAAAACGCGATAATTTTTGAATTGTTGTAATTATAATCTTTGAATTAGAATCCTCTAATTGTTTTCTTAAAATTTTTGTTGAAGTATTGGAGTTAGCGGCTCCCTCTTCAAAACGATCATATTCTCTCATTGTCTGGTAATCTAAGTCTTTGCGATCAACAACGAATAATACTTTATCAATATAAGAAATTTTACTTGCCATTCTTGCTGCTTTGAATGATGTTAATGTCTTACCAGAACCAGTGGTATGTCAAATATAACCACCTGCGGTTCTTGAACCATATTTTTTATAATTAGTGGCAATTTCAATACGATTTAAAATTCTTTCTGTTGCAACAATTTGATAAGGACGCATTACTAAAAGCATATTTTCAGAGGTAAATACACAATATTTCGTAAGAATATTCAAAAGAGTACGTTTCGAAAAAAACGTTTTTGTAAAATCTATTAAATCAGGGATAATTTTATTATTGGCATCGGCTCAAAACGAAGTAAATTCAAAACTGTGACTTGTCTTTGTTTTTTTTCCGGGGAGATTTATATCATTTATATGATTAAAGCGAGTAGTATTCGAATAATACTTTGTGCTTGTTCCATTAGAAATAACAAAAATTTGGACATATTGAAATAAACCTGTTTCTGCTCAAAAAGAATCTTTTTGATAACGGTTAATCTGATTAAATGCTTCTTTAATTGCAACACCACGGCGCTTTAATTCAACATGGACTAATGGGAAACCATTTACTAAAATAGTAACATCATAACGATTTTGATATTTGCCCTCTTTTACCTCATATTGATTAATAACTTGTAGCCTATTATTATGAATATTTTTTTTATCTAATAAATTAATATTTTTTGAAGAACCATCATCACGAATTAAAACTTGTCGATAATCTTCTTGAATTATTTTAGTTTTTTCAATAATACCATCATTCTGATTAGCCAAATTATGATTAAAAAAGTTTTCTCATTCATCATCGGAAAAATTATATTTATTTAATAGTTCTAATTGTTTTCGTAAATTTTTTCTTAAGTCAGTTCCATTGTGGACAGATAAAAATTCATATGATTGATCTTGCAATAAATTTATAAATTCTTTTTCAAGATCTGCTTCACTTTGAAAAGAATTTGCCTTTTTTATAACTGAGATATATTGACTAACAACTGTCAAATCATTACTTTCTGAAATAATATTAAAAGATGACATAACTAATTCTCCATCTCTTTAAAATTTAATAACTTATTACGATAATATTCATATTGTTTTTTTCTTACTGTAAGCTCTGATGTCAGCTCTGCTGTAAGCTCTGATGTCAGCTCTGTAAAAGAATCAAGTATTCGAACAATTTCATTTTGAATATCAATTCTAAAAAATGGGATTTTAATTTTGCTATATTCACTTATTCATTGGCGTCTATGATTACTAGGAAGATATTTTATTGATTTCATTGCATAATATAAAAACCTAAAATTAAATTTTATCTTTTGATTGGGTTTTAAAATTTTAATTGCTGACGATTTAATTTTAAAATTAAAATCAATTCAATGAAATGATGTTGTAAAATCATCAAATATAATTACTGGTTGTTCTTTTGAAGCTCAGTAAATACCATCATTTTCTTCTGTAAATCCAAGTATAAAAGTTTTTCCTGCAGTTAAAACAGGGATATTGAAGTTGGAATTATAATTTGTATCTTTAACTATATATTTATCTGGTTGCTCATATGCTAATAAATCGTTAAGTCTTCTATATTTAACAACATTACTATCAACAATTCTTTGTTTATTATCTAATATTTTTTTATTTTCATAAAATAATAAAATATTTTTTAATTTTAATTCATCTAATAATAAATTTAAAAAATATTCATATTGTTTTTTTCTTGCTTCAATCTCTGATGTCAGCTCTGATGTCAGCTCTGATGTCAGCTCTGTGAAAGAATCAAGTATCCGAACAATTTCATTTTGAACTTCTATTGGTGGAATAGGTATTTTTAAATCTAATATTTTTGACATATCAGGATGCTTTATTCCTGAGCCTCTATAAAAAGATGAAATAATATTGAGCTTATTAATAAAATAATAGTATAAAAACTTATTATTTAAAACATTTTTATCAATAGATGTTGCAATTCTATTGTCTGATGTAATAAATTTTCCATTATAATATTGTATATTTGGGTTACTGCTCCCTCCTGGTAAACAAACAATTTCCCCTTCTGTCATATAAACACCTGCAAGCTCTTTATCTGTAAATAAATTAGTAATGTTTGTAGTGAGTATTTTTACATCTCCATTTTCTTTCACAAAAGAATTTAAATCCTTTACAAAAAAATATTTATACTTAACAACTTTACTTTGTTTTATTTTATCTACTGAATTAAATTTTTTATCTCATATAGTAACTTCTCAAATTTTTTTAAAAGGAACACCTCTTGGGCAAAAATTTTCTATTAATTCATTTAATTTAATCATAATATCTTATCCTATACTTCTATTTCTTCTAAAATTTTTGCAATTTCTTCACGCAGTTTATTTTGTTTTTCAACAATTGTTTCTATTTCAGCATTGAGTTTAACAATATCAATTTCTTCAAATGTATCTTCTTTTTCAACATAAGTAGAAACAGATAAATTATAATTATTTAGAACAACTTCATCATAAGAGGCCAACTTGACAACATATTCTTTATCTGTTCTATTAATATATGCATTAATGATGTTATTTATATTATCATTTGTTAACTTATTGTTATTTGCTGCACTTAAATACTCTTTACTTGCATCAATAAATACAATGTCACTATTAATTTTAGATTTTTTTAACACCATTATACAAGTTGAAATTGTGGTACCATAAAATAAATTATCTGGTAACTGAATAATACAATCAATAAAGTTGTTATCAACAAGGTATTTTCTTATTTTTTGTTCTGCACCAGCTCGATACATTATTCCAGGAAAACAAACAATTGCTGCAGTCCCGGTATTAGATAACCATGATACTGAGTGCATAATAAAAGCTAAATCTGCTTTACTTTTTGGTGCTAGAACTCCAGCTGGACTAAAACGAGGATCATTAATAAGAAGTGGATTACTATCACCATCTCACTTAGTTGAATAAGGAGGATTAGAAACTATTACATCAAAAGGTTCATCATCTCAATGCTTTGGGGCTATTAAAGTATCTTCACATGCAATATTAAACTTTTCAAAACCTACATCATGTAAAAACATATTTATTCGACATAAGTTATAAGTTGTGATGTTTTTTTCCTGACCAAAAAAACCTTGTTTAATATTTTCTTTACCCAATATTTTTATTGCTTGTAATAACAAAGAACCTGAACCACAAGCTGGATCATAAACTTTATTGACTTTTTCTTTTCCAGTTAAAGCTAATCTAGCCAGAAGTTCTGACACTTCTTGCGGTGTAAAAAATTCTCCCCCAGATTTTCCAGCGTTACTTGCATACATTGTCATTAAGTATTCATATGCATCACCAAAGGCATCAATTGTATTGTTTTGATAATTTCCTAATTTCATATTTCCAATTGAATTTAAAATTTTACAAAGATTTTTATTTCTTTTTTCAACAGTAGCACCTAATTTATTAGAATTAACATCAAGGTCATCAAATAATCCTGAAAAATTTCTTTCGGATTCTGTTCCTTTTGCTGATTGTTCAATATTTCTAAATACTCTTTCCAGTGTTTCATTTAGATTTTCATTATTATCTGCATTTTCTCAAACATTACAAAATAGTTCAGAAGGTAAAATAAAAAATCCTTTTTCTGCTATTAAGCCTTCCCTTGAACTTTCTACATCATTATCTAAACTTTTTTCATAATTAAATAATTTATTACCTGCATCATGTTCACCTTTATTAATATACATTGCTAAATTTTCTGAAATATAACGATAAAACATTATTCCTAGTACATATTGTTTAAAGTCTCAACCGTCAACAGCTCCACGTAAATCATTTGCAATATTTCAAATTGAGCGATGAAGTTCATCACGTTCTAGTTCTTTCTTTAAATTTATTCCCATTTTATAATCCTCCTATTTTATATTTTATAAATATTTATAATATTTATTTTAATTTAAATCTATCATAATCTTTCTAATTTTTGCAACATTAAATAACCATATCTTAGAATTAAATACCTTGTTTATTGATTATTTTCTTTAATTAATTTTTTATTAATCATATCTATTATACATTAATCAATTATTTATAAGAATTTTTAAGATTAAAATGTACAAATTAAAACTAGATTTTACAGCTAGTCCTTTTTAAATTTCAATAATTTTACTATTAGTTGCTTTGGCATAATGATCAAAGACTTTATTATTGGCTAATTCTTCTTCTGATAACACTAAATTATATGAATAATAATGGTTTAAGACTTTGGTCATATGATGTTTATTAATTGGACAAACAATCACTAAATTACTAATATCTAAAAAACTATTTTTAATAATTTCCAATGTATCCTTAATATTATCAGCTTTACAAACATCAATATTATCTAAAAAAATAATTGTTTTCTTTTGCACTTCTAAATTACTAATATCAGAAGCGGGAGTAAATGGTAATTTTGAGGCAAAAATATTAATTACTTTCATCCGCATTTTTTTATTCATATATACTTTATAATTAGCTAATGAAACTAACCGCCCAATTAATAACGACCCATAATCATGGTGGCGATTTTGTTCAATCTTTTGACAATCAACATAAGAACTATTATAGTTTTTATCTTGATCATAGAACTGTCAACAATGAGATAAAATCGCATCTTTTTTAATATTTGAATCAATAAATAAGATGTTTTCGGCATCATTATTATTAATCATTTCCCCAATTGTATCAATAATCATTGTAATCGCTTGTTGTGTTTCTCCATCAGGATTTATTTTCGTTTTTAATAGTTCTTCACGAGCATCATATTTTGCTCTTTTTAAATTAGTTTTTCATTGTGAAAATAAATAAATCCAATAACACAATAAGAAAACTAAATAACCAAAAATTGCTAACCCAAAAAATAATCAATTGGCTCAACTTGTCATAACTTCATAAAAAATATCATAAGCACTATTAAATAGATTCATCTCTTTGCGCCACCTAACTAATTAATTTTTGTTACTATTTTTAATACCTTTATATTATATTATTATTTACCCCCAATTACTAGTTATCAACATACTTTACCTAAATTAACGATTACTTTTCTTCCTTACTTTAAAATCCGAATAAACAATTATTGATTCAAAAAATGATGAAATTCTGCTAATACTTTTTGCTCCGAAAAAGTCAGTAATTGATCATCTTTTATTAATTGTTCAAAATTAGTTAAGGTATATAATGGGATTCCTAATTCAGCAAATGAATCTTTCGCTTTATTTAACTGATAACTAAAAATAGCTAAAACCCCCACCACTTCTATGCCCGCTTGTTGTAAGGCTTTAACAACACCAATTACTGAACCACCTGTTGAAATCAAATCTTCAATAACAAGCCCTTTTTGGCCGACTTGATAAACCCCTTCAATTTGATTTTCCTTACCATGATCTTTTTTTGCACTACGAACATAACCTAATGGCAACTGTAATAAATGGGATAAAAAAGCGGCATGCGCAATTCCTGCTGTTGCTGTTCCAAAAATAACCTTAATTTCATCAGCTTTAAAATGCTTATTAATTAATTGCTGGAAAGACTGACTAATTTTTCATCGTAAATCCGGATATCCCATTATTAAGCGATTATCAATATAAATTGGTGACTTAATCCCTGAGGCTCAAGTATATAACTGGTTAGTATTAATACTAATTGCTTTTATTTTAATTAATTCTCCTAAAATTTTATTCATTTTCTACCCTCTCTTTTTCTAAAAACTGAGCTGTCATTTCTTGATAAACTTGATAAGGATTATCAGCTAAAGTAATTGCCCGACCAACAACTAAATAATCTGCCCCTAATTGCTGTGTTGCTTTAACAGTTGTTGTTCGTTTTTGATCAGTTTCTTGTCCTCTCATTTGAATCCCCGGTGTTATTGTTTTTAACTGGTGATATGTTCTTTTAATCATTTGTACTTCATGGGGCGAACAAATAACTCCATAAAAATCATATTCAACAGCTAAACTAGCTAAATTCATTACTAGCTGCTCACTTGTTAAAGTTTGGCAACCAAATATTTCTTGTAAATCCTCATCATCCAAACTCGTTAAAACAGTTACTCCTAATAATTTTGTTCCTGTTGATTTACTAATTTCTTGGGCCTTCTCCAAAGCTTGTCGCCCACTTGTTAAATGAATTGTCAAAAAGTCAACTTGATATTGGTTTAAAGCAATAAGCGCTTTATGAATTGTGATTGGAATATCATGTAATTTTAAATCCAGAAAAATTTGATGACCTGCTTTTTTTAATTCATTAATAATTTCAAAACCAATTCCATAAATTAACTCCATTCCTAATTTTAAAAACAACGGTTTTGGGGGAAACTTATCTAAAAAAGTCATTAATTGTTGACGACTATTAAAATCACAAGCAATAATTATTTTATTCATAATCTTTTCTCCTTGGTTGAGCCAAACCAATTATTTCTTCAATACTATTTAAATTATTAGCAATGCAATATTCTTTTAACTTCCTCTTAATTTCTGTAATCATCTCTGGGCTGCGAAATATGCTTGTCCCTATCCCAACAACACTAGCCCCCGCCATCATAAACTCTAAAACATCTTCATAACAGCTAACTCCCCCAATCCCAATGATTGGGATTTTAACAACACTAGCAACTTCATAAACCATCCGAACCGCAATGGGTTTAATACATGGCCCACTTAATCCCCCAATAATATTACCAAGGGTTGGTTTTCCAGTTTGGTAATTAATTTGCATTGCCGGAATTGTGTTAATCAAACTAATCCCATCCGCTTTTTCTTCCTCACAAATTAAAGCAAACTTTTTAATATCACTAACAGCTGGGGATAATTTTACAATTAATTTTTTATCTGGTAAAACAGCACGAACAGCACGAACAACTTTACGCGTTAATTCTAAATCCGTTCCAAATAATATTCCCCCTGCTTTGACATTTGGACAAGAAATATTTAGTTCAACAAAAGCAATGACCTTAATCTTATTAATTGCAGCCGCTAAAGTTTGATACTCTTCAATTGTTTTACCATTTAAATTAACCATAACCGGGATTTTAAAAGCTTTAAATGTTGGAACAATGTCGCTAACAAATTGATCAAAACCAGAATTTTCTAATCCAATCGCATTAATAATCCCACCCGTAACTTCGGCTAAACGGGGTTGGGGATTACCACTTCGAGGTTCTAAAGTAATCCCTTTTGTTGTTAAGATTCCTAATTCATTAACATCAAAAAAATCTTGATAACATTCCCCATAACCAAATGTTCCACTGGCTGTTGTTAAGGGACAATTTAACTTAAATCCCAAAAAATTAACTGTTAACATTTATTCACCCTCCTGTTCTATGTACTTATTAATGATGACCGGGCCATCAATACAAAGTTTATAACTAGTATTATCTTTGATAATCGTACAGCCCATACAAGCCCCAACCCCACAACCCATTCTACTTTCATAAGATAATTGGGTTGAAATATTATTTTGTTCTCCCAACTTTGCAATTTGATTTAAAACAACACTAGGCCCACAACCAATAATCACCTTTGGCTTGTGTTGTTGTAAATATTCTTTTAAAGCTTCAATTACATTTTGTTGCTTTCCAATTGAACCATCATCAGTTACTAATATTAATTTTTGCAATTGAGAAAACATTGCTGCAACTGTTAATGCTGCTTGGTTTTGACCCCCAAAAATTACTTGATACTTTTTCTCAGTTTTTTCTAACTGATCAATTAAACACTTCATTGGGGCAATCCCAATTCCCCCAGCAACAATCAAAATATCATTTATCTCATCAATTTGAAAACCTTGACCATGGGGGCCTTGCATTGTCACAATTTGACCAATTTTTCACTGCTGGGCCATGTATCATGTTCCTAAACCTTTGCTTTGATAATAAATCTGCACTGTCTGTTCGGTTTTATTAATATCAAAAAAACTAAATGGGCGTTTTAAGAAAAACTGTGCAGCAGGTTCAATTAAAACAAACTGACCCGGTTCGGCTAATTGACTTATGATTGGGGCTTTAAAAGTTGCCAATCATAAGTCACCACTTAATTGTTGATTTGCTAATAAAACTACTTTTTCTTCAACCTGTTTTACCATTTTATTCATCCTCCGTTAAATAGTGAATATTACCGTTATAAACATTAATTATTGGCCAACCAACTAATTTTTCACCAATAAAAGGAGTATTTTTTCCTTTTGATTTTAAGAGAGTTGATGTGACAATTTTATTAAGGGCTAAATCAATAATTGTAAAATTAGCTTTTTGATTAACCTCTAGTTCCACTGGATCATGATTAATTAATTTTTGGGGATTAACTGTTAAAGCAGCAATTATTGTTGCTAAGTCAACTAATTTTGGGCGGACTAATTTTGTATATAAAACTGGGAATGTTAATTGTAAGCCAATTACTCCCATTACTCCTGTTGCAAAAGAATCTTTTTCAACTGGTAAATGGGGAGCATGATCAGTGGCAATCACATCAATAACCCCTTCATTTAATCCCCTAATTAAACTGCGCTGATCTTTTTTTAAATTAAGGGGCGGATTCATCATATAATTGCCATTATTATTTTTGATATCTTTAATTGAAAGCGTTAAATGATGGGGTGTAACCTCACAAGATAATTTGGGGTTTTTCTTTTTATATTTACGTACTAATTTAACACTTTTTGCTGTTGAGATATGACACAAGTGATATCCCAAACCCTTCTTATTAATCAATCGTAAATCTCTTGCTAAGGGTTCCCCTTCGTATCTTCAATTAACACCCTTTAAATGAAACTTTTTTGCGCTCCGCTTATTTAAGATAACTTTTTCTTTTAATAGTTTTTGACGACTATCAACATGCAACGATACTAACTTTTTCTCTTTATCTGCATACTCTAAAACAGCCAATAAAATTTCTTCATTCACCAAATAATTGCCATCATCACTAAAACCAATTACATAATCTTTTAATTCATTTCAAGGGGCTGGTACTATTCCCGCTAAATTCTTTGTAATCGCGGCAAAAAACTGAATATTAATTGGTAATAAAACGGTTTTTGTTAATAAAGCTTTTAAAAGTTTTAAATTATCAATTGTTGGAATTGTATTAGCCATCAAACAAACTGTTTGATACCCCCCATATAAGGCACTCAAGGAACCTGTCACGAAATCTTCTTTTGTTGTTTGGCCTGGTTCGCGGAAATGGGCATGTAAATCAATAAAACTGGGAACAATAATTGCTGATGGAGGTAATTTAATTTCGGTCCCAATAATTTCAGGGCCAATATTAATAATTTTATTGTTTTCAATTGTAATATTTTGGTTAATAAATTCTTGCTGGTAATAAATCTGTCCGTGACTGAAAGTGTAGATCATTTTACTGACCCTCTAAAGCATTATTAATTAAAGCCATACGAATAAAAACACCATTTGACATTTGGGCAAAGATTTTCGAGCGCGAACATTCTACAACTTCATCATCAATTTCAATGCCTCGATTAAAGGGGGCTGGGTGCATAATTATCGCTGTTGGTTTCATTGTTGCCACAAGGGGTAAAGTTAATTTATAATTTTGTAAATAAGCAAGATGGTATTTTTCATTATCCTCAAAGCGTTCAAATTGATAGCGTAATATCATCACGACATCCATTTTGGCTAATCCTGTTTTAAAATCAATTTGTTGAACATTAGGGATTTGTAATTCTTTGATTCCTGTGACATAAACATTCATCCCTAATTTTTGCATAATTTGAATGTTTGTTTTGGCAACACGTGAGTTCTTGATATCTCCAACAATCATAATGCTTAACCCCTCAAACTGATTAAAATGTTCTTTAATTGTTAATAAGTCTAATAAACTTTGGGTGGGATGATTACCACTACCATCCCCACCATTAATAATTGGGGTTGATATTTTTGTTGCTAATTGTTCGTAATAATTGTTCTGATGATGGCGAATAATAATGGCATCTACACCTAATGCTTCAAAAGTCTTTATTGTATCATACAAACTTTCCCCTTTTTTTGTGGCACTAAAACTTTCATTAAAATTTAATGTTTTACACCCTAATTTGTGGGCTGCAACAACAAATGAATAATGTGTTCGTGTTGATGGTTCAAAAAATAAATTAGCGACAATTTTATTTTGCTGATAATCAATTTGTTTCTCTTTATTTTTAAACTCTAAGGCGCTTGTTAACAAGACATTAATATCTTCTTCTTGTCAGTCATCTAAATTAAATAAACTCTTTTTCATTTTTGTTCCTTCTTTCTAGCAATTAAATGGCATAAAAAAACTTACTTAATTAATAATCAAATTTTGTTATTAATTAAGTAAGTTTTAAAACTATTGGGAGAGAATAAATTAAATAAAAGATGAATAATAAAACTAGTCATTAGCAGGCGATCTGTTTTGACCTGATTTTGATTTTTTAGTTCCGATTTTTTTCATCTTTGCATTTATCTTCACCTTAATTATATATATTATCAAAAAAATATTTTTTGTAAAGGATAAAATTAACTTTCTAATAAAAAGTTATTTTCCGAACTCTTAATTAAAACTTATGATATTGTTGATATACCATTCAATATTCATAACCTCCCGCTAGGTTTTTAACATTTTTAAACCCATGGGCTTGTAGAATTAAAGTTGCATTATATGAACGTGCTCCTGAACGACAATGGACAAGATATTTTTGTGCTGGATTTAATTCGCTAATACGATGACGTAATTGATCTCATGGGATATTAATTGACCCGGGAATTTGACCCATTGCTGTTAATTCGGTTGGTTTACGAACATCTAAAATTTTTCACCCTTGTGCTTGTAAAGTTTCAACATCTTCGACATAAGCAATTTGATAAGTTTGTGATAAAATAAGGCGTGCTGCCCGACCAGCCATATTAATTACATCAAAAGAATTATCAACAACAGGATTATAGGCGACTTGATATTCAACTAAATCAAAGATGGTTTGTTTGGCATACATCACAATTGCTAAATAAGTAATCCGTTTTTCAGTGCTTTCTGGGCCAACTGCTTGTGCTCCTAAAATAGAACCTTCTTTAGTAAATAATAGTTTAAATCAAATAAACTCTCCCCCAAGTAACCCTAATTTATTTTGTTTGGCAACAACAACTTTGTGATAGTTAATTCCTTCCTCTTGCAATTGTTTTTCCGTTTTACCAATTGCGGCAATTGTTGTTGAAAAAATACTAATTGCATTTGTTCCTTGACTACCCTTGTATTCATCCTTAATTTGATAAATATGATTAGCAACAACAACTGCTTGACGAGAAGCCGGAGTAGCTAAAGCAATTCGGACAGGATTACCGTCAAGATCAAATGTTTCAGCAATATCACCAATTGCATAAATATCGGCAATATTAGTTGCCTGGTGTTTATCTGTTTTTATTCCTCCCGTTTGACCGATTGCAATACCATTTTGACGATAAATTTCTACCTCTGGGCGAACGCCAATTGTTAAAAATGTTAAATCCGTTTTAATTTTCTCCCCATCTGCTAAAATAATTGTTTTACCATTATCAGCAAAACTTGCTAAACTTTTTTGTAATTTTAAGGTAATCCCTTTTTCTAATAAGGCTTTATGCCCTCAAGCCGCAATATCTTTATCAACGGTTAAAAATAATTGATCTTGAGCATCAATAATTGTGACATTTTTAACTCCTCTAATTTTAAAATTTTCGGCAATTTCGACCCCAATAAAACCTCCACCAACAATGACAACATTTTCTGGTTCACCATGGTTTTTAAAATATTCATCAACCGCTAAAATATCATCAGGTGTTTTTAACGAAAAAACATTATTGCTTTCTGCTAGCCCTGGAATGTTTGGTCGTAAAGCAGGTGCCCCAGCCGCAATAATTAAAACATCATAATTATCACTAAATTCTGTTCCTGTTAATAAATTTCTCACCTTGATTGTTTTGGTTTTAACATCTAAGTCAAATACTTCATGTTTAACAAAAACATCGAAATTATAATTTGCTTTTAAAGCTTCCGGGGTATTTAAGATTAAACTATCAAAGTTTTTAATCTTATGGGAAAAATAATATGGTAAGCCACAATTTGAATAAGACACAAACCCTGATTTTTCATAAACAGTAATTTGAGCTGTTTCATCTAACCGACGACATTTTGCGGCAGCACCAGCACCCCCAGCGCCTCCACCAATAATAACAATTTTTTTCATAATATAATTACTCCTTTGCAAATTAATAATTAATTACTACTATGCTTATTATAGCAAAATATTTGTTCTGCTAATGTTTTTGCCTAGGAAAGGAAAAAAATCAGAATATTTTACTCTGATTTTATTGCAACTGTTTTACTTTTTTTAACATGACGATAAATATAATATCCGCCAACTCCGCTTGCGACAATAACTATTGTTGGGATTAGGGTTGTTAATAAAATAATAATTCACTTGTTATGTTTAATTGGCATATTTTGATTAAAAACCTTACTAAAATCAAGAACTGTACTATCTTTACCATATCAATTAAGGGCTGTTGTAATATCTTGACTTGTAGGAAAAATAAATTCAATAATTTGTGGTGTTGCTTGGGCTTCATAAAAAGATTGCACTGATGTTGATGTTCCAAACATATAATAACCAAATTTAGTTTTCCCAGTTACATCAGTTGTAAAAGTATCTGTTAATGGAAAAACTTCAATTGGCACTTCTTGCGGAACAATATGAAATCAGTCACTATAATCATTAACGGTTTTTTTAACAGTTTGTGCTAACTTATTTAAATTGCTTTCTTTTTCACGCGGATGGGGTTTATACAAAATGTTTGTTAATCCATCATTTTGGTAAAACTTATTATAATTATTAACAATTACTGCCACTTCATTTGCTAAGGCTGTTGATTCACTCATTAAAGAACCCGAATAAACAATATTTCTTTTATCAATTGTATAAGAAAAATCAAAGGTATTTAAATTATAAGCTGCTTTAAAAACATTCTGAGTTGCTGGGGTCATTGCTGTTCAAGCTTGGTGCAGTCCTGTCCCAATTTCATTTCAAGCTCGTGGTGATGTTGTTCCTTCTAAATAGTATTGATCTGTTCCAACTCAACTATTAACTTTGTTAAAACCTTGGCCAAAATTTGTAATTGCTGGCAAATACTGACTAGCTCCTATTAAATCATTGCTGGTATAATCAGCTGTTATTTTTGCCCCCGCAAAAAGATTTTGTCAAATTTTACTGTAATATTCTTTTGTAGCACTAGATAACTGATCAAGATACTGTTGAGTTTTGGCAGTAAAAACAAAATGGCCAACTCCATCAGTTGGAAAGGTAATAGAATCTATCACTGCTCATGAATCTGATAAATCACTAATCATTTGTGTGGGACGAATTTGTCCTAATGCAAAATCTTCAATGTAAACATCTATTTTCTGGTTTGGTTGTAATTTATCTTTTACCGCCTTTAAATCTTGATCAGTAATATATTCTTGCGTTTGTGAGCGACCAAAATGAAAATTAGGAAAGTGCGCTGTAATCGCCGATCAATTAATTATCCCAATTGCATCACTATCTTTAATTCCCGGACTTAAATAAAAATAAACTTCCTTATTTGGATTTTGAGCTGTTAATAAAGCCGACAATAACTCTTGAATCGCAATAAAAGCGCCATTACGGCCAATAAAATAAACTGAGATATTATTTATTTTTTCATTTGATAAATTTTCTGTAACATTATTTAAAATTCCCTGCCCTGCCCGAGAGGTTTTTGTTTCTAACGATTCTTTCTGAAAGACTGGGATTTGTCCAGCAAAGCTACTAGTTACCATACAGATAGCACCTGATATTAATAATAATTTTTTCATATTTTATATTTCTCCTAGATAATAATTTTTAGTATTTTTGAATTCAAGAAAAATAAGATTTTTTGTTTTTTTATCCTAGCTTTTCTTTTACCATCGTTTTAATTGGTTGATAAGTTTTGCGATGAATTTTTGTATACCCATGTTTTTTTAACATTGCCAAATGATGTTTTGTACCATAACCTTTATTTTGATTAAAATGATATTGGGGAAATTGCCGATGATATGCTTGCATTAGATTATCACGGTATACTTTTGCTAAAATTGAAGCGGCCCCAATAGTTTGTGATAAATTATCACCATCAATAATTGGAATGAAATCAAATTTAGAATCAATTTTTTCAGCATCAGTTAAAATTAAATCTGGTTTAATTGTTAATCCTAAAATTGCCCGTTCCATCCCAACAATGCTAGCACGTTTTGGATTTAACTGTTCAACTTCTTCGACCGACATTACAACAATTTGATAACTAATTGCCACGTTGATAATCTCTTCGTATAATTCAAGTCGTTTTTTTTCTGTTAGTTTTTTACTATCTCTAATTGCAACGTTTTGATAGTCTAGGGGTAAAATAACAGCACCAACTACTAATGGTCCTGCTAAACATCCCCGTCCTGCTTCATCTGTTCCAGCTAAATATTGAATTGGTTTATGGTTCTTTAAAAGGTTTTGCTCAAATTTATTCATTGTTATCCTCTGATGGTCTTTCAAATGAAACTAGTCCTAACTTGTTATTTCAAACTTGGTTTAAAAAATCGTTGACAATCCGCTCAATATTATCCTCACTTTTAACTTTAAATTTATTTGTTTGCATTTCCAACATTAAATTAAAGAGTGTTACTTCATCTTCAAGATTAAGGTCAGGATTATAAGTTAGTTGATAAATCTGCGCTAAAGGGTTAAAGTAATGCTGGTAAAAAAATTTTAATGCCCCAAAAGCAACTTCTTCTTTTGGTAAAATATCTTCTTTAATTGATCGGGTAAAAGCAAGATTTAAAGCAACTTGCGGGTCATCAAACTTTGGCCATAAAATTCCTGGGGTATCAACTAAATCAATTTGATCGTTTAATTTTAATCATTGCTGTCCCTTTGTTACTCCTGGCTTATTCCCAACTTTTGCTGACTGACGTTTAATTAAAGCATTAATAAAAGTTGACTTACCAACATTTGGAATTCCAATAATTAAAACTTTTAGTTTAGGGTTTTTAATTCCCCTTGTAAGCGCTTTTTCAATTTTTGGGGCCAAAACTTCGTAAATCTTAGCAATTATTTCTTTTTTAATTTGTAAATCTTTACTATTTAAAGTAATTGCTGTTTGACCTTGTTGTTTATAATAGTTAATTCATTGTCCCGTAATTTTGGGATCAGCAAGATCTTTTTTATTTAAAATAATCAACTTTGGTTTATTGGCAAAAATCTTATCAACTAAGGGGTTACGTGATGAAATTGGGATACGACTATCAACAATTTCAATAACTAAATCTATTAACTTATTCTGTTCATCTAATTGGCGAATTGTTTTCGCCATATGACCAGGAAACCAATGGATATTTGCTTTCATATTACCCCTCAAACTTTCTTACTTTAATTATAACGAAATAAAAAAATCCTTACAAAATTATAAGGATTTTTTTTCATAATCACTAACTCATTCAATGCTTACTTTATCAATCCGTTTACCACTAATAAAGTCTTTAAAAAAGTTAGTACAAGCAACCGTTAAATCAGAAATTTCATTAATTTGGATTGCTTTGGTAATTGCCATAATTTTAATTAAACAGTTAACAATATCATTAACCTTCATTGGTTCTTTTGGCGTCAGACCATAACCTTCCTCTAATTTCTTTTTGTATTTTTTAACTAAAAATTCAAATATTTTAACAGCGACACTTTCCTCATTACCATCAACATTAAAGATTCCTAACATTTGGGTATGTCAATAAACATCTTGGTCAAAAGGAGTAAAGGGAGTAATATCAGGAGTTACCATAATTTCAACTCCTTCAAAACGTGTTGCTTTATATTTTCAATATAAATTACTTGGAATTCCAGTAACTAGTTCTGGTAAATTAAATAAATTTGCCAAAACCATAGTTCGTAAACTATCTGGTAATCCAATTATTAAAATTTTTTTATTCTTAAATTTTGTTAATTCTCCAGTTCAATCACTGTTAAGAAATTCTTGGTTATCTTCTAGCAATAATTTATCAGAATCAAGAATTTGACACTTGATTCCTTTGTTTTTATAAAATTCAACCCAAGCATCTGTTTGCTTGGCGTCTGCTCTGTGTGGATTTGTTAAAAATATTAGTCGTTTTTTATTCCCCAAAGCATGGTAATCCAATAAATTTGCCCCGGAAAAAGGAATTCTGGCATCAACAATTTCAACCACTACATCCATTTCCTTAGCTAAATCTAAAATCTTTTTACTAATTTTGATAAATTTAGAGGACACTAATTCACCTTGTTCTGCGTGCATAACTAATATACCTCCTCGTGCTATTAAATTATTGTTGGATAATATGCAATTTTTCTTTATCGTGACATATTATTTTTTTCTTGGATTAATAATTTCTTTAATACGAGCAGCTTTTCCTTGACGATCTCTCATATAGTAAATTCTTGCTCGACGTACTTTCCCATATTTAACAACCTTAATCTTTTCGATTAAAGGCGAATGAATTGGAAAGTTTCTTTCAACACCAGTTCCATTACTGATTTTTCTAATTGTTACTGATTTTGTAATACCACTACCTTGTAATTTAATTACAACTCCTTCAAAAAGCTGGATTCTAAATTTATTTCCTTCTTGAATCTTGTAATGGACTTGAATAGTATCTCCTGATGAAAATTCAGGTAAATCATTACGAAGTTGACTGATTGTTACTTCATCTACTAAACGCATATTCATAATCTTTGTTTCCTTTCTAATTTTCTTTTTGTTCTAATTCTGCTAACCATTGTTGTTGCAGTTGTGATAATTTTTTTTGTTTTAATAAATCTGGTCTTTTGTGAAATGTTTTCTCAAAAGCTTTAAATTCTCTTCATTGGGCAATATTTTGATGATGACCACTTAATAATACTGCTGGAACTTCATGACCCTCAAAAATAACTGGTTTGGTATAAACCGGATAGTCTAATAAACCGTTGGAAAAAGAATCATTTTGATGAGAATCAGGATTAATAACATCGTTTGCTAATCGCGCAATACTATCAATTAGTACCATGCTAGCTAATTCTCCTCCCGTTAAGACATAATCTCCTAACGAAAGTTCTAAATCAACATAATGTAAAATTCGTTCATCAAAACCTTCATAGTGACCACAAATTAAAATCAAATCAGCACTATCATTGGCAAGATTAACTGCCAATTTTTGCTGGTAAGTTTCGCCTTGGGGAGTTAATAAGATTACAAGACTATTGCTTGTTTGATGATCATGAATTGCTTTTACCAATGGTTCAAGCATTAAGACCATTCCTTGTCCCCCACCATATTGATAATCATCAACTTGATGATGTTTACCAACACTATAATTACGAATATCAACAATTTCAATCGTAATTAAATTTCTCTCAAGTGCCTTCTTAATAATTGATGTTGTCACAAACCCTTCAAACATTTCGGGAAATAAAGTTAAGACTGTAAATTTTTTCACATTAAATCACCTTATCTAATATTACACTTCTTGTTGTTTCATCAATTGTTTGAACATACTCTTTGACAATTGGGATTAACATTATCTGATCACTTTGTAAATCTTTAATTCGCAGAATCGGATGAGCTTTTGTTTCTAACTGGTCAATTACTGTGCCAATTATTTGATCATCTTTGATTACTTGATAACCAATCAGCGAAGTTAAGACTGGGATATCACCAACATCATCTTTTTTAAAATAAACATCACAACCTTGGAATTTAATAACATCATTAATATTACAATATTCTTTCAACCGCATCACTAATTTGTCAATTGTTCCAAAAACTTTCACAACTGTCACAGGAATAAAAGTTTCACCTGTTTTAATAAAAGCTAATTTATTATCAACTGTTGCGTACGTTTTAAGATTAATCAAGCCAACGACTTTTACTTCCCCTTTAATGCCATGGGGTTTTTTGATTGTAAAAACTTTAATTAAATTTTTCATAAATATGTCCTTATTCTAATTAACTTTAACATTGGTTAAAAAATAATAATTAATTTGATGAATTTAATTAAATGTTATTCCCCTTTTTTTGGTTTGGCACTATCTTTTTTAACTGCTTGTTTTTCATTATGTAATTTTGTCATTAGACCTTCTTTACTTAATAAATTACGAACAGTATCAGTTGGTTGCGCCCCATTTTGTAGTCATTTAAAAGCAATTTCTTGATCAATTTTAACATCACCATTAATTGGGTTATATGTTCCAATTAATTCAATGTATTCACCATCACGTTTGACACGAGCATCAATTGCAACAATGCGATAAAAAGCCGTTTTCTTTTTACCTGTTCTTTTTAAACGTAGTTTTACCATACTAAATATCCTTTCTAAAAAATTTCTGCTGTTAAACTATAAAACTTAACATCAATATATATTCTACCAAAATAAAAAAAAGTGTCAAGTATTTTTACTTAACATTTTTCTCGTTTTTACTATCTGCTATTTTTTTAACATAACTTTTATTTAAATTTATTAATGTTGCCGGAATAAATACTTTTTCATTTTTAATTGGTAATGGTTTGGTATTAATTCCAAAAACCTTTTTGTTAACTGTTGTATTTAAGGTTTCTCCTTTATTTCGTCTAAATAGCATATTGTTTATTCATAGATAAATATATTGTAACCCAACAAATAAAACAAGAATACAAATAAAAATTAGCGCCAAAATCAAAATCCCATTTGGTTGGTAAATATTTAAAAAGAAATATGGAAACCACGTTCCTTCAGGGCGATGGTCCATTTGTCGGAAGATACCTCGAATTAAAATAACTACAAAATATAAGACCGGATAAGCTAAAATTAATCATAATGATAATTTATAATGGTTACGAATATTATACTGACTTTCTCCCGCCGTTAAAATATAACTCAAAATCATACAGAATGGAATCACTAAGTGTAAAATTATTGTTGAAATTCATTCATAAGAACTATATGAGGTATTTGTTTGCGTATTGGTAAAAATTCCAAATCAGAATACTAGCATTGTTACTGTAATGTATGTTACAACCGCTAATTTAATTACATCTGATGGGCGCGTATTACGAAATTTTGATTCAAATAAATAACCTAAGAAATAAGCCGCGACAATATAATTACTTTGAGTTGTAAAAAAAGCATAGTAATTAGAAACTCGCTCTGCATATCCTAAATCAGCATTAATTCCTGCAGGGTTGATAATTGTTAAAACTAGATCAGAGATTAAAAAGAATACCACTACTAGTAAAGCGCTTAATCTAAATCAAAATAATATCTTATTATTTAACTTTAACATTTGCTCCTCCTAATATTTTTTAAAATATTAATTTCTGTCGTTATTATAACATAAAATGGTAAACCATATTCTTAGTTTAATTTTAAATTTTTAATTAAATCTTTTGAACAATCTAAGCAGGCTAATGATGGAAAAACATCCCCATTTGAAACAAATTTTGTTCCTATTGGGTTAAAGAATTGATGACAAACGTCACATTCTTGTAATCCTTTTTGAACTTGTAGAAAACAACTATCACACATATTTAAATTGTTTTCCCGAGCAAAGTATTCATGACAATGAGTACAAATTCCAACTACGCTTTTAACTTGTGCTGTTTCTCATTTTGAAAATTCATAGCGATCATCAGCAGGAATATAGTTAAAGACTTGTAAAATTCAACGATTATCTTTGATGATCTTTTTCCCTTCAATTGTTACTTTTGTTAATAAATATTTAACTGTTTGTTCAGCAGTTGTAAAAACTTTAACAACTTTTTCGCTACGACGTTTATTGGGGTCTTCAACATAAAAAATAACATATAAATTTTTTTGCATATTCATTATTTCATCTCCCTTTTCTTTGGTTCTTTTTGATAGTTTTGTTCTGCACATTTAAAACAAATTTTATATTTGTGACCTTCATAAATTAATTCCCCATATAATTCACGAGCAAAATCATCACGAGTTAAACGTTGTTTTTTACATAAATCACATTTAAATGTTTCCAAACCAATTAATTCATTTTCACATTCTGAACAAATTTTGTCAGCGTTTAATTTATGTTTAATTCGGTTACACTGTTTACATAATAGCAAACTATTAATAAATTCTCCTGTTAAGCGTTTGCTAAATTCATAACTTTCATTGCTATCATCATAACTATAAACCAAACAAAATGAAATTTGCTTCACAATGTCTTCGTTATATTTATTATCCAAATAACAATCCTGTAAAGCTAAAACAGCATCTTCAGCTGAACGACAAATGCAACGGATTTCTTGGTTAATTCCATTACTGTCAAAAATAAAATAATAATTTCAGATCATATTTTCCTCCTGGTATTTAAACCTCTATCTTATTTATTATAACATTAAGGGGTTAAAACTGAAAAAACCCTTTACAAAAAAGGGTATCTTTATCATATTTTTTCTAATTGCATAACTAGAAAAATCCTTATTACATATTTATTTAAATTATTTTAATTTGAAAAAATTCTTAAAATTTTGGTGGCCAATAATTTTGGATTATTGGCCAATTCTTTTCTAATTTTAGGATTATCAATAATTAATGATAAAAACTCACATACTTTTCTCGAATTAAATGAATTTAGTTTTGTAATAAAGTCATTTACATCAATTTTCAACGCAATTAATAGGGCCAATAATTTACTTCAGCTTGTTGCTGAACAATTATTTTCAATTCGACAAATTGTTGATTGCTGTAACCCTGATATCTCCGCTAACTCTCTTTGCGTCAAACCTCGTGTAATCCGTAATTGTTTAATAATTTCGTTCAAAAAGATCCCCTTTCTTTCCTTTTTGTCCCAAGATAAAGGCAAAGTAATTAAGTCGTTCCTAACTATGCAATACACCGATTATAGCATAAAAAAAATTTTATTATTTAATAAAATTCTTTTACAACATATTTCAATTTTAAAATAATAAGTTTTTTGGTGTCCGTGGAAACGGAATTACATCGCGAATATTTAAGATTCCTGTTACATACATCACTAGGCGTTCAAAGCCTAGACCAAAACCAGCGCTTTTATAGTAACCATATTTGCGTAAATCTAAATATCAAGTTAATTCCTCAACTGGTACATTCATTTCATGACAACGAGCAACAATTTTGTCATAGTTACTTTCCCGTTCACTACCCCCAACTAATTCCCCAATTCCGGGAACCAATAAATCACACGCTGCAACTGTCTTATTATCCGAATTTACTTTCATATAAAAAGCTTTAATATCTTTTGGATAATCCGTTAAAAACATTGGTTTTTTAGTGACTTCTTCACATAAAAATCTTTCATGTTCGGTTTGTAAGTCCATTCCTCAGAAAATATCTTTGTTTTCAAAAGGATGATTATTATTTAAAGCTGTTGTTAAAACATTAATTGCTTCACTATATGTCATTCTAGTAAACGAGCTATCTTTCAAAATTGTTAAGCGCTCTAATAATGTCTTATCAACTGTCTCATTTAAAAAAGTTAACTCAACGAAATTATGGTTAAATAAATAATTAATAATTGCTTTAATCATTTCTTCAACTAAATCCATATTTTGACTAAGGTCATTAAATGCTACTTCTGGCTCAATCATTCAAAACTCCGCACAGTGCTTTGTTGTATTTGAATTTTCAGCACGGAATGTTGGGCCAAATGTATATACTTGCCCAAAAGCTTGGGCAAACCCTTCAGCATGTAATTGGCCTGAAACTGTTAAACTAGCTTTTTTACCAAAAAAATCTTCGGCATAATTACCATCTGTGCGAGTGGTAACAACAAAAGATTCCCCTGCTCCTTCGGCATCATTACCTGTAATAATTGGAGTATGGACATAAATAAAATTATTCTTATTAAAAAACTCATGAATCGCAAAAGCGCAACTACTACGAATCCGGAAAACAGCATTAAAAGTATTTGTTCTGGCACGTAAATGGGCAATTTCTCGTAAATATTCAAATGAATGTTCTTTTTTTTGGACTGGACTATCTTCGGTTGCTTCATCTAAAATTTCAATTGCTTGCGCTTGAATTTCAAATGGTTGTTTTGCCGTTGGAGTTAAAATAAACTTTCCTGTTACTTTGACCGCCGAAGAAAGTTTAATTCCTTCAATTTTGGCAAAATTTGCGACTTCACTTGGTTTATAAACAACTTGGACATTTTGAAAAGCCGAGCCATCATTAAGAACTAAAAAACCTAACTTCCCATTATTACGGTTTGATTTAATTCAACCCCCAACACTAATAACCTCATCACTTGTTATTTTATTATTAAACAAATCAACAATTTTAATCATATTTCTCCTTTTTCCTAAAATTTAATTATTGTTTCTAATGCTAATTCCATCATTTTTTTAAAATTATTTTGGCGTTCTTCGGCGGTTGTTAAAACTCCACTAATAAAAGAGTCAGAAATTGTTAATAGACAACCAGCTTTTTTATTTAAAGCACGAGCATTAGCAAATAGGGCGAAAGATTCCATTTCAACGCAAAGCGCATCATACTCTTTATTAATTTTTTTTCAATCATCAGGGTTTTGACGATAGAAAACATCAGAAGAATGCACACGAGCATTCTTAAGTTTTAACTGTAACCCTTGGGCCGTTGTTGTAATTAAATCAACAACTTCTTGGGATGCTTCTAGAACTTGATCATCAATTCCAGCAACAATTTTAGCATAATTATTTTCCCCATACGCTGAAGTAACATTAACTAGATCATAAATATCTAATTCGCTAACATAACTTCCTGCCGAACCAATTCGGATAATACATTCAACATCATAAAACTTAAATAATTCATATGAATAAATCCCAATACTAGGACAACCCATGCCACTTCCAGCAATTGTAATTTCTTTACCATGATATGTTCCTGTATACATATACATATTACGAACATCATTTACTAATCGAAAATTATCTAAAAAATTTTCAGCAATAAATTTTGCTCGTAATGGGTCTCCAGGCATTAAAACAATTTTAGCAATATCTTTTTTTTCAGCATTAATATGTGGTGTCATTGTGTTCCTTCTTTCTTTATTTGATTTTTATTAATATCATTTTACTATCAAGTTGAAAAAAATGATAGTTCTTTAAGAATTATCGGTATTTTTTTACAAGTCTAATCATTTTTGCTTTATTATCAAGATATTCTTTATCACTATCAAGGGTCATAATATGTTGCAACAAGGTATCATTTCAATAAATTAACGGTAATAAACTTGAAATCATTACTTCACTCTTATCATATAATGCCGAGGTAATAATTCCATAATTTAAATCAGCATAACGACTAATATCAGTATTTAATTTTGCAGTAACAGTAATAACATATGCCCCACGTGCTTTTGCCTCTTTTGTTGCATTGATTAAAATACTATTATGATGGTCTAAACAAAAACAAATTAAAACATCATTTTCATTTAATGCCGCTGCTTTTAAAATAATATTTTCGTCAGTTCCCGTTAAAACATTTGCAAAAAAACCAAAATAAAATAACCGTGTCGCTAATTCTTGGGCTGCTAATTCTGCTATTCCTAAACCAGCAATTGAAATTATTTTCGCTTTTTTAAATCAGCCAACTATTTTTTGCAACGCTGGTTTATCAAAAACTTGATTATTACGTTGAATAATATCATGATAAAACTGGGAAATATTTTCAGTCGCATCCGCATTTAAATTACTATTATTTAACCGTTCTTGTTCAGCAACTACCGCAATAACAAAATTACGATAACCTTGGAAACCCAACTTTTTAATCAGTGAATAAATTGGCGAATAACCAATTCCTGTTGCGGTTGATAAATCTTCAATTTTAATTGTCCGTAGGTTATTAATATTTGCTTTCAGATAATTAACAATTTTTGTTTCTTTTTTGGTCAAACTACCTTGGATCATTGATAATTTTGATAAAATTGAAATTGCTTCCACGAATTAATAATCTCAACGATTTTCTTGTTTTGCTAAAACAAATTCGCGATCAACAAAGCCTGAAGACCATAAACGATTAATTAAATCATCTGTAAAATACATTCAAGGTAATAATTTATTAACATAAACTTCATTGTCATTTAATTTTTGATTTGGGGTTGAAATAATATGCGTTCAATTAGCCAATTTAACAACTTTTGACATATCTTTTCCTGAAATTGCAACAATTGTGGCTTGGTTATCTTTCGCAATTGCCAACGCTTTATTAACTGCTTCATTATCACCAAATAATGAATAAGCAATAATTAAATCATTTTTTGTCATAAAGCGAGCACGAACAACTAAGTCTTCTTCATTTTCATCTAAATTATAGGCATTAAAACCAAAACGATATAATTCTAACGCTAATGTTTGTGATAACGAATTTGTTGTTCCCATTCCAATCACAAAAATACGATATGCTCCAGTAATAGCATTAACAGTTTGTTGCACTAATTCATTATCAATCATTGTGTCATTTTGATTAATAATGTCAAAATAGGTTTTCTTCATTAACTGTTCCATGTTACTCATATCTAATGATTTAATTTCAACATCCGCAGCAATTGAAATTAAAAAGTCTCGATATCCTTTAATTTGCATTTTTCTTAATAAACCATAAATTGCACTGTATCCAGTATCAACTTTTTGAGCTAAAACCTCAATATTCATTGTTGTTACATCACGCATATTTTCACGGATGTATTTAATAATTTCTTTTTCTTTTTTTGTAAAATTTTTAGAATCAAATGTTTCTAAAATCGATAGAAATGATGCCATCGTTATAATTCTCCTTTTCCTATTTATTGTTATTATTTAAAATTTCTTGATATCCTAACCTCGCAATCATTGCCCCATTATCAGTACAATATTCTAATTTTGGTACAACAGCTCGTAATCCTAGGTTTTCTAACCCTAAAAATGCTTTTCGTAAACTTTGATTAGCAGAAACACCACCAGCTAAAACTACCATTCTCGGCTGATAATCATTAATTGCCATTGTTAATTTTTGCATTAAAGTATCAACACAAACTTTTTGAAAAGTTGCACAAAAATCATTAACATGCAGTTCTTCGCCCCGATTTTTAATTTTAGCAATTAAATTAGCAGCAGCTGATTTTAAACCACTAAAAGAAAAGTTATAGCTTTTATCTTTTAATGGTAATGGTAATTGGTATCGTTCAGGGTCACCCTTTTGAGCTAATTGATCAATTACTGGTCCTCCAGGATAGTTTAATCCCAACATCCGGGCAACTTTATCGTAGCATTCCCCGACAGCGTCATCAAGGGTTGAACCAAGAATTTCAAATTTTAAATGTTTTGTCATTAATATTAATTGTGTATGGCCCCCACTAACTAATAATGCTAATAATGGAAATTCAAATTGTTGTTCAATTGCGGCCCCATAAATATGACCTGACAAATGATTTAGAGGTAATAAAGGAATTTCCAAATAAGTGCTTAATGTCTCAGCAGCAACTTTACCAATATGCAAGGCGCCAATTAACCCAGGACTTGCTGTATATGCGATATAGTTAATCTCTGTGATTGCTATTTTGGCGTTATGAAGTGCTTGTGATAAAACATAACTTAAATTTTTTAAATGTAGGCGTGATGCTAATTCCGGCACAACCCCACCAAATTTTGTATGTTCAGCGATTTGGGACGAAATAACATTACTCAATACTTTTCCATCTTCTAAAATCGCAATACTTGTTTCATCACAACTTGTCTCAATTGCTAAAATGACCATATTTACACCTCAATTTTAATTATATACTAAATATTAAAACAATAAACTTTTTGATAAAATTTAAAAAAAAAATTAAAATTTCTAAAATTTTAATTTTTTATGAATTGTAATAACTATATAACTTTGTTATCTTTCATTATTTTTTCAATTCCGCTAATTGCTGCTTCTTCGTCTTCACCAGTTGCAACAATTTCAACTTCTGCCCCCTTGTGAATACCCAAGGCAATAATTGTCATAATTGATTTTAAATTACCACTTTTTCCTCCTGAAAAAATTGTAATATCCGATTTGTATTTTCCTGCTTCTCCTACAATTAATGCGGCTGGACGAGCATGCATACCAACTGGATCAATAATAATAGCCTTAAACGATGCCATTCAAATTTCCTCCTTAAATATAAATCTTAATGTCCTTAATAATTATATCAAAGAAATGTAATTTTCAATAAAATATTCCGTTTTTTTATCCTTTTAATCGTTAATTTTATAGCGTAATTCTAATGTTTCTGCTTTTTGGTCCGGGTTATTAAGAATTGTTACTAATTTTGTTAGCATTTCCGTTCAATCAATTACCATTGTTTTAGCACTTTTTCATGGATGATTAATATCTTCATCATTTCAAGTAATTGTCGCTACTGCTACAGGATAATTTGCAAGTTTTGATAATAAAAACTGTGGATAATCTTCATAACAAATAACTGCTTCAATCTTATTGTCAATAATTATATTAGTTAAGTTAAGTTCATCTTCATCCCCAATTTGTTGCAATATTAATTGTTGGGGAGTAATAGTAACTTCTTGACAAGCTTTATAATAACCGCGATAAAACTCTTTATTATCATTTTCTTTTGTGTTTAAAAATAAAATACTTTTAGCCTTTGCCAATAAATGCATTGTAAAATCATACATTAGCCTCTCATTATTAATAAAGAAAGCAGTTCAGTCAGGGCAATTTTGGCCAATTAAAATTGATTGTTCTTTTCAAGGCTGTAAAAAATCAAGAATTTCGGTAATAAAGCCATTGGCTACTGGTCAAAATAAAATTATTTTTTCAAAATTACTATTAATTAGTAACTTTAACTGTTGTTCATCATGTTGCTCTCAATTAGATGTTAGAAAAATTGTATTAATTGCATACTGCTGATCTAACAAACAATTTAATAATTTCTGAAAAAGCAAAAAATAGCTGTGATTTAAATTAGTTGGTAATAAAAGGTAAATTACTTTCGCATTTTCACTTTTCTTTTCATATTCATTAGTCTTTAAAATTGCTTCAATGCGTTGGGTCATTTGAGGGCTAATTGAACCACCACTAAAATAACGCGAAATCGTCCCAACCCCACAACCAGCAATTTTTGCTAACTCTTTATAATTGCGAATTTTCATTTTTACCACCTCTTTTTTTATCCCTTTGTAATTGCCTTACTATCAGCGGAAATAATCTTTGAACCAATTGGGGACGGAAAGACAATTTGAATATTTTGAGCAATAATTTTAACAACTACCCCCGTTCCAAATAATTCATGGTTAACTGTATCATTAATTTTTCACTGATTTTTAACAGCATCTGTTTCTTTATTTTTTAAGTATTTTTGTGAACCAAAATCCTCTAAGCTAATTCTTCAATCCTTTTTAAAGTTTTGAAACTTATCAATATATTTTGATTCTGGTTTTGTATGTTCAGTTTCTATTAAATCAAAATAATTTTCATTTAGTTCTTTAATAAAGCGTGATGGGAACCGTTCATTATTAGTAATATAAGAAAAGCCATCAGCATAACTAATAAATAATTGCTCTTTTGCTCTTGTAATTGCAACATAAAATGTTCGTCTTTCTTCTTCCATTTGGCTTGCCCCTCCGCGAATCGCTTGAGCCGAGGGAAAAATCCCTTCATTTAGGCCAATAATGAAAACAACTTTTTTTTCTAATCCCTTCGCATTATGAATTGTCATTAATGCAACAGCATCTTCTGATACTAAATTATTATCATTATCAGTTTGCAGCGCCATTAATTGGAGATATTCATTAACTAAATCAATTCCATTTAAATCACTATTTTGTTGATCAAATTTTTTAATTGAATTAAATAATTCTTTAATATTTTCAACGCGTTCCTCTTCAAAGTTATCTTTTAAAAGTTGTAAATAACCACTTTCTTTTAGCAATTGTTCTAACACTTCCCCAATTGTTTTTTCTTCTTGCAGAGCTTTTTGCCCAGCTATTAAGGCTTTTTTTAGTGGTTCTAATTTGTTTGCTAAACCTGTCCCTAGTAGTTCATGATGATTAATTAATAAGTCACTACCTGTTAGGTGTTCTGTTGCAATCAGTTCAAAAAAATGTTCAATAGTTTTTTCCCCTACTTTTGGAAATAATAATAACACCCGTTGTAAAGCTAACGGATCATTATTAACTAATAAGCGTAAAAAAGATAAGGCATCCTTAATTTCTTTACGTTCATAAAATTTAAAGGCACCATAAATATGGTAAGAAATCCCATAGTCAGCTAAGGCACCTTCAATATCGCGTGATAAATAATTAGCACGATATAAAATTAAAATGTCTTGGTAGCGCACCTCTTCATTTTTAACAAGGGTGTGAATTTTCCCAGCAACAAATTCAGCTTCATCCCCGCCACTATGACCATGATATAAAATTGGTTTAATCCCACTTTGATTAGCTGTAAACAATTCTTTTTTAATCCGATTTGGATTATTTTCAATTAAACTATTAGCTAAATTTAAAATATTTTGACTTGAACGATAATTTTGATCAAGAATAACTGTTTCGGTATTTTTAAATTCCCGATCAAAGTTTAAGATTAAACTAATTTTTGCTCCTCGTCATGAATAAATCGTTTGATCAGGGTCACCAACAACAGTAATATTTTGTTGTTCACCAGTTAATCACTTAATAATACTAAATTGTAAATCATTTGTATCTTGAAACTCATCAACTAAAAAATAATCAAAACGACCTTGTCATTTTGCTAACACTGTTAAATGATCACGAAATAATTGGTAAGTTAATAAAATTAAATCATTAAAATCTAAACTATTTAATTCTAGCAACCGTTCTTGATATAGTTTATAGACATGGGCTCAGCGACGCGCATTTGGATTATCGCTGTTGTTGGCGCTTGCACTAGCCGGGGAAATAAAATCATTCTTTCAATTTGACAAGGCACTTTTTAACAACTTTGCCTCATTATTATCATACTTATAATCCATTTTTTTATAGATTATTCTAAAAATACTATCTTGGTCTTGATTATCAATAATATTGAAATTACGATTATAACCTAATGTATCAATATCTTCTCGCAAAATCCGCACACATAAGGCGTGATAGGTTGAAATACTACATTGTTTACCATCTGAACCAATCAAGTCAATAATACGTTCTTTCATTTCATTTGCGGCTTTATTGGTAAATGTTACAGCACAAATTCTTCATGGTTTCAAATTACCATATTTAATTAAATAAGCAATTTTATTAATAATAACTCGGGTTTTGCCGCTTCCCGCCCCCGCAATAATCCGAACGGGGCCTTTAATTGCTAAAACCGCCTCGCGTTGATTTGGATTCAAGTTTGTAATAAATTCATTTAACATTTTTTAAGCTCCTTTTTATAATATTATGTTAGTTCATCAATTTCTTTTAACGCTTCATCCGTTAAATTCCCTGGTTGATCTGTTCCTAAATGAACATGTTTTTTATCTCGATTAATCAATTTTTTAATTGGTTTGGTTGGGGATACGGGTTCTTTTGGTTTTATTTTAACAATCATTAATTTTGATTGCCGATCAAGTAAAATTTGATGATCTTTATTAAAAATAACCGCAAAAATTAAGCCTAAATATCATAGAAAATAAAAGGTCACAACTATTTTCATGATAATAACAGCAATTGGGGCATCAATTGTTTTATTTTTAAAAAGATCAATAATATTTATTTTAAAAATCATAATGCAGGCAAAATCAAATAATAATTCAATTAGTCACGGAATAAAAATAATTAGTGCTTCACGGACAAAAAGGGCTAAAAAAGTTATTTTTTGATTTAAACAAATTAATTTAATCCGTAGAACTCATTTACAAAAAGTTTTGCCACCCCACAAATACGGGATTACAATAAAATAAAGAAATAAAAAAACAAAAGTTATGACAATTAATAGAATCAAACCCCAAATCGCATAGGTTGGATTTCATTTGACCATTGTTATTGATAAGACTAGCGGTAAAATACTAGCAATAATAATATCAAAAAAACGGGCTAAAATAATTCGTCAGGGCGAAGCTAAAAGAAAATAATCTAGTTCGGAATGTTCAGGCTCTGTTGATGGTAGTGGTCTTTTTACAACTTGTTCATTAAATTCTGGGGATTTATCAGTCGTTTTTTTCGTAATAATTTTCATATTAACATTAAAAAATCTTATCTAGCAAATTCAGCACGTCATGCTTTAATATAACCTTTAATATCTCCAGCAATTATTCGGAATTTAGGTTCGCTAATGTTTATAGCATACTTATTTTTCATAAAAGATTTAATTCGGCGATCAACTTTATTTTCCGCACTATTAATTGCTTTAATTGCTAATTGTTTATTATGTTGTAAACGTACTAATCGTAAAAATGACACTAAACAGAAACGAACATAAGCATATTCTAATTCATCATAATATTCTTTATACAAATTATGTTCACGATAAAAGTTAAAAATATGAACTCATTGTTTTAGTAAGTCAAAAACACTGTATTTAACTTGTCCTAAATCATAGTCAGCTAAGATATCTTTAACTGCAACAACTCCATCCGCATAAGCTAAAACTTTATAAATAAAGAATGTTTCGTTACGAGTGTAATTAGCAAAGTAAATTTGTTTTTTAATTAACATTTCGCGATTAAAAGCTTTTGTATGCAATAAAGGATGCACATATGCTAAAACTTCTTTATTTGTTTTTGGTGATAATAATTTTTCGGTTGCTAAACGACTAAAACTATTTGTTTTTAGATTAGCATATCGAATCCCAAATTCTAAAAGATTAATTACTTTATTATTAGTGCTAAATTCTGCTACTGTTTTTTTCAATGTTGCAACAAGATTTTCATACAGAACTTCACCTTCTTTAACAAAAACAATGTATTCGCCAGTGGCCTTATTAATTCCTGTATTCATTGAATATGAAAAACCTTGGCTACGTAAATTGGTAATTACTTTGATTTGTTTGTTAAATTGATAAAAATATTCTGACATAAAGTCTAAAACAACTGATTTTGGTTGAAAACCAGTATCGTCAACTAAAATAACCTCAAAATCTTGTTCTGTTTGCGCACGAATTGAACTAAGCGTTTTAATTAATTTAACGGGATTATTCTGCGCGACAATAAGAAATGATAAAAACATATAAACATCCTTCCTTTTTCATACCTTTATTATAACATTTTAAAATTATTTTTTTATTGCGGAATGCAATTTTAATAATTATCTTTTATTATGTTAATACTTCACAACCTTGGTCAGTAATTAAAATTGTATGCTCAAAATGGGCACTATTTAAACGATTTTTTGAAACAGGGGTTCAGTTATCACTAAGCATTTTAATCTCTTTTGTTCCAATTTGGACCATTGGTTCAATACAAATTGTCATACCTGCTTGTAAACGCATCCCAACTCCAACTGGACCACTATTAGGAATATGGGGTTCTTCATGTAAATTACGCCCAATACCGTGTCCTGTAAACTCTGTTGGCAAAAAAAAGCCATTTTCTTCAACATAACTTTGGATTGTTGCACTAATATCACCAATTCTGACTCCTGGTTTTAAAATCGCAATCGCTTTTTCCAATGATGTTTTGGTTACGAAAACTAGTTTTTCGTCAATTGGATCTTTTGGGTTACCAACAATTACGGTAAAAGCCCCATCTGAATTATAGCCTTGATAAGCACATCCTGCATCAACTGATACTAAATCCCCATTTTGAAATGGGCGATGATCAGGAATCCCATGGACTAAAACATCATTTAACGAAACACAAATTGAAGCGGGGAAATTGTATAAGCCTTTAAAATTTGGCACACAATCATTGGCGGCCATGATTTCTTCAGCCTTTTGATTTAACATTAAACCTGTTACTCCTGGTTTAATCATTGCTTTTAATTCTTGGTGAATTAATTTTAGCGTTTCACATGCTTTACGGATATAACTAATTTCTTGCGCGGTTTTTATTGTTACCATTTTTTCTCCTCTTTTCTCCTTCTAATTATAAAATAAAAAAACTAATGTTGCCATTAGTTTTTATACTAATTCGATAATTACCATAGGGGCATTATCGCCTTTACGATTATCTAACTTCAGAATTCGAGTGTATCCACCGTTACGATTTTTATATTTTTTAGCTACACCATCAAATAATTTTTGTAATGCTGTTTCTTTTTCATTTGCATCAATATTACGTAAGAAACTTGCCGCACGACGACGTGAATGCAAATCTTGTCTTTTTCCTAAAGTAACTAGTTTATCAACATGTTTACGTAATTCTTTTGCTCTTGTTTCAGTAACTTCTAGGCGTTCATGAATAATTAATTCTGTTGCTAAATTACGCATTAAGCCGTTTCTTCATGAAGTGTTTTTCCCTCTTTTTTGTTGATATGACATTTGAACTCCTCCTTACTAATCTCTTCTAAAGTGTAACCCTAATTGGGCAACTTTTTCTTTAATTTCTGTTAATGATTTTTTCCCTAAATTACGGATTTGTTGAATTTCATCTTCTGTTTTTGAAACTAAGTCACGTAATGTATCAATTTTTGCTCGTTTTAAGCAATTTTGTGAACGTTGCGTAAACTCTAACTCATCAATACTACGGTCTAATTCATCTTCTTCTGTTTCAGTTTCCGATGAAATAATTTGCGTTGCTTTAATTGCTTCATTTAAGTTAACAAAGAATTCTAAGTGCTCTGTTAATACTTTCGCTGCCATTGCTACGGCATTAACCGGAGTAATTGAGCTATCTGTTTGCACTTCTAATTCTAATTTTTCTAAATCAGCATTTTTCCCAACTTTTGTTGGTTCTACTTTATAAGAAACTTTTTCAATTGGTGAATAATTTGAATCAATTACAATTAAATCAGCATACTTTTTTTCTTTTTTATTGTCATTAAATGATTTATACCCACGTGAATTACGAGCATGTAATTCAATTTCTAAACTCCCACCTTTTGAAATTGTGGCAATATGAAGATTTTGGTTAACAACTTCAACTCCAGCTGGCAAAATAATATCTTTTGCTAAAACTTCTCCTTCTTTTGTTGAAGAAATTTTTAAGATTACTGATTCTCCGTCAGGAATAATATCTTGGTTAATAATTAACACTAAATTTTTAATGTTTAAAATAATTTTTGTTACATGTTCAACAACGCCGGGAATTGCGGTAAATTCATGTGATGCTCCTTTGATACGAACAGCAAAAACTGCTGCTCCTGGTGTTGCTGATAATAATGTTCGGCGAATAGCATTACCTAAAGTTATTCCAAAACCTCGTTCTAATGGTTCAACTAAAAACTTACCATAATTATTTGTTTTATCTTCAGCTTGTAATTTAAATTCAGGTCTAATAAATTGTTTCATTAAGTATCTTTCTCCTATCCTCTTGGTCTTTTTGGTGGTCTTGCCCCATTATGAGGAATTGGAGTTACATCTTTAATTGAAGTAATTTCTAACCCAATTGCTTGAATACTACGTACCGCAGCATCTCTTCCTGGTCCCGGACCTTTAACTTCAACTTGAACACTATTCATGCCATGTTCTTGGCTTGCTTTTGCAGCGGCTTCAGCAACCATTTGCGCAGCATATGGTGTTGATTTCTTACTTCCTTTAAATCCCATTGCGCCAGCTGATGATCATGAAATTACATTTCCTGCTTCATCTGAAATTGTCACAATTGTATTATTGAAAGTTGAATGAATATGGGCGATTCCTTTCAGAATATTTTTTTTCGCTTTTTTCTTGCTAACTGTTTTTTTACCTGCCATAATTATTCTCCTCTCTACCTATTTTTTCTTATTAGCCACAGTCTTACGTGGCCCTTTAACTGTTCGAGCATTTTGTTTTGAAGATTGTCCCCGCACTGGTAATCCTTTACGGTGACGCATTCCCCGATAACTTCCAATTTCCATTAATCTTTTAATGTTTAGAGCAACTTCTCGACGTAAGTCCCCTTCAGTTTTATATTTTGCAATTTCATTTCTGATTTTTGTTAATTCATCTTCTGATAAATCTTTAACGCGAACATCTTCTGAGATGTTAGCTCCTTTTAAAATTTCTTGTGATAATGGTTTTCCAATTCCATAGATATAAGTTAATGCAATAACTACTCGCTTATCATTTGGAATATCTACTCCGCCAATACGTGCCATTTAACTTCCTCCTTTATTAACCTTGTCTTTGTTTATGTTTTGGTTGTTGACAAATTATCATAACACGACTTTTTCGTCTAATTACACGACATTTGTCACAAATTTTTTTTACAGATGATCGTACTTTCATCGTGCTGTCTCCTTTTACATTTTCTATTTATGTCTAAAAATAATACGCCCACGTTCTAAATCATATGGTGACATTTCAACAGTTACCGCATCCCCTGGTAAAATGCGAATGTAATTCATCCGGATTTTACCAGAAACGTGGGCAAGAATAACTGCGCCATTTTCTAATTTCACCTTAAACATTGTATTTGGTAATACTTCTAAAATTGTCCCCTGGACTTCTAATAAATCACTTTTGGCCATTAAATATTACCTCCTTTTATTTAAGTACCGCCACGATTTGATCTCAAACGGCATTTCCCGTCATATCAGCATCAATGACCGTTAAATTTTGTTGATGTAAGTAGTATGCAACTAATGGGGCCGTATCTTTATGATAGGCTACTAAGCGAACTGTAATTTTGTCGGCGCTATCATCAGCGCGTTGAATTAAAGTGCTCCCATCAAAATCACAAAGTCCTGCTTGTTTTGGTGGTAAAGCCGTTAAATGGTATGTTTTACCACATTTTGGACAAATGCGTCGCCCAGTAATACGGGCAATTATCTTACTTTCATCAATTTCAAAATATAATGTATGATTAATCTTACGCCCTAATTTTGCCAATAATTCGTCTAATTTTTGCGCTTGATTAATTGTTCGTGGAAAGCCATCTCAAATGATGCTTCCTTGTAAGTTTTTTAAATGGTCTTCAACCATTGCAATCATAATATCATCGGGAACTAGTTTACCCTCTTCGGAATATTTTTTACACAATTGACCATATTCCGTATTATCGTGAATATTTTTACGAATAATATCTCCGGTTGAAAGATGGTGAAAACCATATTCCTTAATTAAATGTTCTGATTGTGTTCCCTTCCCACTCCCAGGCGCTCCTAATAAAATAATGTTTTTCATTACAATATTTTTCCTTCTCTATCATAAATATGAATCGTTTTTGTCATTAATAATATTTTCGGCTTTTTTATCAATAAAGGCTTGTTGAGTAATCCGTCCTTTAACTTGACGGACAGTTTCTAACGCAACTGACACCATAATAATTAAACCAGTTCCCCCAATTGCTAAGGCACTTGGTAGGGATGTTAATTTACTAATAATGTATGGTAAGACAGCAATTCCCGCTAAGAAAATTGATCCTAAAATACTTAAACGATTAATTGTCCCTTTAATATATTTTTCTGTTTCTTTTCCTGGCCGTACTCCGGGAATAAAGGTTCCCGCTTTTTGAAAGTTTTCGGCAATCTTTTCTGGATTCATTTGCACTTGCGAATACAAGAAAGTAAATAGAATCGTTAAAACAGCATAAATAATAATTCCAGGTCACGTATTAAATGATAAATAGTTATTACTAAATCACACAAAACCATTTGTTGGATTATTAACACTAATGATTTGGGCAACAGTAATTGGCGCTGAAATTAATGCTGAAGCAAAAATAACAGGGATAACTCCGGCAGAGTTAATTTTTAATGGTAAGAACGGTTTGGTCTCTTCTTGACCCCCCGCGGATAATCCACTTCCGGTTTGTTGAATTGGTAGTTTTCGTTCCGATTCATTTAACATTACAACAAAGAGAATTACTAATAAGAACATGATGACATATCCTAAGAATTTTAGGATTCCATCAAACAATAAGTTAATATCTTCTTGCCCTGAAATTCAGAATTTGAAAGTTGTCACTAAGTTTTCTGGTAATTTAGCAACAATTCCGGCAAAAATAATTAACGAAACCCCATTTCCAATTCCTTTAATGGTAATTTGATCAGCCATTCACAACATTAACATTGTTCCGGCAATCAAAGCACAAGGAATTAAAATATAATAGAAGATTGGGCTCCCTGTTCCAAAATCACTTGATGTTCATTTTGGGGTAATTAAACCTTGATTAGCCATGGTAAAGATAGTCGCAATCCCCTGCATAATTGCAAAGGGGATTGTTAATCATTTTGTTAAACGGTCCAATTTTTTTCGACCTTTTTCCCCACTTTTTGCTCAGCGCGATAATGGTGGAATTACATCAGTTGATAATAATTGGACAATAATTGAGGCGGTAATATATGGTGATACCCCTAAGGCTAAAATTGAAAATTGTCCTAGTGTTCCCCCACCTAACATTGAAATTAGCGCAAAGAATTGTTCGGATTCTGCATTACTATTAAAGTTATCAGAAACCTGAACGCCAGGGACGGTTAAGTAACTACCCAAACGAATAATTACTAAAACCATAATTGTAAATAAAATTCTTTTAATCAAATCTTTGTTTTTAACAAAGAAACTCGATGATTTTGTCAAACTTATTTCCTTTTTTTGTTTTTTAGCCTTAGTTTTCACAACTATACTACCTCAACTTTCCCGCCAGCTTTTTCGATTGCATCTTTAGCACTAACTGAAATTTTGTTAACTTTTACATTAACTGTCTTAGTAATTTTACCATTACCTAAGATTTTAATTAATGCTTTTTCATTTTTAATTACTTTTTTTTCAACTAAAGTTTTGTGATTTACATCAGTTAAACTAATTTTTTCTAAATCATCTAAGTTTAGAATTGTATAATCTTTTTTATTTAAGCTTGTAAACCCTACTTTAGGTAAACGACGGAAGATTGGTGTTTGTCCTCCTTCAAAGCCAGGACGAACTCCTCCCCCACTACGAGCATTTTGTCCTTTATTCCCTTTTCCTGAAGTTTTTCCGATTCCTGATCCAGTTCCACGCCCTAAGCGTTTTTTGCTATGACGTGAACCTTCTGTATATTGTAATTCATTTAATTTCATGATCAATTCCTCTTCTTATCCTTTTAATTCTTCAGGGGTTTTATTACGTAATTTACTAATTTGGTCAATTGTACGTAGTTCTCTTAATCCTTCAAGCGTTGCTCTAATCATATTAATTGGTGTATTTGATCCTAGTGATTTTGTATAAACATCTGCTAATCCTGCTAATTCAATAATTGCTCGTGCTGGTCCTCCAGCAATAACTCCAGTCCCTTTTTTGGCTGGTTTAATTAAAACTTTTGATGAACCAAAGTGGCCAATTACTTCATGAGGAACTGTTGTTCCAACAATTGGGACACGAACAAGTTGTTTTTTTGCTTCTTTAATTGCTTTTTTAATCGCGTCAGGAACTTCATTTGCTTTTCCTGTTCCAAAGCCAACACGGCCTTTTTTATCACCAATTACAACAACAGCAGCGAAACGGAAGTGACGCCCCCCTTTTGTAACTTTTGTAACACGATTAATTGTAACAACTTTTTCTTCAAACGGATTTTCTTCTAAATTGTTACGACGACGGTCATTGTTTTTATCTCAACGTTGATTACTGTCGCGACGAGGAGTAAATCCTGTTTGTCCGCTTTTGTTTTCTCTTGTTCCAACACTATTACCTTCTGCTTTAACTGGTGAATTTTCAACTGGTGTTGTTTGTTCTACAACATTTTCTTTTTTTTCTGCCATTATCTTAACTCTCCTTCTTAAAACTTCAGTCCTGCTTGACGAGCAGCTTCAGCAAATGCTTTTACTTTTCCATGGTATAAATACCCTCCACGGTCAAATACAACGGTTGTGATTTTTTTAGCGATCGCTTGTTTGGCAATTTCTTGCCCAACTTTTTCGGCCGCCGCAATATTGCTTGTTGATTTTAAATCAGCCATTTTTAAAGTTGAGGCTGACACAATAGTTGTTTGCTTAACATCATCAATTAATTGGGCATAAAAATGTCCATTTGATTTGAATACATTCAAACGTGGAATAGAGGTTGTGCCGCTAATTTTTGCTCTAACACGGAAATGTCTTCTTTTACGATTTTTACTACGTGAATTTGTCATTTTTCTTCTACTCCTTTGCTGTTATTTACCAGCTGATTTTCCTTCTTTACGAATAATGTATTCATTTTTATATTTAATCCCTTTCCCTTTGTAAGGTTCTGGTTTACGATAACTTCTGATGTTTGCAGCAACTTCTCCGACTAATTGTTTTGAAATTCCTTCCACCACAATTTGCGTTGGTTTTGGGATTGTAACAGTAATTCCTTGCGGAATGTTATATTCAATTGGATGTGAATATCCTAAGTTTAGGGTAATTTTATTCCCTTGTAAGGCTGCTTTATATCCAACCCCATTAATTTCTAATTCTTTTTTGAACCCTTTACTTACTCCTTCAAGCATTCCTTGAATTAATGAGTTAATTGTTCCATGTAGTTGTTTAGTATGTTTAATTTCATTACTTCTTTTTGTTGTGATCACACCATCAGTGTTTTCAACTTTAATTACACTTGGAATTGTTTGTTCTAATTGCCCTTTTGATCCTTTTACAATCACACTATTATTTTGAATTGTTACTTCTACTCCTGCTGGAATTTTTAATTCGCGATTACCAATACGTGACATTTTCTCTAATCCTGTATCTTTCTATCACACATAAGCAATTACTTCGCCACCTAAGTGAGCTTTTTTCGCTGCTTTGTCTGTCATAATTCCTTTACTTGTAGATATAATTGCAATTCCTAATCCATTTAAAACATGAGGGACATTTTCAACGGGTACGTAAACTCTTAAACCTGGTTTTGAAATTCTTTTTAATCCTGAAATAACTTTTGTTTTACCTTTATATTTTAGCGATAATGTTAACTCTTTTTTAGCATCCCCTTCAACTTTGAAATCTTCAATGTATCCTTCTTCTTTTAAAATTTCGGCAATTCTTACTTTCATTTTACTTGAAGGCATTGATACACTTTTGTGTAATCTTTGGTTTGCATTTCTAATTCTAGTTAACATATCTGCGATAGTATCAATCATCATAATTTTCAGTCTCTCTTTCTACCATGAAGCTTTCTTTACCCCAGGAATTTGGCCTTTGTATGCTAAATTTCTAAAGCAAATACGGCATAAGTTATATTTACGTAAAACGGCATGTGGTCGACCACATTGTCCACAACGAGTATATCCACGTGTTTTAAATTTTGGATGACGTTGTTGTTTAACTTTTAATGATTTTTTCGCCATGTCTCGATCCCCCTATTTTTTAAATGGCATTCCCATTTTTACTAATAATGCGTGTGCATCTTGATTGTTTTTGGCATTTGTAACAATTGTAATATCCATCCCACGAACTCTTTTTACTTTATCATAATCAATTTCTGGGAAAATAATTTGTTCTTTAATTCCTAATGTGTAATTTCCTCGTCCATCATATCCTGATGAACTAACCCCACGGAAGTCTCTTACTCGTGGTAAAGCAATATTAATTAATTTATCTAAAAATTCATACATTTTTTTACCACGCAAAGTTACTTTGGCCCCAATTGGCATTCCTTCACGTAGTTTAAATGATGCGATTGATTTTTTTGCTTTCGTAATTAAGGCTTTTTGGCCAGTAATTAATCCTAATTCATTTGTAATATCTTCGATTACTTTTGTGTTGCTTGTTGCATCCCCTGCTCCCATATTAACAACAATTTTTTTAACAACTGGTACTTCCATTACTGAACTATATCCTTGCTCTTTGAATAATTCTTTGGCAATTGTTTTTTTGTATTTTTCTTCTAAACGAATCATCTCTAATTATTCTCCTTTATTAAGCTAAGTGCGCTTTCGATTTACGAGCAACACGGATTTTTTTACCATTGTCATTAACTTGATAACCAATTTTTGTTATTTCTTTTTTATTTTTTGGGTCGATTAATGCAACATTTGAAATATGAACTGATGCTGGAACTTGTTGAATTCCTCCTTCAGTATTGTCTTGTGATGGTTTAACATGCTTTGTATTTGTAATTCCTTCGATAATCACACGATTTTTTTCACGTAAAACTTTCATAATTGGGCCTTCAACACCTTTATGTTTTCCGCTTATAACTTTAACTAAGTCACCTTTTTTAAATTTAAATTTATTCATGCTTAGCCTCCTATAATACTTCTGGGGCTAATGAAGCGATTTTTACAAATCCAGCTTCTTTAACTTCCCTTGCGATTGGTCCGAAGATCCGTGTTCCTCGTGGTGATTTATCTTCTTTAATAATTACAACTGCATTTTCTGAGAATTGAATTTGAGTTCCATCATCTCTTTTCAATCCACGTTTTGTTCGCACAATAACCGCTTTAACAACTTGTCCTTTTTTAACCATTCCGCCAGGTACAGCTTTTTTAATAGTACATACTACAATATCCCCAATATTCGTAAACTTACGTCATGAACCACCTAAGTTTTTAATTACTAAAACTTCTTTTGCCCCTGTATTATCCGCAACTCTTAAGCGCGACTCTTGTTGAATCATTTTCTAATTCCTCGCTTTGCTTAGCCAATTGCTTTTTCAATAACTTCAACTAAACGGAAGCGTTTAATTTTTGATAATGGGCGAGTTTCCATAATACTTACTTTGTCTCCAATGTGAGCTTGGTTTTGTTCATCATGGGCTAAATATTTTTTTGAATATTTAACACGTTTTCCATATAGGGGGTGATTTTTGTAGGTTTCAACTAAGACAGCAATTGTTTTATCACTTTTGTCAGATACAACACGTCCATATAAAACTTTACGATTATTTCTTTCCATTATTTGTCTGTCCCTTTCTTATCTTTGTTTTTGTCGGTTGTTGGTTTTTTTGTTGTTGCAGCGATGATTTTATCGCGGTTTTCTTGTCAATTTGTTCCATATGTATACATTTCTGCATTTGGATCTTTATCTTTTGTTTTTAAATCAATTTTAACGCCAGTTCCACGTCCTACCGCCGTTTTTGATCCTAATGAATTTTTTAATTCTGATAATTTTTCTTTTGCATTAGGTTGCGCTGGCGCAGCTACTTTTGCTGCCTTTGGTGCTGGTGCTGTTTTTGCTTTTAAAGCTGCTGGTTTAATTTCAGCTGTTTTTGATGTTGTTTTTGCAACTGGTTTAGTTTCTGCCTTTGGTGTTTTTTCCACTGCTGGTTTAGCAGCTACTGGTTTTTCAACCTTTGCTGGTTTTTTCGCAACTGGTGCTGGTTTAACATCCTTTTTTGGTGCTGCTTTTGCAAGCGCCGCTTTTGGTGCTGGTTTAACTGCCACCTTTGGTGTTTTTTCCATCGCTGGTGCTGATGAAACTGTTGTATCTTCGCTTGGTATTGTTAAATCTCCCATTGCGTCATCTAATGATAAATTCATTAAATCAAGATCACCAGTTCCTTCGTCACTTTGTTCAGCCATCATTTTTTCAATTTTGGCTTTACGTTCTTTGGCAAATTGTTGTGATTCTTTTTCAATTTTGGCATAAGTTTCATTTAGATCAATTTTAACGTTAATTGTGGTATTTTCTCCAGCAATTCGGCGAGCAGATAGAATAGTTAGAATACGAGCAATTTGTTTTTTTAATTTGCTAATTCGATCAGGTTTTTCTAGGTTTCCCATCGCTGATTGGAATTTTAACGCAAATAATTCTGCTCTTGATTCTTCTTCAAGTTTTTTTAACTCTTCAACAGATTTTTTGTTTAAATCACTAATCATAATTATTCTTCTCCTTTTTTAACAATTTTACATCTCACTGGTAACTTATGCATTGCCAAACGTAAAGCTTCACGAGCAATTTCTTCCGAAACACCTGCTACTTCAAACATAATTGTTCCGGTTTTAACTACTGCTACTCAATCTTCTGGGGCCCCTTTTCCTGATCCCATCCGTACTTCTAATGGTTTTTTAGTCTTTGCCATGTGGGGAAAAATTCTAATTCAAACTTTTCCTCAACGTTTCATATAACGTGTCATTGCAATACGAGCTGCTTCAATTTGACGGTTTGTAATTCAAGCTCCATCAAGTGATTGTAGGCCATATTCTCCAAAGTCAACTGTTGTATTTCCTTTGGCTTTTCCTTCATAACTAATTCGATGAGGGCGACGGTATTTAGTTCTTTTTGGTAATAACATTTTTATTTCGCCTCCTTAGAATTATTATTTGGACGGTAATTTGATTCACGGCGTTCAAATCTTGGTTTATCAAATCTTGGTTTATCAAATTTTGATTTTTCATCACTAGTACTTAATGATACTAGGTCTTTTCCTAAAATTTCCCCTTTACAGATTCAAACTTTAACTCCGATTTGACCATAAGTTGTTAACGCTTCAGCGAAACCATAATCAATATCACTACGTAATGTTGCTAATGGTACTGTTCCTTCAATATAACCTTCACGGCGGGCCATATCAACTCCCCCTAAACGTCCTGAAACTGAAGTTTTAATTCCTTTTGCTCCAGCTTTTAAAGCTTTTTTAATCGCAATTTTTTGTACTGTTCTAAAAGATGCCCGGTTAACAATTTGTGAAGCAATTGTATTTGCTACTAATTGTGCATCTAAATCAGGGTTTTTAACTTCAACAACATTAATTTTGACTTCAATTTTACGGTCTTTGATTGTTTTACGAACTAACTTAATTAACTCTGGGATATTTTTCCCTTCTTGTCCTAAAACAACCCCAACACGAGCAGTTCTAATAAAGATAACAATAGTACTTTTAGTTTTCTCTATTTCAATTGTTGAAACAGCATCACCTAATACCTTAATTAAAGCTTTACGAATATTAATATCATCATGGACTCATTTAACATACATGTCTTCTGAATATCATCTTGAATCTCAATTTTTAATGACTCCAACTCTTAAACCAGTTGGACTTACTTTATGTCCCATTCTTGTTATCTCCTTTTCTTATTTCTGCCCATCACTGACCGTAATTGCCACGTGACTTGTCCGTTTTAAAATTTCGTATGCTCTTCCGTGTGCTCGTGGACGGAATCTTTTTAATGTTGGTCCTTCGTTAACGAAGATTTCTTTAATAAATAATTTATCAGCGTCTAAACCGTTATTATTAACTGCATTTGCAACAGCTGATTTTACCAATTTTTGAACTGGTAATGATGATTTTTTGTTGATATTGTTCAAGATAACTATTGCTTCTCCCACTTTTTTATTTCGGATTAAATCGGTAACCAATCTGACTTTACGAGGAGAAATTCTAATACTTCTTAAATGTGCTTTTACTTCCATTTACTCTTTTCTCGCTTTCTTCCTTATTTTTTCTTTTTCTTGTCGTCACCATGACCACCGAATTTACGTGTTGGAGAAAATTCTCCTAATTTATGTCCAACCATATCTTCTGTAACATAAACGGGAATATGTTCTTTTCCATTATGCACCGCAAAGGTATGACCTATAAAATCTGGGAAAATTGTACTTCTTCTTGATCAAGTTTTTATTACTTCTTTTTTATTTGCTTTATTTAAGTCTTCAACTTTTTTAATTAAGTGTTGATCAGCAAATGGTCCTTTTTTAAGACTTCTTGACATTGCTTCTACCTCCTACTTTCTAAATAACCTTATCTTATATTGAACCGCTTCTGTGCTAATAATTTAACAATAGAGAGCGTTCCTAACATAACAATTATTTAGGACGTCTTCTAACAATTAATTTAGTTGAAGCTTTTTTCTTATTACGAGTTTTTACTCCTAATGCTTTTTTGCCTCATGGTGTCATTGGTGCTTTTCGTCCAATTGGAGCTTTTCCTTCTCCACCACCATGGGGGTGATCAATTGGGTTCATTACTGACCCACGAACAGTTGGACGAATTCCTCGTCAACGGTTTCTTCCGGCTTTACCTCAATTAATTAAGGCATAGTCTTCATTTCCGACTTCACCAATTGTGGCACGACATTCTGCTAAGACTTTACGTACCTCTCCTGATGTTAAACGAACAGTAACATATTTACCATCGTCATCTTTTCCTAATAATTGGACTGATGAACCAGCTGAACGAGCTAACTGTCCACCCTTCCCAGGGCGTAATTCTAAGTTATGAATCATTGTTCCTTCAGGAATATTCATTAATTTCATGTTGTTTCCAACTTTAATATCAGCTTTTTCACCACTGATAACTTCCATTCCAACTTTGATCCCTTTTGGAGCTAAAATATATCTTTTTTCTCCATCAATATAATTTACTAAACAAATAAAGGCGTTACGGTTTGGGTCATATTCAATTGTGGCAATTTTACCAACAATGTTGTCTTTATTTCGTTTAAAGTCAACAATACGATATTTAACTTTATGGCCTCCACCTTTATGTCTTGTCGTAATAACCCCTTGGTTATTACGTCCAGCATGTTTTTTACGAGTTTCTGTTAATGATTTTTCGGGACGATCAGTTGTTAAAACTGAGTAGTCCATTGTTGTCATATTACGACGACTCGCAGTTACTGGCTTAAAACTCTTAATTGGCATTGTTATTTATCCTCCCTAATAAGCCAATAAACAGTCCCAGATAGTTGTGTCCTGGAATTATTTATTTTCTCCTAATAAATCTAATTGTTCTCCTGGTTTTAAAGTGATAATTGCTCTTTTTGTATATTTTGTTTCTCCAACAAATTTTCCCATTTTCTTTTCTTTTGGGTCATAGTTGATAATATTTACTTTCGCAACTTTTACTTCAAAAATTGTTTCAAAGGCTTTTTTGATTTGCACTTTGTTCGCAGTAATTGCTACTTCAAAAGTGTAAACACCACTTGCCATATTACGGTATGTTTTTTCTGATAAAATTGGTTTTTTAATCACATTTGTAATATGCATTATGCCAACACCTCCTCAATTGCTTTTATAGCTGCTTCTGTTACAAGTAATTTATTTGCATTTAATAAATCATAAATATTAATTCCACTTGAACTAATTATATTTACTTTTTGAATGTTACGTGATGACTTAACGTTTACTTCATCGCCATCAGTTGTCACGATTAACACTTTTTCATTATTTACTTTTAAGTTATTTAGGACTTCAACCATGCTCTTTGTTGATGGTGTTTCAATCCCGAATTGATCAATTACCACTAAATCTTTGCTTTGTGCTTTTAAACTTAAAGCTGATTTCAGTGCTAATTTTCTTACTTTTTTGTTAACATGTTTTAAATAATTTTTTTCGGGTGTTGGTCCAAAGACAATTCCCCCACCTTTTCATTGTGGAGCACGAATTGATCCTTGACGGGCACGTCCTGTCCCTTTTTGTCGTCAAGGTTTTCTTCCTCCACCTGACACTTCAGTTCTTGTTTTAGTTTTGTGTGTTCCTTGACGCATTGATGATTGCTGAGCAATAACTGCATCAAACATTGCTTGTTTATGTGGTTCAATTGCTCAAATTGTATCGTTTAAAACGATTTCTTTTACGCTAATTCCCTTAGCATCAAATACTTGTTGTTTCATCTGTTCTATTCCTTCCACACATTACTCAGCCACAACTGCTACTTCAGGAGTAGCTGGTGTTTCAACTGGTGTTACCACTTCTTCTTTTACTAAAACCTCTTTTGTGTCATTTTTAATTGGTGTTCTTTCAATTAAAGTTGTTGGTTGACTTGGTACTAATCCTTTAATACTTTCTTTCACAACTACTAATTGTTTTTTTGGTCCAGGAATTGATCCTTTCACTAAAATGGCATTTTTTGCTGTATCAATTGCAATAATTTCTAAATTTTGAATTGTTACTTTTTCAGCTCCCATATGCCCAGGCATTTTTTTTGATTTAAAGATTCGGTTTGGGGCAATTGGACCCATTGATCCAACTCCACGGTGGTATCCTGATCCATGACCCATTGGTCCACGTGAATAATTATGGCGTTTAATTGACCCGGCAAATCCTTTTCCTTTTGAAGTTCCTGTTACATCAACGAATTCCCCAGCGGTAAAGATATCAGCTTTAATAGTATCACCGATTTTATATCCAGTCATATCTCTGATTTCTTTTACGAAGCGCTTAGGTGTTGTGTTTGCTTTTTTAAACTGTCCTTGGTCTGGTTTTGAAACCAAGTTAACTTTTTTATCTTCAACAGCTAGTTGTAATGCTTCATAACCATGTTTTTCTGTTGTTAAAACTTGTAAAACACTGTTTGGTTGCACTTCAACTACTGTAACTGGTATTAGTTTTCCTTCAGTTGTGAAAACTTGTGTCATACCAATTTTACGTCCTAAGATTCCTTTCATTTTTTATCCTCCCTGAAAATACGTCATGTACATTTTGTTGGAAATATTCGTGTCCGAATATTTATCTATTTCATTTCAATTTCAACACTGCTTGGTAGTTGGACCCTTTTTAAAGTATCAATTACTTTTGGTCCATCTGGATTGATAATATCAATTATTCTTTTATGTGTTCTCTTTTCAAATTGTTCGCGTGAATCTTTATATTTGTGAGTCGCACGTAAAATAGTAATAATTTCACGATCAGTTGGTAAAGGAATTGGTCCTTTTACTTCAACTCCAGCGGCTTTCGCAGCTTCAATAATTTTTTGAATTGATTGGTCAACAACACGGTGGTCATAACCTTTCAATTTAATGCGCATTTTAGTTTGAGCCATAATTTTCCCTCCTAATTTATTTGGTTTTTTTGCGTAAACATTGACAACGCCTATCAGTGTATCAATGATAGGCCACAAAATATGTTTGCACAAAATATACATGCTATTTAATTTTAGTGAATGTTAATAATAATTGCAAGCATTTTTAATAAAATATTTATTATTTTTTCAACTAACGATATAATATTTTTAACTAAAAAAAAGAATAAAATCAATTTTCGAGGAGGATAAAATGGCCAAACAAAATACCAAACAAAAAACAACTAAAAAAGCAAAACCAGAAAACTATGCCAAAAATCTAAATGAAAAATACCTAAATTTTCGGCAGGAAATGGTTAAAATGCAGCTAGATAATCTCGCCAAACGTACCTCACGAAGCCATGAAGTTAATAAAAAAACGCGAAAAAAAGTTGTTCAGGAAAGTAAAAAAACCCTTGATAAAAATAATCCAATGTATAAAATTTTGCTTAATGCGCAGAAAAGAAATGAAGAATTACGCAAAAAATCATACAAAAATAATGACCCAGAATATCTTGATGTTAATAATCTTAGCGTTGCTGATCGAGTTAAAATTTTAAAATTAGCTAAAAAGAAAAACAACCCTCTTTACCGGCAACTATTATTAGAAAAAAGTACAAGCGGATTAAGTGAATTAGCCCGCCAACGAAAACGTGAATTAATGGCAAAATCACAAACAAATAAACCAAAAAAAGAAAAAAATAAAGGGTAATAACCCTTTATTTTTATTTATGGTATTTTTCATTATTAATAATTGTAAAAGCGCGATAAACTTGTTCTAGTAAAATCAAACGACATAATTGATGAGGCAAAGTAATTGCCCCAAAGCTAATAATTTTATGAACCTTACTATGAATTTCATCAGTAAAACCATGACTAGGACCAATTATAAAAACTAATTTTCCCTGGCGATAAGTTTGAATCTCGCTGATCATTGCACTTAATTGTTCACTAGCAATTTGTTGACCATTAATATCTAATAAAACTTTATAGTAGTCAGGATAACTTTTCGCCAATTTCTCAATCATTAATTTCGTTTGATTTTGCTTTAAAACATTAACTGGTTGGTTTACTAATTCTTTTATTTCAATCACATCTATTTTGCTATACATTTTAATGCGTTCAAGATAAAGTTGACATCCCGTTTGTAAAAAAGGTTTATCTAAATTACCAATGACTAACAATTTAATATCCATTTTTATTTAAATGATTTAATTGATGTTGGATCAATTTCTCAACTAAATTCTGGGAAACTATATTCTTTTGTATGTAGTGGTAATGTTCCTTGGTCTTTAATTGTTTTTTCGGTTTCATCATCAACAATCCCTTTATCATCACCTTTTAAGACATATCCTAACGCTACTTCTGTTCCAATTTGTAAACTTGGAACAGTAACATTAAACTTATGGTAATCATCATCTTGACGAGTTGCTAAATCATAGAAACTATAGCCAATAAAGAATCATTGATGGGCATATTCTTTGTCATTATTTGGATTTTTATAAGCAATGTAGTTAGCTACCCCAGTTAAATTATGAGCAACAGCACTAAAGGTATAAATTTTATCCTTGTTTGTAAATTCAAAGGTTACTTTAACATCTTTCATTTGAATGAAAGCATAACGTGTTGATTGATATTTTGTTGATTTATCAATTTGGTCTTTCCCTTGGTTATAATCAGCACTAGCATTTAATCAGTCAATTGCATTAGCAACTGGTGCTAAAACTCTTAATGAATTAGGTGTTTGAACAAATTTGTCCCCTTCTTTTGGTGGTTTAACTCATTCTTTTTCCCCTGATCTCGTAAAGTTAGGGGTTGTTTGTGTAACACTTTTATCATCATTAACAAGATTTTGATTATCTTTTGCCACAATCCCAATTTGAGTAAAATATGAATCATCTGTTGTTGAATAATTATTAAAGAAACTTGTTCACAATTCTTTTTGTTCATCATTTCCTGCATTAGCAATTAAATCATCTTTGCGTTGTGATAAACTACTATTTAATTGTTCTTCGGTCCAATGGGCTCCTTTTTGACTTGTTCAATTATCTTTTGATAAATTAATTCCATACATTAATGGTAATACTAATTGTAATAACCCTGATGGTAAGAATGACCCATTATTTAACATTGTTTCAAAAGGTTTATCATCAGCATCTTTTCCTGATCCAAAGGCATTTTGAATACCAAGTTCTTCATTAGGGGTTGGATCATGTAAAAATTCATTGTCCCCATTATAAATAAACATTGGGACTGTTCTCCCTTTGTCGGCTCCACAAGCCACAACTGATGTAATTGATGTTGTTCCAATTGTAAACGATGTTAATACTGATAATAACTTACGCATTGTTTTCCTCCTTGTTAATAATTATGCTTTTAATATTAACTAAATATTTTCTTCACTATTGTATAATACTAACTTAAAATCCTGGTTTTTGCAAACCAAAATCGGCAAATGAACCATGTTTTTTTACAAATAATAATTCAACATTCCCTGTTGGCCCGTTCCGGTGTTTTGATAAAATTAATTGCGCTTTTTCTGTTTCCATTGCGTTATTATCATTATTATCACCTAAATGATAATACTCTTCCCGATATAAAAACATAATAATATCAGCATCTTGTTCAATCGCTCCTGAATCACGTAAATCTGACATAATTGGTCGCTTATCTTCCCGTTTTTCAACTGACCGTGATAACTGTGATAAACAGATAATTGGTACTTCTAATTCCCGCGCTAGGGCTTTTAATTGTCGTGAAATTGTTGAAACTTCTTGTTGACGTGATTCTCCATAACTACCACCAACGCTTAATAACTGTAGGTAATCAATTACTACTAATGATACTTCATTATCACGACATAGCTTTCGCAATTTTGATTGTAATTCAATCACTTTTAATCCGGGAGTATCATCGATAAATAATTTTGTATGTTTTAAAAAGTCTCCTGCTTTTGTAATTTTTTCTCAATCATTTGCTGTTAACCCTTTTCCTGTTCGAACTTTTGATGAATCAACTGTTGAATAACTCCCAATCATCCGTTGAATTAATTGCTCAGAAGGCATTTCGACTGAAAAAATTGCGACAGCTTTATTTGATTTCTCTGCACATTTAACAGCAAAATTTAATGCTAATGCTGTTTTCCCCATCGAAGGACGAGCCGCTAAAATAATAAAGTCACCCTTTTGAAAACCTGATGTCATATAATCTAAATCACGAAAACCACTCGGACTTCCTGTTAAAAGTTCCCCTGAACTTTCTAACTTTTCTAACTTAGCTAAAACATTATCAACTTCATCAAATGAGCTTTTAAATAAATTCCCTTTTCGCTCTTTTTTTACATCTAAAATAGCTTTTTCGGCGCTACTTACAACTTCATCAATTGGTTGATTTAAATTGATTTCCCGATTAATATTATCAACAACTTCTTTTAATCGTCGTGAAGTTGTATTTCTAATAATAATATCTAAGTATTCTGTTAAATTAGCATCAGTAGTATAAGCTTGAAATAAATCGGTTAGAAATTCAATTCCCCCAATTTTTGTTAAAACATTATTCTTTAACATATAATTACTTAATGTTGTAATATTAATTGCCACTTTTGAAATAAATAATTCTTGTAATGCTTTAAAAATTGATTTGTAATTCATTACAGTAAAGTCTTCTTCTGATAATAATGAAAATATTTCTTCCGCTGCCATTGGCGAATGAGCGGCAATTGCTAAAATATTTTGCTCAGCCTCACTAATAGCTTTAATCCTTTCCATCCCTTTATTATTTTCTGCCATACTAACTCTCCTTTTTTTCAATCATTACTTTTAATGTTGCTGTTACTTGATGATTTAACTTAATTGTTAAATAATGTAACCCAACATCAACTAAATTATTTTTATCAACAAAGTTTTTTTTATTTACTTTCAACTTAAACTCTTTTTCTAAACGATCAACAATCTGAACCAATGAAATAGATCCAAAAACCTTATCATTATGCATCTTTAACTTAAAATTTAGGGTTAATTTTTCTAATTCAAGTTTTAGCAACCCCAATTTCGCAATTTCTTCATCAATCGTTTTTTGGTTTTCTCGTAAATTTTCATTTAATTTATAAACATTGGCATTAGTTGTTGGAATTGCTAAATTTTGTTTAAGTAAAAAGTTTTTGGCATAGCCATCAGATACTTCTATAATATCATTAGCTTTCCCTTTTCCTTTGACATCTTTAATTAAAATAACTTTCATTTTTATCACCTACCAAAAATTATATAATAAATATCATTAAAAAGAACTAAATTATTTTCGATAATTTAGTTCTTTTCCCTTATTGAATTTCTAATAAATATAAACATAAAATTGCTTTTTTAAAAATTTTATCCATGCTTCTTTCATAATCAAGATCTTCTTGAAAAGTTAATGAATTACGATGTTTTGAGTGCTCAATAAAACTAAAAATATCATATTCTAATTTTGGATTAAAATCTTTAATTTCTTGGCGCTTTTCTTCTAATAAAGTGGCAAAATTAGCTAGAATTTTATTTTTTTCAACTAAATCACCATTTTTACTAAAATACTGATTAAAGATAACTTCCTTATCTAACTTATTTACTAAAGGAGTTTCATTTTGATTAACAACATCTTTTTGGTAACTCAAATAATATAGAACATTGCTCTCTTCTGATTTTGGAGTAATTGTAATTTTAAATAAAGCAAATAATTCTTCTAATTTAGTAAGATATACTTCTAATTCAAGCTTTTCTTCCTTCGATAAGTCTAAGTTTGGTAATGCTAGAATATACTTACTAATATTATAAGAAAATTCACAAAACTTAAATACATCAGAGTTTTCTTGTAATAAGCCATTAATCAAACTAATTACTTCTCGGATAATATCGCGTTCCTTTTTATTTTTTAAATGATACTCTAAATTTAAATTAAAGTTTTTTAAAAACTTATGTTTAGATTTTGCTTTCCCGATTTCAATTTCTTTTAGCGCTTTATTTCTTGCTAAATTAATGCTAAAAAACTCCATTGTCTGTTCAACATCTAACCCAAAAAAAAGCATTGATCCCTGATCAGCTAAGATCGCAATTTTTTTATTTTTTAAAAATCCTTTTCATAAATCTAAAATTTCCCCAAAATTAGTTAAAAAAAACGCATATTTCTTATTATTTGATTTATCAAAAATTGACATTGTGAACCCCTTATATTTTTCTTTTTTCTTTTTTTAATTATATCAAAAAAATCCTAAAATAAAAAGAGCCCCCATAAAGCAAAATTATCTTTATAAAATAAAAAAGGCATTAATTTTTAATTAATGTCCCTTATATATTACCTTTAAACTAAATGGTGGACCCGAACGGGATCGAACCGTCGACCCCCTGCGTGCAAGGCAGGTGCTCTCCCAGCTGAGCTACGGGCCCACAAAATAAAAATGGTCGGGCTAAATGGACTTGAACCATCGACCTCACCCTTATCAGGGGTGCGCTCTAACCAGCTGAGCTATAGCCCGAAAACCTAAATAATTATAACATTAAATTAAATAAAAAAACAATAAAAAGTAAAATTATTTTGAAAAATATTCCTTAAAATAATTTTACGTTATTCAACAAAACTATCTAAATCTTCCAAATTATCATATTGATCATATTTGCTTAGTTTTGCCATTTTTTTGGCGTTTTTTTGTTCTACTTTGTTTTGTATTTTAGCCGCCTTTTTCTCTTGTTTTGCTAATTTTTTCAATTGGCGTTTTGAAAGTTCACCATATTCTGAACTTGTCGGTTCATTGTCAATGAAATTAAACATATTAACACTATCATCTTTAAAATTATTATCTTGGTTATCGTTTTCTTGAAATTGACTATTTTCCTGTGCAAAATTATTGATGTTATTATTTTCAAACCCAACTTCTGGCTGAGAATATTGACTATCTTGTGATTGATTATTATCTGTTTCATTATTATAACTATAATTTTGATTAAAATTTTGGTCTTGGCCAAGATAAACTGGATTAGCCATAAATTCTTGTTCATAATATGGTGGTTGATTTAAATTATAATCATTTTGATTAACATTATCATTAACACTATTATCAAAATTTCCTTGCCCTTGGCGATTATTTTGATTATTGCCACTATTGACATTATTACCTGGTTGATGTTGATGGTCAAAACCATGTTGACATCCACAACCATTGATTGGCATTGGTGGTACCATCATTCCTGGGGCTGGACAAGAACTATAAAAAGGATATGTTGATGATGGATATGGGGCTTGTGCCGCTGGTTGTTGGATGAAAAAAACTTGTGGTGAAGATTGTGGTGGATACATTGGCATCATTGGTTGTCCAGGCATATAACCAGGATATGGGGCTTGATAACCCATTCCATGTTGTGGGGTTGTTAGTGCACTAATAAAAACTTCCGCATCACGGCGGCTACGAAATAATGCTACATCCCCATTTGTATCATATGATTTTACCAAATAGCCCTCATCATTTGGTAAAATGTAAAACCCGTTATTCATTTTGTTTCGCTCCCCTTTAACGCTTTTATATGTAATGACCTATACTTTTTTGCATTATAATTATATCATAAAAAAGCAATTTTAACTGCCTTGCCCCAAAAATTCTTTTTGTTAGGGGCGAAATGATAATTGCTTAATGTAATTACTTAATAAATAATTTTAGCTAAGCATAAGCCATATGGCTTAGCACTAAAAATTGTTGTTTTACCAGCCGGCGGATTTGCTAACTGTTCTTGCAAAGTTTCAATCGTAACCCGACCATGATAACACTCAAGAATATTCTGAACTATCATTCGAATTTGATAACGAATAAATCCTTTGCCTTTAAAATGAATTTTTATTTTTTTAGTTTTATCACGGGCAACATCAATTGTATTGATTGTTCGAACTGTCTTAATTGTTTCGCCAATTTTTACACCACTAAAAAAGGCAAAATCATGTTCGCCAACAAAAATTTGGGCAATTGTGTGAAGGCGTTCTTCATCATATTGTTGCTTAGTTCGTAATTCGTAACGATGATTAACTAAATCATAGTCTTGATCATTAATTGTATAAATATATTCTTTTTCTTTTGTGTCACGAACATTAAAATTTTCATCAACAACAACATAATTTTTAATATTAATATTAAGCGGTAAACTATAACTGACAGTTTTAATAAAAAAAACTAAGTCTTTTGGTTGAAAAGGAATTTTAACTAACACTTTTTGATCACATGCATGGACACCCGCATCAGTTTTACTTGCTCCTAGGGTTCAAAGTTTAATTTGGCAAACATTAAAAAAGGCTTTTTCTAATTCTCCTTGAATTGTTAAAGCATTTTTTTGTTTAATTCAGCCCTTATAATCAAAGCCATCATATTCTAAAGTTAACAGTAGATTTAACATTATTATCAACCTACAACAAAATCATCAAGATGAGGAATTCTCATTTGTAAAAATCCTGTTTTAAAATATCCATAAACTAACTCTGTCCCATTTCAATGTCATCCCTCATAAAAGGTTGTGAATTGTCCCATTGTTGCTGATTGAGCAATCACAACACCAGCAATTCCTACTCCAAATATGAAAATGATAACATCAACAAAATGAAACTTATAAGCACGATAGCGTGTTCGTTTGGCATGAGGGTCATATCCCCTAGCATCCATTGCATATGATAAATCTTCTGACTTTTGAAAAGCTGATACTAATAATGGAATAATTAAAGATGTTGTTGATTTAATTTTATCTTTAAAATGACCATGTTTAAAATCAACTCCCCGCGAAGCTTGCGCTTTCATAATTCGGCTTGCTTCTTCAATTAAAGTTGGAATCATTCTTAAAGCAATTGAAATAATTGTTGATAAAATATGAACTGGGAATTTAACTAATTTTAACGGACTCATTAAATCTTCTAACGCTAATGTTAAATCTAATGGTTGGGTTGTTGAAGTTAAAATCGTTGTAATTGTAATCATTAAATAAATCCGAATTGCCATGTATAAGGCACTATAAATTGCCTTTTCTGAAAAAGCAAATCATGTTTGACCACCAGGGGCAACTGGACCAATTGCTTCAGGACTTCCCCCTCAATGCCAACCTAAATAACCACTTTTAACCAAAAAACAGTTAATAATTAATAGAAAAATAAACATAAACATAATTGGTTTTAATAATGAAAATAGCATTCTAAATGGGAGTTTTGATAAAATATAAATTAAACCAAGGGCAATCCCAATAATAGCATAGCCCGTAAAACCTGATGGGAAAAATATCGCAACCATCAATGTTAGTAACATAAATAATTTCAGTCTTGGATCCATTCGATGAATAACTGAATCATACGCGATATAACGACCAAACGATAGTCTCATATTTTTACCCCTTTCTTTGTTTTTTAATGTTAATAATTTTATCAACTAATTCATTAATATTACGGATATTTTCTTCCCGTAAATCTAAGCCATTTTCAGCTAATTGATAAATTAAATTATAAATCTTTGGTGGTTCAATTTGTAATTCATGTAATAACGTTTTATCTTTAAAAATTTCAAACGGTGTTCCAATTTTAATAATTTTCCCATCTTTTAAAGCCACGACTTCATCAACAATGTCTAAAACATGATCCATATTATGCGTAACAAGAATAATCCGTTTTTTCTCATTCTTATTAATATTGTTAAATAATTTAATAAAATCTTCTTCCCCTTCAGGGTCTAAGCCTGCAGTTGGTTCATCTAAAATTAAGGTGTTTCCTTCGATTGCTAAAATTCCCGCAATCGCTACCCGACGTTTTTGACCTCCTGATAAATCAAATGGTGAACGTTGTAAATAGTTTTCTGGTAAACCAACCATTTCAAGATATTTCTTTGCATTAGCTCGGGCAACTTCTTTTTCTTCCCCTAAATGAACTGGTCCAAACATAATATCTTTTTCAATGGTTTCTTCAAATAATTGATATTCAGGAAACTGGAAAACTAAACCAATTGATTTACGTAATTTTTTAATATCTTTAATCTTTTTTTGCTTAGCTTTGATTATAAAACCATTGGCATAAACTTCTCCCCGAGTTGGGGTTAATAAACCATTAATGTGTTGAACTAACGTTGACTTTCCACTACCCGTTGAACCAATTACTGCCGTAATTTTTTCAGGTTTAATTTCCAAGTTAATATCAGTCAAAGATTGGTATTCATACGGTGATTTTGGCGCATAAACATATGAAACATCTTTAAAAATAATTTGATCATTTTCCGGCATTGAAACTGATTTTGCTTTTTTTGCTATTTTTGACATATGTCTTTCACCAACTCTCCCATGTCTAAAGTATTATTAACATTAAGGCCCTTTTCTCTTAAACTATTAATTACTCTTGAAATAAAAGGCACATCCAAGTGAATTCCCTTGAGGAAATCCCCATCATATAAAATCTCTTCTGGGCGACCACACTTTACCATTTTTCCTTTATTCATCACAATTACTTTATCAGCATTAATAATTTCATCCATATCATGGGTAATTGAAATAATAGTTTTTTGACGAGTATTTTTTAAATCAACCATAATTTGTTTAACTTCTTGACGGCCTTTGGGGTCTAACATACTTGTTGCTTCATCAAATATAATAATATCTGGTTGCAATGCCAAGGTTGAAGCAATCGCGACACGCTGTTTTTGACCCCCTGATAACATTAATGGTTCATGGTCTAAGTAATCCAACATTCCAACTTTTTTTGCGGCATCATCGATAATTGCCTGCATATCTTTTTGGGCAATACAACGGTTTTCTAAGCCAAAAGCAATATCATCACGAACAGTTGAACCAATAAATTGATTATCTGGATTTTGAAAAACAATTCCTAAAAAACGGCGAATTTCAGTTAAGGTTGTCGCATGCATTTCATTACCAAATACTTCAATTTTTCCCTTTTGTGGTCGTAATACCCCAATAATAATTTTACTAATTGTTGATTTACCACTCCCATTATGGCCAATAATTGTAACATATTCACCATGATTAATTTCAAAACTAACACCATCAACAGCATTTGGATGAGTCTCACGATATTTAAACTCAACATCTGTTAATTTTAAAGAAATATTATTTTTTTTCTCTAAATGATTATCGTTTTTTTTGTGTTTCTTTTTCATTGTTTGCCTCATCCCTATTAACCGTTTATACTTCTTATTTATATAATTAATAATTTAATTATATCGTATTATAAAAAATAGTTACTATTTTTTTCCTTTGTCCGTTTCTTTTTTAATTATATATAAAAAGGATATATAAACAATCAAAAAAATTAATTTCTTTAAATTTATTAAAAAAGTTACTTATCGTAACTTTTTTTGTTTTTCTTAATAATCATTATCATCTAAATCAATGTTTTGAATATAAACATCCCGTGGTTTAGCACCATTTTGTGGGCCAATTACGCCATTTTCTTCTAATGTATCCATTAAGCGACTAGCGCGATTATAACCGATTGAGAATTTCCGTTGAATTAATGATGTTGAAGCTTTTTGATTTAAAATAACAAAGTTTTTAATTTCTTGATAAAGGGGATCTAATTCACTAGTTAAATCACCATTATTAACACCATTATGACTATTTTCAATATTTAAGAAATCTTCATCATAGCTAGTTTCTTGTTGTGATTGACAATATTCAACTAAGCGTTCAATTTCATCATCAGAAATATAAGCTCCTTGCGCGCGAGTTGGGATATTTTGTCCAGCGGGGGCGTATAACATATCCCCATAACCAATTAATTTTTCAGCCCCACTTTGATCTAAAATTGTGCGTGAATCAATTGAAGAAGCAACAGCAAAGGCAATTCGGGATGGAATATTTGTTTTAATAACTCCAGTAATAACATCTGTTGAAGGTCGTTGTGTTGCGATAATCATATGAATTCCAGCTGCTCGCGCTAATTGTGTAATGCGCATAATTGAATCCTCAATTTCTTTCCCCGCTGTCATCATTAAATCAGCTAATTCATCAATGATAATAACGATATAAGGTAACTTCTCTTCGGGAGTTACTTTCAAGTTAAAGGCTTCAATATTTCGTACTCCCCGTGTGGATAATAAACTATAACGACGTTCCATTTCCGCAATAACTTTTTTCAATGCTGGATTAGCTAATTTAGTATCAGAAATAACGGGTGTTAATAAGTGCGGTAAATTATTGTATACTGCTAATTCAACTTGTTTTGGATCAATTAATAATAATTTCACTTCTGATGGTTTTGTACGTAATAATAGCGATGATAGAATTGTGTTAATACATACTGATTTCCCACTTCCTGTTGAACCTGCCACTAATAAATGGGGCATTTTATCTAATTCAACAAAAATAATATCGCCATTAACGCTACGGCCAATTGCCACTAGTAATTTCTTATCTTGTTTTTCCAATGGGATTCGCTCCATAATTTCGCGTAAAGTAACTTTATTACTAATTTGGTTAGCAATTTCAATCCCAACCGCTGATTTCCCTTGAATTGGGGCTTCAATTCGAATTGTTTGTGTTGCTAAAGCATATTTTAAATCATTTTCAAGACTCATAATTTTATTAACTTTAACTCCTGGTTGCATTTGAATTTCAAACTTAGTAATTGTTGGACCAATATTAACTCCTTGCACACTAGCGGCAATATTAAATTGTTGGAATACTTCATTGATTTTTAAAGCCTTATTATGGGCCGCCATTTTATTTTGTTCATTATTATTTGCATTATCTTGTTTTTCATTTAATAATGTTAAATTAGGTAATTTATAATTGGGATTATTAAAGGCTGGTGGGCGGCTTGTTAAGACTGGCTCACGTTTATCAATAACAACATTACGGCGTGGTCGATCAAATATCTCAACTTTTGGTTGCGGTTTTGGTGGGGCTGTTCAAAAATCATTTGTTGGTCGCTCAACCTCAGGTGTTGATGTGATTGGCGTGCTATTAACAAGTGTTTGAGGTTCTCGTGGCTGATTAAAATCTTTTACTTCCCCACTATCATCATAAAGCGATGTTTGCTCAGCAGTTGGTGGGTTTGATGGCGCACCATCCCGTTTAATCTTTCCAAACGGAGTAATATTTGCTTGTGAATTTAGTTTATTGCGTGCCTCATTCAAATCAACATTTTGACCAAAAGCAGAAGAATAAACTGGTAAATCATTAATATTACGATTATCATCAAAGCCAGAATTTAACCCACTACGACGATTCCGTGGTTGAATATACTGATCAGGTTGGGGCACAACTGGTTTTTTAACCCCTCCTGTTCGAGAATATGAAAAATCTTGTTGCGCTACAAAATTACTATCGCGTGGTTGTTGAGGAGGTTGACTATTATAGTCATCAAACTTAACATAATTTTGTTTTGTTTTTTTCTTACCAACAAAATCATCGGCAATTAAATCCTCAATTAACTGTTGATCATGCAAAGCAGTATATGAAGGCATTTGAATTGTAATATCAGAAGATTCTGTTGTGTGCATTACTTGTTGGGGGGTAAAAAATTCATCATCAGGAACATTTAACGATTGATAAATTGAGTTATTCCCTGGCTTTTTAATTTTTTTTGCCTTGTTTGATCATAATCTTGTGACACGAATTCCTTTATTACGACGACGTTGTTTTGGTAAAAACAACCCTAAAAAACTTCCGGTAAAAACTCAACTAAATCAACCAAGATATAAAATTAAACATAAAACAACTGAACCAAATATAGTTAGATAAGAAAAAACCCCAGCTAAAAAGTTTCCAATAATTCCGCCTCCAGCTCCTAATGTAATTCATTGACCATTAAAGCCTACAAAAGTAATTGATTTTAAAGCTTCTGGCGAAAAAATTGAAGCATTCTGTCAATTTTTAATATAGGCTTTAATAATATTTAAAAATGATTGTTGATCAAAAAATGGCATTTGGTTTTGCGAAAATTGGTAAATTAATAAAATTGCGCTGACAAGTCAACATGTTAAAATAATAAAACAAATTGTCATCCAACGAACTCTGCGTTTTATCTTAATTTTAACGCCTAAAAAAATCGTTAAACCAACAATTAAACAACAGAAATACAATAAATATTTAAACCACCCAAAAAGAAAGGTAAAAATAACATCATCAATAAATTGACCAATTAATGTAATCCGTCCAACTGAAATAATTGTAAAAAAAACTACTAATAACGCTCCAATAACTCAACCAATCGCATCATTACGGCGCGGTTTTTTTTCGACTTTAATAATTGCAGTCGTTTGATTTTGATCATTGAGAGGGTGATCAGTATAAGTTCTTTTCTTCATTTAATAGCCCTCCTAATTAAAGTTTTAGCTCTGTAGTTTAAATGACCATACTAAAAAATAAACTACTTTACAATATAAATATATCACAAAATTAGATTTCATTCACGATTGCTAAAATAATTGGTGTTTTTCCTGTTTCAGTTTTAACGAATGTTGCTAATACCGAACGAATTTCATTTTTTACTTCGTTAATATCATACATTTCCCCAGCAACAGCACGACCATGATGTTTTTCAACAATGTCAGTAATAATCTTTTGCATTTTTTTAAAAATATCATTATTTTCTTGAATATAAATAACGCCACGCATTTGGGTATCAATCAAAGAAGCAATTTCTTTTGTTTTACTATCAACTGAAACACCAACAATAACAACACCATCAGTTGCTAATTGTTTTCGTTCATTTAAAACAACTGCGCCAATGTCGCCAACTCCAATTCCGTCAACATATAAGTCAGCGGTTTTGATGCGATTAGTTTTTTTGGCAAAAGTTCCATCAACAAATTCAACATTTTCACCATTATCACATAAAAAGATGTTTTCGGGATTAACACCTGCTTCAATTGCAGCTGTTTTTGCTCAGACAAAATCTTTATATAATCCTTTAACGGGAATAAAGTAAGTTGGTTTAATAATTGATGTCATTAATTTAACATCTTCAAAACTAGCATTCATTGTTCAAACTTTTTTTGCTGATAAAGCAATTGTTTTAGCGACTGTTCGTGCTAATTCATCCAAAACATTAGCATGGTTTAATTCACTCCCTGGTGTTGGTGGGGTTGCTAAAATAATCATGTCAGTTTCTTTAATATCTAAAATATCATCATTACCCCCAGCAATTTTAATTAAACGACTGTATAAGCGTTCTCCTGAACCTGTAACAATAATTAACGATTTTTCTTGGCTAACTGCTTCATGCAATGGAACAAGATTAATACCATCTAAATTCATTTTTTTATTTTCGCGTAAAACTTTTAATGCTTCCAATAATGTTTGACCATAAATTCCCGCTGAAATATTATTTTCCCGAACTAAATCAAATAATTCACTAATTTTATGTAAATCTTGATCAAAACAAGCTAAAATAATTCGCCCTTTTGCTTCTTTAACTGCTCTTTCAACATAAATATTAATTTTATGATTAGGAGCCGTATAGTCTTGGCGTGATGCGGCTGTTGCTTCTGATAAAAATAATAAAATTTTTTGTTTAGCAACAATACTTTGTAAATGTTGTAAATCTGTTGAAAAATTTGTATCAGCTTTTGCATCAAACATATAATCACCAGTATAAATAATTGTTCCATCTGGGGTATGTAAAGCAAAACCAAAACTATTTGGCATACTTGTTGTTGTTAAAAAAACTTCAATTTGACACTGGCCAAAATCAATAATTTGCTTAGCTGAAATTGGGGTAAATAATTCTTCTTTCCCTCTAACTTTAAAACGTTGTAAATGAAAATTTAAAATGCTACATGTCAAATCACTACCATAAACTTGTAATGGTAATTCTTTTAAAATATATGTTATTGCCTCTGAACACTCATCAGATGGTTTTGAGATAAAAATCCCTTTAATACGTTGTTTATTTTCTTTTAAGTAATCAAAATTAGGAATAACAACATCAATTCCTAAAATTCCACGTTCTGGATTCTTTGTCCCTGCATCAAAAATAAAAATATCCTGATCAACTTCAACACAGTATAAGTTTTTACCTCTCTCGTCTAATCCCCCAAGGGCGAAAAAATTAATTTTTGCCATAAAATAAGCTCCTTATTCTCTATTTCCTCATATTTACAATTTATTATGTCGCATGGTGAACAATTGAATGTTCTAATAAATAAATGTAATCTTGTTTTATTATACATTAAGTTATAAAATTATTAAAATAAAATGTAAAAATTAATTTGAAGTTTTATTATGTCAAAATTATAGTGATTTTTAACAAGAAAGGTTCCGTAAATTTTATGAAAGCAATGTTCCCTGGCAGTTTTGATCCGATCCATGACGGCCATCTAAATATTATTAAAAAAGCAATTAAATTATTTCCAACGCTATATGTTGTTGTTTCAAATAATTTGGAAAAAACAGTTCAAACAAACATTAACTTACGTGCCGAAAAAGTTAAAGCAATTTGTGCTGAAATTAGTCCAAATATTACTGTCTTAATTAATGATACAATTCTAACTAGTAGTTTGGCTGAACAGTTAGGTATTAATTATGTTATTCGTGGTCTACGAAATAATAATGATTTAAAATATGAATTAGAATTATCTTATGCGATGAAAAAATTAAATCCGCAATTAGAAACAATTTTCTTAATTGCGGACTATGGGTTAAATGAAATTTCATCAACTTTTTTAAAACAAATTAATAAATTAAAAAAATAAAGGATTGTAAAAATCCTTTATTTTTTTCCTAATAGTTTAAACATATTAAGTTTGTAAACTTCCACACCTGGTTGGTCAAAGGGATTAATCCCTAACAAATATGCCGACATTGCACAGGCTTTCATAAATCAATATGATAAGTAACCAAACATTTTTGCGTCCATTGTTTTGAATTCTAATAAAATCACTGGCACGCCACCAGTTTCATGATGAGCATTAATAACCCCATCAATTGCAATACTGTTTACTTCATGAAGGGTTTTACCTGCTAAATAATTTAGGCCATCAAGATTATCTTGATCAGCAGTTAATGTTAAATCCAAGCCTGGTTGATTTACTTTAATTACCGTTTCAAAAAAGATTTTTTTGGTTCCATCTTGAATAAATTGACCCAATGAATGTAAATCAGTTGAAAAAACACACGATAATGGTAGTAATCCTTTACCATCTTTTCCCTCTGATTCACCAAATAATTGTTTTCATCATTCAGTAATCATTTGTAGTTGTAACTCATATGTAACTAGCATTTCTGCTAAATAATTTTGGTTGTGATTTAGGATATAACGACCAACAGCATATTTATAAGCTTCGTTTTTCGTTAAATCATCACTTAGGGTTTCCTGATAAGCTTGTTGCGCTCCTTGCATCACTAAATTAATATCAATGCCAGCAACAACCATGGCAAAAATCCCAACCGGTGTTAGAACCGAGAAACGCCCCCCAATATCATCAGGAATAACAAAACTAGCATAACCTTCCGTTGTTGCTAACTTTTTTAAAGCACCCCGATGTTGGTCAGTAATAGTGACAATTCTTTGTTGGGCAATTGCTTTGCCTTTTTTTGCTTCTAACAGCTCTTTAAATAAGCGAAATGCAATTGCTGGTTCTGTCGTTGTTCCTGATTTCGAAACAACACAAATTCCAAATTCTTTATTTGCCAGGAATTCTAAAACCTGTTTCGTATATGTTGAAGACATTGTATTTCCAACATAAATTACCTTAACTTTTGGTTCGGAAGATAGGCCATTAATCATTTCAATTGCCGCGCGAGCACCAAGATAACTGCCCCCAATCCCAATCACTACTAAGACATCAATTTCAGTTTGTAATGCTTTTCCTAATTTTTCCATTGCCATAAATTCATCATGAGGATAATCCTTTGGTCATTCAACTCACCCTAAAAATTCACTGCCCGCTCCGGTCTTATTATGAATCATTTGATGAATCTTCTTAACTTCTTGGTGATAATTTTCAAGCAGTTTTTCGTCTATTGCCTTTGCTAAATTTACTTTAATCATAATTTAAAAGCATCACTTTCCATTATTTTTATACATCTTTGATATTACTATTTGTCAGTTAATGAACTTAATTTATCACGCAATGGTTGAAATCCTGACCCAGTTTCTTGAATCTGATTGTTGTTCTTTTTCAACAATTCTGGACGACAACTCTTATAACTTAACTTTACTTGTTTTTTATTTGGATCAAAGTCAAGAACTTCAACTTCTACAGAATCTCCAATATTTACAAAATCTTTAATGTCACGTACAAAAAAGTCTGAAAATTCACTAATGTGGATTAATCCTGAAGCGTTCTGTAATTCACAGAATGCTCCAAAAGGAGTAATGTTAGTTATTTTTGCAGTAACCATTTGTCCTTTATCATACATAGTACTTATCCCCTTTCTAAACTAACCCCATTATATAATTAAAACAATGAAAATAATTTTCATAAAGATAAAATATTTTCTTAAATAATTTTAATTCGATATAATCCGTTTTGGTCTGTTTCTTCGTTTTGATCTTCTTCACCAGAACTATTCTTTGGTTCTTGATACGAATCAGTATATTCACAATTAGGATAATTCGTACAAGCTTTAAAACGCTGGTGGCGTTTATTAAACTTCAAAATAATTTCCCCAGTTCCGCAAGCAGGACATTGCCCAAATTTTGGTCCGGTTTGATGAATATAACGACATTTTGGAAAGCCTGAACAAGCAATAAATTTACCATATTTACCATAACGATAAACTAAATCAAGGCCACAATTAGGGCAGTCAATTCCTGCCTTTTCAATTGGAATTTCTTCCATTAATTCCATTGCCGCTTCAATTCGTGGTTCAAAGCGCTCCCAAAACTCTTTTAATAATGGTTTTGGCTCTAACTTTCCATTTGAAATAACATCTAATGATTCTTCAATTGAAGAAGTATAACTTTCATTAATAATGTCATTAAAGAACTCTTGTAGTTTATCACTAGTTAAAATCCCTTTTTCAGTTGCTTTAATGCTTTTATTTTCAACAATAATATAACCACGTTCTTTTAATGTCCGCATAATTGGTGCATAAGTTGAGGGGCGACCAACCCCAATTTCTTCTAACAATTTAATCAGTTTTGCTTCCGAATAACGACTTGGGGGTTTTGTAAAATGACGAAGACCGTATAAATCATCCAGTTCAATTGTTTGATCAACTTTTAAATTTGGTAATTTAATAATTTCATCGTCACTTTCATCATCAAACACATAACATTTTAAAAACCCGCTAAAAGCAACAGTACTTCCCGTCATTTTAAATTCATATGCATTATTTGTTAGGAAAATTGTTTTCCCAATTAATTTCGCACTTGCCATTAAACTAGCTAAACTACGAGCATAAATAATTTTATATAACCGTAATTGATCACGTGTTAAATAATCTTTTGCTTGTTCCGGAGTCATTGTTAAATCAGTTGGGCGAATTGCTTCATGGGCATCTTGAATATTTTTCTTTTTTGCACTAGTTTTTACTTCACCAAGATATTCTTTGCCATAATTAATGCTAATATAATCAAATGCATCTTGGGTAAATTTATCACTTAAACGAATTGAATCTGTTCGCGGGTAAGTAATAAACCCAGTAATATTATCATTAACTTTAATTCCTTCATATAATTGTTGAGCAATTAAGGACGTTTTATTTGAAACAAATCCCAATTTACTGCTAGCTTCTTGTAGCATTGTTGAAGTTGTATGGGGATTTGGTGATTTTCGCTGGCGTTCTTGTTCTTTAATTTCAGTCACAATGAATTGGTTAGTAATTTCTGTTTTAATTTTTAAAATTTCAGCTTCTGTTTTTAACTCTAGTTTTTGATTATTATATTTACTTAATTTAACGGTCGCTTTTTTATATGTTCCTTCAATAGTTCAGTATTCTTCCGGAATAAAACTTTGTCATTCTTTTTCCCGTTCAACAACTAATTTCAACGCAACAGATTGGACACGACCTGCTGATTTTGATCTAATCTTTTTTTGTAATAATTTACTTAACCGAAAACCAATAAAACGATCTAAAATTCGGCGTGCTTCTTGTGATTTTACTAAATTCATATCAATTTCTGTTTGGTTTTCAAATGCTGTTAAAACAGCATCTTTGGTAATCTCATTAAATCGTACTCGCTTTGATTTTTCTTGACAACCTAATACTTCATTTAAATGATAAGCAATTGCTTCCCCTTCACGATCAGGGTCAGTTGCCAGAACAACTAATTGTGCTGTTTTAGCTAACCCTTTTAGTTGCTTAACAAGTTCTTTTTTATTACGTTCCATCTTATATTTTGGTTCAAAAGTATTAATATCAACTCCTAAACCAAAATCACCAGTTGTTGCTAAGTTTCTAATATGGCCTTCCGATGATAAAACAATAAAACCCTCGCCTAAATATTTTTGAACAGCTTTAGTTTTAGTTGGTGATTCCATAATTACTAATGTGTTTGACATGTCCTTGTCTCCTTGTTAATTTATCCATTACCTAAATATCATTACATATTATACCGAATAATTAAAAAAACAATCATAATTTGATTGTTTTTTATTTAAATATTGTCTTAAATCATTCTTCAAATAGGTCATGCACGCTAGGAACTGTAAAATATAAGATTGTCCCCAAAGCACATAACATAATTAGAACTCCTAAAATACCTAGAAAGACATATAAGACAATCCGTTTTTTTGTTTTATGCGAAGTATTGACATATTCAACATCATCCGCACTAATTTTTTTGCTTTTTTTACCAATATTATAAAAATTATCAAATAATTTATTATATTGTTTTTCCGTTATGCCAAATCTTTCCATTACTTCAAACTGACTAATCTTTTGTTCGCCATATTCATCAAACATTTTTTGATAAATTTCACTAGCTGAGATTTTCCCCAATGCCGTTTTTAGTTCATAATCCTGATATGTTGGTTCAGCTGGGGTTGAGTCAAGGACTTGGCCTTGTAGACCAGATAAATCAATAAAATCACTTTCAAATTCATTTAGGTCATTACTATTAGTAAAATCAGAAATATCGGTTAAAAAATCTGGATTAGTAATTAAATTATCATTTTCATCGATATTAAAGTCATTTTCCATATCACTTAAATCTAAGAAATTAAAATTATTTTTTGGATCCACCTCTGATGTTCTACTATTATTTGAAATCACTGGTTCAGTTAAACCTGGATTAGCAATTACACTATTAATTGGTGAAGTTTCTTGACGGATAGAAGGATTTAAATCAGCTGCTAATTTTTGTTCTTTTCCTTCTGCTACTGGTTCTTTAACTCTAACTGGTGGTAATAAATCATTGGTTAACGTTGACGCCGTTTTGAAACGCGCTAATGAAGTTTTAACATTAGTTTGTAATTTTTGATAATCACGATCATGGCGACTATGACGGTCACGATTAATAAATTCATCTAAAATATCAGAAATATGGACAGCTCAATTATATTCTTCTTCAACATTAAGTGGTTTTTGTAAATTACGTTGCCCATCAAGGCTAAAGTTTAAATCTTTCCCCCGATGATCAAAATAACTTGCCCCGGCTAATGAATTATTATATGGTGGATATACTGGTTGTTGAATAATTGGTTGAATTACTGGCATTATTTGTGGTGGTAAATGTTGTTGGGGATAATATTGCATTGGTATTTGGTATGGATATCCCATATTCATCATTGGCGAATTTTGGGGAATTGAATAACCAACTAACGGATTATTTTGGGCTCCTGGTTGAGGATAAGAATAACCGGTTTGAGGAGGATATGGATAATATGAAAAATGCTGCATTTGATTATGATGCATGCGACAGTTATTATCACATTGATGTTTGTAATGCTGTGGATAATTGCTCTTCATTAATATTTCACCCGTACTTTGTATTTTACCCATATATTATAACATAAAAAACGCCAAAATAAAAACGGGAATACCCGTTTTTGGCTAGAGTAGACTCTAAGGTCTAATCTCTACTTTCATTATATAATATTATTTAAAAAATTAAAGTCTTTTTAACTAATTATTAACGAAATTTTTTGTTAGATTTACCAGATTTTCCACCACTTTTTCAATTACCAGGAGCATTCTTTTTAAAGTTAGAATGTCATCCACGGTTAGCTGAACGATTGGGGCTGTGGAATTTTTCTTGTGGCAACATTGATAAATCAAGATTATATAATTCAGTTTCTTTTCTTTGGTATTTTTCAATACTTTTTAAATGTAAGAAATCTTTTCTTGTACTAATAATTGAAATCGCAACTCCTTCGGCCCCAGCACGAGCTGTTCGTCCGATACGGTGCGTATAGACTTCTTGTTCTAACGGTAAATCATAGTTATAAACATAGTCAATTCCTTCAACATCAATTCCACGAGCAGCAACATCGGTTGCAATTAAAACTTTAACGTTTCCTGCGCGGAATTCGCGCATTGCCCGAACACGTTCTCCTTGTGTTTTATCACCATTAATAACTGTATTTTTAATTCCTTGTTCTAACAATAATTTTGACAATTGATTTGTCATTATTTTTGTATTAGCAAAGATAATACTTAATTGTGGATTAGTTGTTTTAATTAAATTAATAAAAGCATCACTTTTATTGTATCCTTGCGCATTAACATAATATTGTTTAATATTATTTTGTTCACGATCTTGGTGACTAATTTTAATTTGCACTGGTTCTTTTTGATATTTATCAACAATTTCTAAGACCCCTTTTGGCATTGTTGCTGAAAATAATAGTGTTTGATGTTCATTTGGAATATTGCTAAAAACTTGGTCAATATCCTTTTTGAATCCCATTTTTAACATTTCATCGGCTTCATCTAAAATAATTGTTTTAATATTGTTTAATCTTAGAGTACGACGGTTTAAGTGGTCAATAACTCGCCCTGGTGTTCCCACGACAATATTACATTTTTTTAACCCATAAATTTGGTTGGCCATGTTTGACCCTCCACAAATTAATGTTGCATTAACTCCTTGTAAGAATTGGGAAAACTTACGAATTTGGTTAAGTACTTGAATTGCCAACTCACGAGTTGGACATAAAATAATAGCCTGCGGACGTTTAAATTCTAATTGTAAATTACTTAAAATTGGTAATAAAAAAGCGGCAGTTTTACCAGTTCCAGTATGACTTTTTCCTAATAAATCTTTATTATCAAAAATCACTGGAATTGATTTAGCTTGAATTTCAGTTGGATTGGTATATCCTTCTTTTTCGATTGCACGAAGCAATTCTGGTTTTAAATTTAATTGATTAAATTCCATTTTTTCTCCTTTATATAATATTGTAGAGAGAAAATAAAATCTGCGATATTATAAAAAACTTCTTCCTTAATAATTTCTGGTCTAAAACTCCCGACAACTTTTATAATCATATACTATTTACTTAAAAAGTCAAACAAAATAATTTTAACCTTATTCCAACATTATTTAACAAAATAAAAAAGGAATTACTTCCTTTTTCTTATAATTTAATTGTTGTTCCAGCTTTACCAGCAATCGCATCTTTTGCTTGCGCTAAATCAGCAATAATTGCTGTTTTATCTTTTCCCAGTTGGGCAAAACGCATTGCAGCCTGGACTTTTGGCAACATACTACCTGGAGCAAATTGATGTTGGCTAATATACTCATTTGCTTGGGCAATTGTCAAATGATCTAACATTTTTTGCTCTGGTTTACCATAATTAATTGCAACTTGGGGAACAGCTGTTAAGATCATTAAATAATCGGCTTTAACAACTTCTGCTAACTTTGCACTAGCAAAATCCTTATCAATTACCGCTGGGACACCATGTAAACCGTCGGGTGAGTTAATCACTGGGATTCCGCCCCCTCCGACAGTAATAACAATATGACCAGCAGCAATTAAATCTTCAATAATTTGTTTTTCAACAATTTTTAAAGGTTGGGGTGAAGCAATTACACGTCGTCATCCTCGTCCCGCATCTTCTTTAACGGTAAAATTATTTTTTGCCGCTAGCGCTTTGGCCTCTTGTTCGGAATAAAAAGCCCCAATTGGTTTAGTTGGATTTTGGAAAGCAGGATCTTTTGGATCAACTTCCACTTGTGTCACAACTGTGACAACATTTTTTTTAATTTGACGTTTTGTTAATTCGTTTAGGATTGCATTTTGCAAATGGAAACCAATATATGCTTGTGACATTGCCCCACATTCAGGAAATGGCATTAACGGGATTTTATTATTAACTTTTGCTGCTTCTTCAAAGGCATTGTTAATCATCCCAACTTGTGGCCCATTCCCATGGGCAATAATTAATTCTTGGCCACTAGCAATAATATCAACCATTGCTTTAGCAGTTTCTTTAACGATTTCTTGTTGTTCAAGAGGAGAATTCCCTAAGGCATTCCCTCCTAAGGCAACGACAATTCGAGCCATAATATTAAGTCCTTTCTCTCGTTATTAACTAATAATTAGAATCAAACTCCACCATTTGAAATTGGTAATAATGATCCTGTTGCTAATAAAATAACTGCTAAGCCAACAATTCCAATAATCACTGGTCAAGCGGCTTTTAAGAATTTATCATATGAGACTTTTGAAATTGACAATGCCGCCATTAAGATCGCACTTGTTGGTGAAACTAAATTAATAATTCCGTTCGCAAATGAGAACGCGGTAATTGTACCTGACGCTAATCCAGTTGTAACACTATTAGCAACTGGTCCTAAAATTGGGAAAACAGCGGTTGCAAATCCTGATGTTGATGGGATAACAAACGAAATAATCAAGAAGAAGAGGAAGGCAACAATAATAAATCCAGTTGTTCCTAAACCTGACATTGGTGATGATAGTCCATTAACTAATTTTGTTTGCATTCCGGTATTTTGCATAATATAACCAATTCCGGCTGCAAAAGCAATAATTAAACAAACTGATAAAATATCAGCTGATCCACGAACAAAGCCATTAACTAATTTTTCTTCCCCTTTTCAATCAAATGCTGCAATTACAATTGAAGCAATAAAGAATAAAGCGGCAATTTCTAAGAAATATCAATTCCCAATTGGGGCATAGAAATTAGCAATTCATGGTGCATGTTCACTGACTCATTTTGTCATTGATTCAAAAGCACTGACGCCAAATTGGCTTCAAGCAATTAATGAGAAAATCATTAAAATAAAGGTAATGGTAAATAACCCCATAATTGCTTTACGTTTTTTTGTATACTCTGGTAAGTTTTCAGCAATCGCAAATTCTCCTTCATAAAAGTCTTTACGACTAAATAATGGTGATTTTGTTGGGTCACGACGAACACGCAAAGCATATCACATGACAAAACTAACACCTCCAGCAGTAAGTAATACTCAAGAAATAATTCTTCAAACAATTCCAGTTGAAGAAGTTAATCCTTCAACTCCGGCATTATCAACGGCAATTTGCACAACAAAGGGGTTTAAAGTTGAACCAATAACTCCTAATCCTGCTCCTAATAAAATTGTCATAATTGCAGTTAGAACATCAAATCCGGCTGCTAATAAAACTGGAATAATAACAGGATACAGGGCAATAGTTTCTTCACCCATTCCGTAAACTGTTCCTCCAATTGAAAATAACACCATAATAATTGGAATTATTCAAACTTCGCGCCCTTTCATTTTCGCAACTAAACGACCAATTCCAGCATCAAGGGCTTTTGATTCAATAACGATTCCTAAAAAGCCTCCTAATACTAAAATAAAGACAATGACATCGACTTTATCACGAAAACCATACATTGGTGCTAAGAATAAGTCAAAAATCCCAGCGGCTCCACCTTTATGGATTTCATTATTACTATCTGTTCATGCTCCAGTTGTCCCAGGAATTCATGAAATTATAATAATTAACAAAGTTATTCCTAATAAAATTGTAAAGGCGGTTGGTAATTTAAACTTAAACTTCTTTTTATTTTTTGGTTTTAAGTCACTCATAATTAATATTTTTCTCCTTTCTATTAATTAATCGTAATATTAGTATACATTATTATCCGCGAACTGTTGCTAACATTACAGCTTTAATTGTATGTAAGCGATTTTCCGCTTCTTCAAAAACATGTGAATAATGTGAATTAAAAACTTCATCAGTTACTTCTAATTCCCCAGTTCCCCCAAATTGTTTAATAACATCTTTGGCAGTATCGGTTTTATCATCGTGAAAACTTGGTAAACAATGTAAGAATATAACATCTTCTTTCCCTTGTTTAATTTTATCCATTGTTACTTGATATGGCGTTAAATCTTTAATTCGTTGTCCTCAAACTGCAGGATCTTCTCCCATTGATACTCAAACATCCGTTGCAATTGCATCAGCGTCAATTGCAGCTCTTTTTGGGTCATCAGTCATAACAATTGATCCCCCATTTTCCTTGGCAATTGTTTGACATTCTTTTAATAATTTTTCATTTGGTCATAAGTCTTTTGGAGCACACCCAACAAAATGCATTCCTAATTTGGCACAAACTACCATATAACTATTAGCCATATTAAAACGTGAATCCCCAAAGTAAACAAATTTTAATCCTTTAACATTACGAATGCCTTTTGCTTCTTGGATTGTCATAATATCAGCTAACATTTGAGTTGGGTGAAATTCATCAGTTAAACCATTTCAAACAGGTACCCCTGAATATTTTGCTAAATCTTCAACATCAGCTTGTTTATATCCACGGAATTGAATCCCATCAAACATACGACCTAAAACTTTTGCTGTATCTTCGATTGATTCTTTTTTCCCCATTTGGCTACCACTTGGTCCTAAATAAACTGGGTGCATTCCCAAATCAAAGGCTCCGACTTCAAAAGCACAACGAGTTCTTGTTGAATCTTTTTGAAATAATAACGCCACTGATTTTCCTGCTAATGGTTTTTGTTCAACTCCGGCATATTTTGCCTCTTTTAATTGTTTCGATAAATCTAATAAATAATAAATTTCTCTTGGGGTAAAGTCTAATAATTTTAAAAAGCTTCTTCCTTTTAAATTAACTGCCATTTTCTAAATCTCCTTGTTTTTCATTCTTTTAAATATTTTCTCGCCAGATTGGCATTGACATACAACGAGGTCCTCCACGACCACGTGATAATTCTGATGAAGCAATTTCATGTACTTTTACTCCTGCTTTTTTCAAAATTTCTACGGTAATGTGATTACGTGAATATGCAATAACTTCTCCTGGTTTAATTGTTAAAACATTTGTTCCATCATTTCATTGTTCTCTTGCTTGGGCAATTGGGTCATCCCCACCACATTTTAAGAACTGAACTGGCTTTCCAACTTGTTCTGATAAATAGTCTTCTAATTTTTTATCAATTTTATTCATTCCTGTTTTTGTAATTTCAAAAATTTGGAACTCATTGATGTTTTCAAAAATTAAAGGGTGAGCAATAAATTTATCATAATCAATGTTAGTAAAAACAGTATCTAAATGCATAAAGGCACGGTTTTTTGTTTTTAAATCTAAGGCAATAACTTTTTCATATGAAATTGAACTATCAGCAATGATTCTTTCTGCAACTTTTTTAATTGCTTCTAATTCTGTTCGTTGTGAAACTCCAATAATTAGGGCTTTTTCATTTAGAACTAAAATGTCTCCCCCTTCAATACTATGTTTTTCTTCACGATCATATCAAAATTTTACTTGATCTTTAAAACGTGAATGATGTTTTAAAACAAGATCAATAAATAAAGTTTCCCGTCTTCTTGTTACGGTAAACATATGGTTAATTGTTGCCCCATTTCCAATTGATGCAAACGGGTCACGTTGGAATAAAATATTTGGAAGGGGATCAACAACTAATGGATAACCATCTTTTACTGGTACTCCTAGCTCATGTTTTGTTACCCCAGCAATCATTTTATTTACTAAGTCCTTGTTAGATAATTTCTGTAAATATTTTTTTAATTCTTCTAAATATTCCTTATTTGCTCCAGATTCTGCTAAGAATTTTGTTAATAATTCTTCACGTAAATGTGGATGTTCTGTAATAGTTTCTTCAGTCAACTTTTCAATATATAATACCTCAACACCATTATCTTTTAGCGTTTTTGCAAAAGCATCATGTTCTTGTTGCGCAACCACCAAATCAGGGGTGTCATCAAATAATAATCTTTCTAAAAGATCAGGAGACAAATTAGCCAACTCATCACCTGGACGGTGTAATAATACTGTTTTTAAATTTCCTATTTCCGAATATACATTAATAGCGTATTTACCTGCCATAAATACATTCCTCCTTCTAAAACTACCACTAATGCTAAGCTAATATACCTAAATGCTTTAGTTGGTACACAATAAATATTTAAAGAATAAAATTAGGCATATTAAAAAGTAAATTACATACGTAATTGTTTCACATCTTCAATTTTATCTTATAATTTGCCTAACTGTAAGTACAAGTTAGTTTGCTAATACTACGGTTTTATCCTTCTAGTTTTAGAATACTCCTTTTTATTTATATTTGCAATAATTTTTTAAAAAATTCCGAAAATAAAAGGAAAATTAAATAAAATTTTCCTTTTATTGTTTATCTGAATTGATAATATTAGTTGCAGTTAGAATTGACATTAATAAGTCATGTAAGCATTGAATAATTTGAACTAACGGCAAGACACGATTACGATATTCGGTTGTTTTTTCAACAATTTCATTACGTTTTTCAACAGTTAATTTTAAAACAAAATCATGGTAAGCCTTCATTTCTCCGGTAATTTTTTCTTTATTAAATTCCGGTAATTTTACTTTCCCTGCCTTATAATCTTGTTCAATTTTATCAAGATTTGCTAGTTGGGCGTTTAATTTTTCTGTTTCTTTTTCTTCTGAAAAATTAGCTAAACTGATGTTTCGTTGTAAAAATAATCCTAATTGATTAATTAAATTTCAAATTTCTAATGCATCCGTTGATTTATTAATATCTTCAAGACACTTATCAACTGAAGGATCTAAGCCTTTAATGCTTCCATCATACATTTTAACCAACTCCGCCACTTCTAACTTCATCATTGTGACAAATAATTGGTTTAAATCAACTGGACTTGATTTTTTGGCACTTTCCATAAAATCATTTAAAAAGCGTGGTAATGGAATTACCGCATTAAAGAATTTACTTACTTCAATTAAAGTATTTATTTTCTTTTGCTCAACTTGTTCAGGATTTTTGTCATTAAAATAGTCTTTTCTTAACTCATCAAACAAATTTTTAATTTCACTCTTTGTATAATTAAATAATTCTTCAAATCCCTCTTTTTTTGCAATTTCTCCTAAAAAGGCATCAACACGTGGGTCTTTTGCCACATTATTGCTGTTATAATTTGTTTTAAAAGCATCTAAATACTTTGTTAAATATTCTAACATTCCTTTTTCAACATCAGTTCAAAAATTATTTTCTGCCATTATATTAAAATCCTTTCATCTTGTTATGATTTAATTTTACCGTAATTTTAAGATTTAATTAATTAAATTGCGGTTATTTAATTCTTTTTTTAAAATAATCAAATTATTAATTCTAATAATAATACTAATTAAGAAAAAGAGCATAATTGCTAGGGTTACTAAATATAGGATATAATATTCGGGATGACGAAAATCTTGGAAAAAATATGGCACATAATAATTAATACCTTCCGTAAAAGCCCATAGCTGGTTATCAAGGGGTAATATTAGTAAGACTGCTTGGCGAATAGCAATTAAAATAGTATATAAAAGTGGATGTAAATAAAATTTATATAAAGTATGGCGATAAAAATTTTTGGCATTAACAGTTTGTTTTTCAACAAATAGCGCATAATAGATGATAAAAAGAATTGGACATAATCAGTGCTGGACAATTGTAAAAAATCAATATAATCCTAAATGGCCATTTTTTGGAACAAAATTTACCTTAGTAATAACCCCAACAATGATACTAACAGTAAAAAAAAGCATTGTTAAAATTGCAGCAAATAAGACATATAGCATAAACCCATAACTATCAGCTAATTTAACCTTAATTTTTGGTAAAAAAGCCAGTAAATTAATTAAGCCAAATAAAAGAATAACAACATCGGTTTGAACACTTCATCAACTAATAAAATAAAAGAAATAATTCGCTACATTTAACTTATAAGTCAAAACATAATATAAAAATGAAGATAATAAAACAGCAAATTCTAAACCACAGAATAATATTAAAAATGAGAATTTAGCTTTTTGTTTCATTGTCTTCATCACCTATACTTTTATGATACATATTATATAAAATATTTTTACTAATATCATATTTATTTGCAATAATATCAATTGCTTGTTTAATACGATAATTGTTATTTTTAATTAAAAAATCAATTTCCTGGATCAACTGTAAATCCGCTGGGCTATCTTTATTGGCTTCCAAATCATAGCCAGCCACAACAATAACATATTCCCCTTGTTCAATATTTGCCTCTTTTGGCAAAAATGCTAATAATTCTGCAATTGTCCCGCGATAAAATTGCTCATGAATTTTCGTTAATTCTTTGACAACACAACACAAACGATTGCCTCATTGTTGATGAATCGATTCTAAAGTTGCTAATAAACGGTGTGGACTTTCATAAAAAATAGTTGTGTATGGTAATTCTCGCAAACTAGCTAATTGTTCTTTTTTCTTTGCTCCTTGAGCGGCTAAAAAACCATAAAACAAAAAATGCGTTGGATTTAACCCCGAAGCAACTAAAGCATTTAAAGCGGCATTAGCTCCTGAAAGTGGCACAATATTACAATTCTGGGCAGCAATTAAACTATTAATAATATAATAACCCGGATCACTAATTAAAGGATAGCCTGCATCACTAACAATTGCAATTGAAAGATTATTAGTTAAATCCCCAACAATCTTTGCATATCGTTCTTTTTCATTATCTTTATTTAATGAAACTAATTCCTTATGAATCCCAAAATGGTTTAAGAGTTTAAGGGTATTACGAGTATCTTCACAATAAATTTTTGCCACTTGATGCATTAACACATCAACAGCACGGGGTGTCATTTCTCCCAAGTTACCAATTGGGGTTGCAACTAAATAAACGGTTGGTAATTCACTTTTAAAACTATATTGTTTAACATTATTTGCCATTATATTCACTCATTAGCTTTTCAAAACTAATATTTTGTTCAAGATACTTTCCCACCAATTCGGTTGTTTTAACTAAAACTTCAGTTTCTAAAGTTACTAACTCTTGGGGTGAAAACTTTCCAAGAACTCAATTGTGCATGGCAATTAACTTATTATTACCAATCCCAATTTTAATACGGCAAAAGTGTTCTGTTCCCAACTTATTAATTAAATCTTTAATCCCATTATGACCAGCACTTGATCCTGTTGGTCGTAATTTAATTTTGCCAAATTCAATATCTTTGTCATCATAAATAATTAATAAATCACTAGCTGAGATCTTGAAAAAATGCTGCATTGCCCCAACACTTTTACCACTTAAATTCATATAAGTTTGGGGTTGGAGAAAAAATACTTTTTCACCATTAATTTTAGTTTCCCAATATATCCCATCAAATCCCTGTTTTGGACCTTGGGCTTGGTACTTTGCCACTAATTTATCAACCGCTAAAAAGCCGACATTATGACGCGTTAGTTGATATTCTCCTCCTGGGTTTCCTAATCCTACAATTAATTTCATCTTTTCATCCTTATCCTAATACACGTTGATAAATTTTATCAAGATTTCGTAAGAAGTATTTAATATCAAACAATTCTTCTAGTTTTGCCAGCGGATAATATTTTTCAACCCCAGTTGTAATTAAGACTGTTTTAAAGTCTTGCTGTTCTGCTTGCGCTAATAAAGTACATTTTTGAATAAAATCATAAATTTCTTCGCGTGAATAATTTGTTTCTTTAATAATTGCCGATAAAATAACTTGACTAAAATAAATTCCGCGGGCTTGAGCAATATTATTAGCAATTCGTGATTCATTAACAACAATATTAGTAATAACATTTATCATCCGTTTTACTGTATAAACAACTAAATGATAAGTATCAGGAATAATAATTCGCTCATTACTACTATGAGAAATATCTCGTTCATGTCATAATAAATTATTTTCAAAAGTAACTTGCATATTACTACGAATTAAACGAGCTAAACCACAAATATTTTCAGAACTAATTGGATTTTTTTTATGGGGCATTGAAGATGAACCTTTTTGATGTTTACCAAACCCTTCTGCTAATTCCCCAACTTCTGTGCGTTGAAAATGACGAAACTCAATTGCCATTTTTTCTAATAAACTAGCAATTTGACCAAAAGCCGTAAATAAACTAACATGACGATCACGAGAAGTAACTTGGGTAGTAATTGGATCACTGTGCATTCCTAATTTTTTTGCCACAAATTCTTCGACAGCAGGTTCAATATGGGCAAAGTTCCCAACAGAACCAGAAATTTTAACAACTTCAACATTTCTAGCTCCTTGTTTAAAATGTTGTAAACAACGTTGTAATTCCTCATACCATAATAAAAACTTTAATCCCAATGATGTTGGTTCGGCAAACATCCCGTGGGTACGGCCCATAATTAATTGTTGGCGATATTGTTTGGCTTTAATTTTTAAAATATTGCTTAACTGTTGTAATTGTTCTAAGACAATTAAATTTGATTGCATCATTAAATAGTTTTGGCTTGTATCAACAATATCTGTTGAAGTTAAACCAAAATGGATTCAGCGTTTTTCTGCTCCTAATGATTCTGATAACATGCGAGTAAAAGCAACAACATCATGCTTTGTTTCTTCTTCTAAGGCTAACATCCGTGGTAAATCCACTTTTAAGTTACTTTGCATTTTGGCAATATCACTAGCTGGGATTACCCCCAGCGCAGCTCACCCTTCACAAACAAGAAATTCAATTTTTGCTCAAATCGCATACTTATAATCATCATTTCAAATGGCGCTAATTTCTGGAACTTGATAACGTTCAATCATTAAAAAATCTCCTTATCTAATAAAATTGTTTGTTTACGATCGGGACCAACTGAAAATAAACTAATTGGAACACCAACAATTTCTGCTAATTTATTTAAATATTGCTGAGCATTAAGTGGCAATTGGGCAAATGAAGTAACATTAGTAATATCTTCCTTTCACCCACGCATTGTAATTCAAATTGGTTCACATTTTTCATATTCTTTAATCGTACTTGGAATATAATCAATTGTTTGACCATTGTATTGATAACCAACACAAATTTTAATCTCTTCAATCGTTGTTAAAACATCTAATAACATAATTGCCATACTTGTATAACCACTAGTGCGTAACGAATGTTTCATTAAGACAGCATCAAATCATCCAATTCTTCGAGGACGTCCAGAAACTGTCCCATATTCTTTTCCAACTTCACGGATGTAATCAGCGGTTTGATCAAAAATTTCCGAAGGAAAAGCTCCTGTTCCAACACGAGTATTATAAGCTTTTACTATCCCAACTACATTATTAATATAGCGGGGAGCAATCCCAACTCCGGTTGGGATTGCTGCAGCCGAAGGATTTGATGATGTGACAAAAGGATATGTCCCATGATCTAAATCTAACATCACTCCTTGGGCTCCTTCAAATAAAACTTTTTTTTCAGCTTTAATTGCATTATCAACTAAAAATGATGTATCTGTAACCAATTCTTTAATTTCAGCAAATAGCCCTAAATATTCATCATAAATTTCTTGGGCTGAAAATGTTTCAGCACCAAAGATTTTTGTTAATACTTCATTTTTAAACTTTAAATTACGTTCTAACTGCATATAAAAATTTTGCGGATCAAATAAATCTCCAACACGAATGCCAATTCGTTCGGCTTTGTCTTGATAACATGGGCCAATCCCCTTTTTTGTCGTCCCAATTTTTTGATCTTGACGATATTCTTCTTGTAGTTCATCAATTTTCATATGATATGGAAAAATTAAATGAGCACGATTACTAATTCGTAAATTTTGACAATTAATGCCATGTTCTTTTAAATAATTAATTTCAGTAATTAATTTTCGTAAATTAATTACACATCCTGTCGCAATTACATTAATTGAATTTTGATTAAAAATTCCTGATGGAACTAAACTTAACTTATATTTTACCCCATCAATAACTATTGTATGACCAGCATTATCTCCACCAGCTCAGCGAACTACAAAGTCAGCTTTTTGGGCAAAATAATCAGTAATTTTTCCCTTTCCTTCATCTCCTCACTGACTTCCAACAACCGCTAAGGTTGAATATTTTTCTCCACTCATTTGATTTCCTCCTCTAATTATTTTTTTCAACTATTTTAATAATATTACAAATCCATGTAAAAAGATATTTTTATCAGCGATAAATAAAAAAAATTCATAAATTATGAATTTTGATTTTTTGTAATCGTCGCTTTAATGAAACCATTAAATAAAGGATTTGGTTTATTTGGTCGTGAAGTAAATTCAGGATGATACTGTGAAGCGATAAAGAATGGATGGTCTTTTAATTCAATAATTTCAACCAAGTTTTCTTTTTCATAAATTCCACTAAAAATCATCCCCGCTGCTTCTAATTGTTGACGATATTTATTATTAAATTCATAGCGATGACGATGGCGTTCTAAAACTTCAGTTTGTTGATAAAGTTCGGCCGCTAAAGTACCTGGTTGCAAGGTTGCTTTATAATTTCCTAATCGTAATGTTCCCCCAAGGGCATCTTCTTTTGCTTTTCCTTCAATAATATCAATTAACGGATTATTTGTTGCTTTTAACTCTGAACTATTAGCATCACTAATTCCACAAACATTACGAGCATATTCAACAACAGCCGCTTGCATTCCAAAACAAATTCCTAAAAAGGGGATTTTATGTTCACGGGCATACTGAACAGCAAGAATTTTGCCTTCAAAACCACGTTCACCAAAACCACCAGGAACTAAAATTGCCATTGCATCTTTTAATAAGGTTTCAACATTTTCTGGGGTAACATCATCAGCTTTAATTCAGTCAATTTTAATTCTTACCCCATTTTCAAAACCAGCAATCCGTAATGATTCACTAACCGATAGATAAGCATCTGGTAATTCAATGTATTTTCCAACTAATTTAATCGTAATTTGTTTTGCTGAACAATCAATTTTACTTAAAAAGTTTTCTCACGATGTCATATCTGTTTTTGTAATATTTAAATTTAACAAATCACTGACAACATGTTGGGCATTTTGTTCATATAATTTTAATGGTACATCATAAATTGTTTTGGCATCCGCTGCCACCAAGACATGTTTACTACTAATATTACAGAATAAAGCAATTTTATCAATTACGCTGTCTTCTAAGTAATGTTCAGTTCGTGCCACAACAATATCAGGTTGAATCCCTAACGACAATAATTCACGCACTGAATGCTGCGTTGGTTTTGTTTTTGCCTCTTGTGAAGCAGCAATATATGGTACCAATGAAACGTGCATAAAAATAACATTTTTACCACCTTGTTCCATTTTTACTTGGCGAATCGCCTCAATAAATGGTAGGGATTCAATATCACCAACTGTGCCCCCAATTTCAGTAATAATCACATCAGCTCCTGATTTTTCTGCCGCTGAATAAACTTTATTCTTAATTTCATTAGTAATGTGCGGAACAACTTGGACAGTTTGTCCTTCATAATAACCATGACGTTCTTTTTCAATCACGCTTTTATAAATTAACCCCGATGTAATATTTGAATCACGAGTTAAATTTTCATCAATAAAACGTTCATAATGTCCCAAATCTAAGTCCGTTTCAGCCCCATCAACTGTCACATAAACTTCACCATGCTGATATGGGCTCATCGTTCCCGGGTCAACATTTAAATATGGGTCAAATTTTTGCATAAACACTTTTAGGCCACTAGCTTTCAACAAGACTCCTAGTGACGAAGCAGTTATTCCTTTTCCTAACCCTGAAACAACTCCCCCAGTTACAAATATATATTTTGCCATTATCTATATCCTACCTTCTTAAAATATTAATAAAATTTAAATTAGTTTTATTAAAATTTTAATTATTTTCTTCCATTTCTTTTTCCAAAGCTTTTCAATCAATTTCTTCAGTAATTCCTAATTTAGCTGCAACAGTCTCATCATCGTCATCAACTGAGTAATCTGTTTCCCCTAAATCATCAACATCAATTTCAACAAAATCTTCTGTTTCATCATCATTGTTATCTTCAACATCCTCATCAAACTCTAAGCTGTCAATTAGATCTTCTTCATCTTCAAATTCTTCATCTAAATCAATATCTTCAAATTCTTCGGTTGTTTCAAATTGATCAGTATAATCATATTGTTTTTTAATATCATCATATTTAATAAGTTCACGTAATGCTCACATTCCTTCACTTGTTAAAACAAAACGATTATCTAAGACTAAATCGGTATATAGTTCAGCAATAATGTCTTCTTTACTATTTCCGTGGACTGTAATATCGCTTTGTGAAGCAATTACATTTCAAATATTTTCAAATGTATCACTTTGTTCTGAATTTTTTAAATAATCATATACTAAATCTAATAATTCTATATTATCGTTCATTAATTTTTCCCCTTTATTATTAATAATCTTTCTATTTTAATACTGCTCCAATTGTAAAAAAATATTTTTTATCATTAACCATTGATTTAGTTGAATCAATAATCTCTGATACTTCATCTAACATCTTTATCCCATTTTTTGTCGCAATATAAATCGGCTTTACTGTGCTATTATATAATTTCACTGATTTTAAATCATAGGAAACCATAAAGTAATTATAATAGGTTTTGTATTTTTTTTTCAATTTTTTTGCAATTTCTTCTTGATTTATTTTTTCCTCATCAACTAAGCGGAAAAAATTCCTTGTTGTTAGCATTGTAGCTAAATCTTTTAAAATTTCATCATCTTCTGTTACTAATTTTTTCAAAGCTGTAAATAAACTATAATCATCTAAGTCTCAATAAGTCTCAACATCTAGCATTTCGCCCGCTAATAAAGGTTTTAAAAGCGCAATTATCTCTTGATTTTTAAAACAATAATTTGTTTGTTGTAAATCATATAAACGTTGAAATAATTGTCGAAAAGTTAAATCAAATCCTAAACTAATTGGATGTAAATAAATTTGTTGATACATATGATAGCGACCAATTAAATATGATTCAATCGCATACAAAACTTTTTCTGGAAAAACTAGCTTATTTTCCATAATTGTCACATTACGAATAATTCATTGCCAATCTAAATGGCCATAAGCAACCCCACTTGTCATCGCATCACGTAATAAGTAATCCATTCGATCAGCATCAATTTGTGATGATACTAATGATGATAAAATTGGGTCTTGATGATTTCCTTCAATCATTTCACATAATTCTTTAATTTCAGAAGGATTTAAATACTTTTGTAAAATTTGATTAACTTCTGTAGTTGACGAACTAATAATTAATGATGAATAATTTTCATGGGAAATCTTTGTTTTTGTAACTATCCCGATTTGCTCAAAAGTATGGGAAAAAGGGCCATGACCAATGTCATGCATTAACCCCGCCAATTTAACTAGTAATTGTTGGCGTTCATCATATTTTTCAGAAAATGGTTTGGTCTGTAAAAATTTGGAAATTAAATAATAGACTCCTAAACAATGTGAAAAACGGGTATGCGAAGCACTAGGAAACACAAATTGCCCGCCCGCCAATTGATTAATCCGACGCAAACGCTGAAATTCTTTACTATTAATTAAATCAATTGCTACTTGTTCTTTAATTGTCATATCCCCATGAACACTATCACGAATTATTAGCGGTGGTTTAGACATCTTTACTAATTAAGTTATTAATATTGTTAATAACTTGTTCTTTCCCAATTAAATAAATAACTTTTGCTAATTCTGGTCCGTGTTCTTGATATGAGGTAAAAATTCGAATTGGCATAAATAAATCTTTCCCTTTTAACTGATTTTTTTGGCCACATTCAATAATTAAAGTTTTAATTGCCATTTCATTTCAATCAGTAATTTGATTTAAATCATCGCGAAAACTGTTTAATCACTGGCGATCACCTGGTAAAGATTTTAACATTGCTAGAGTTTCTGAATTTAAACTTGTTGACGCGACAAAAAATGGTTGTGCTAATTGGACAATTTCTTGACCATATTGTAATTCTTTTTTAAAGATTAACATCAACATTTCTAACCATCCTTCGCTTTTATTAGTTAAATCATAAACTGTTGCTAAAAATGGTCGCACAAAGGCTAAATAATCTTCATCCGCCATTTTTTTCAGGTATAAACTGTTTATTCATGTTAGCTTTTTAACGTCAAACATACTTGGTGATTTACTAAAACGTTCTTCATCAAAAATTTTAATTAACTCTGCTTTTGTAAAAATTTCTTCTTCCCCTTTTGGTGATCATCCTAATAAAGCAATAAAATTAAAAATTGCTTCTGGTAAATACCCTAAGTCACGATATTGACTAATAAATTGCATTAAGTGCCCATCACGTTTTGACAATTTTTTATGTTGTTCATTAACAATTAAGGTTAAATGACCAAAAATTGGTGGGGTTACTCCTAACACATCATAAATCATTAATTGGCGAGGGGTATTTGAAATATGTTCTTCCCCACGAATAACATGGGTAATTTCCATTAAATAATCATCAACCGCAACAGCAAAATTATAAGTTGGGATTCCTGATGATTTTAAAATAATTCAATCTCCTAAGTCTTTTGCTTCAAAAGAAACAGCCCCACGAACCATATCATTAAATTGATATGTTTGATCTTCGGGAACATGAAAACGAATACTTTTTGGTGTCCCTAAAGCTAATTGTTCAGCCACTTCTGCCGGAGATAAATGATAGCATTTTAAATCATATGTTGGAGCAACATTACCATTGGTAATTTGTTCTTCGCGCGATTTTTCTAACACTTCTGAAGAACAAAAACAATAATATGCTTTTTTTGTCGCTAAAAATTGCTCAGCATATTTTTGATAAATATCTAGCCGTTCTAATTGGCGATAAGGGCCATATTCCCCCGGCTTATCGATTGTTTCATCTGGTTCAATTCCTAATCAACGTAAATTATCTAACTGTGATGCTTCCGCACCATCAACGTTTCGTTCCGTATCGGTATCTTCAATTCGTAAAATAAAATCACCATCATAATGTTTAGCTAATAAATAATTGAATAATGCTGTCCGTGTATTTCCAATATGTAAATAACCGGTTGGACTTGGCGCATAACGTAATCTAACTTTGTTTCCCATTTCTTTCATTCCTTACTGTTAACATTTATCTTTTCTCTTTTATTATAACTAAATTTTATAATTTCTGTAATAAAATCACTGTTTGGGCTTGAATTATTGTTGGAAAGTTTTTTTCGGTTGTTGTAAATTTCAAATTAATTTGCTTTGCCGAAAGTTCTAATAATTCCCCTAATGTTGCTTTTATCTTATCGCGAAAAGGACTTAATTTTGGCTCATCAATAATCACTGTTGTATCAATGTTGACAATTTGATAACCCTCTTTTTTTAATAACGTTAACGCATGAGTAATAATTTTAGTTGATGAAAATTTTTCGGTTGTTGGTTTAAATCATTGCCCTAAATCACCATATCCCAAGGCTCCAATAATCGCTTCTCCAATTGTATGTAGTAAAACATCCCCATCCGAAATTGCTTCAACAGTAAAATTGGTAGGAATAAAAATCCCTCCCAAATAAAAACCTGTTCCTGGCAGTAAGTTATGAAGATCATAACTATGACCTATTCTCATCTATTATCCTCCTAAACATTAAATTTGAAGAAGCAAACATCACCATCTTGCATAATGTATGTTTTTCCTTCACTGCGTAAGCGGCCATTTTCTTTGACAGCTTTTTCACTACCATACCTGATTAAATCATCATATGAATAGACATCTGCTTTAATAAATCCTTTTTGGAAATCAGTATGGATAACCCCCGCACATTCAGGAGCTGTTGAACCTTTTTTAAAAGTTCAAGCGCGTAATTCTTGTTTCCCGGCGGTAAAAAAAGTTTCTAGCCCTAATAAATAGTATGATTTACGAATTAATTGACTTAATCCTGATTCAATAATCCCATATTCAGCCATAAAAATTGCTTTTTCATCAGGGCTTAATGAAGATAATTCTTCCTCAATTTTCGCACAAATTGTCACAACTTCAATTTGGTGTTTTGCGGCATACGCTTTCACTTTTTGAACATGTTCATTATCACCAACTTTTAAATCATCCTCGCTAATATTGGCAGCATAAATAAATGGCTTAATTGTTAACAAGTTAAAATTCTTAATAACTTGGTATTCTTCCTCAGTTAAAACTAAATCTTTTAATAATAAATTTTGATTTAATTGTTCTTCTAACTTTAATAAAATATTGTATTCAATCACGTCATCTTTTTGTTTCAACGTTTGCGCACGTTTTGCTACTTTATCTAACCTTTTTTTAATTTGTTCTTGGTCAGAAATCATTAATTCTAAATTAATAATTTCAATATCACGAATGGGATCAATTGTTCCTTCAACATGAGTGATATCTTTACTATCAAAACAACGAATAACCATACAAATTGCATCAGTTTCGCGAATATTTTGTAAAAAGGCGTTTCCTAATCCTTCCCCTTTACTGGCACCAGCAATTAATCCGGCAATATCATAGAACTCAAAAGTAGTATGAATCGTTTTATTTGGTTCAAAAATTTTTGCCATCGCATCAAGACGTTCGTCTGGTACTTCCACTGTTCCAACATTTGGATTAATTGTTGCAAACGGATAATTAGCCGCTTCAACTTGTGAGTTTGTAATTGCATTAAATAATGTTGATTTACCAACATTTGGTAAACCAACTATTCCCATTTTTAAAGACATTTCTTTTCCTACCCTACTATTTTTTAGTCATCTGTTAAACCTAAAATTTCTAAAATACGGTTTAAATCTTTGACTCCAACATAATTAATAATAATTTTTTTCTCTTCCACTGTCACTTTTGTTCCTAGTTTGCGCATGATTTTATTTTCCAAAAACTCATTAATTGAACGTTTTTGAACTTTTTTGGCAGTACTTGTTTCCCCCCCACCTTGTTGTTCTTTTACTAAATCTTCAACTTGACGAGCACTAAGATTATCGCTAACAATTTTTTCAACCAAACTTTTTAACTCATTATCACTTAACTTTAAACTAATTAATGGTTTTACTTGTCCCATTGTTAATTTTCCATTTAAAACATAGTCTTGTACTTCTTTTGGCAAACTTAATAAGCGAATTGTATTGGCAATATGACTACGTGATTTCCCAATTCTTTCACTTAATGCATCTTGGGTTAATTTTAATAAATCAAGTAATTCTTTAAATGCAATTGCTTCTTCAATCGCATTTAAATCAACACGCTGAATGTTTTCAATCAACGCTACTTCTTTCATTTGCTGATCATTAAAATCAACAATAATTGCTGGTAATTTTGTTAAATTAGCTAGTCGCGCTGCTCGTACCCGACGTTCTCCTGCTACTAAATAATAACCATTCGTTGTTTTTTTAACAATAATTGGTTGAATTAAACCATGTTCAATAATTGATTTTGATAATTCTTTTAACTCTTCATCGTTAAAAACTTTTCGGGGCTGATGGGGATTTGGTAATACTTGCGCTAAGATAATTTCTGTTGCACTGCTTTTTAACTCTTCATTATTTTCGATTTCGTTAATAACATCAGTAATTCCTTCGCCAAAAATTTTGTCTAATCCTTTTGCACTTAATCTACTTTTATTATTTGCCATTATTTGCTAACACCTCTTTCACTAATTCTTCATAGGCCACAGCTCCGGCTCCACCTTTGTCATATTCAAAAATACTTAACCCATGTGATGGTGACTCACTAATTTTAATATTACGGGGAATATGTGTTTTATAGACTTTTTCATTAAAGTATTTTTTAACTTCGCTCATTACCTCAAATGATAATTTTGTTCTTGAGTCAAACATTGTTAAGACAATTCCTTCAATTGTTAAATCTTTATTAAACATTTTTTGAACAAAACGAATTGAGCTCAATAATTGTGCCAATCCTTCTAAAGCATAATACTCAGCTTGAATTGGAATTAATACTGAATCTGCACATGCTAAAGCATTACGATTGATTAATCCTAAAGATGGGGGACAATCAATTAAAATAAAATCATAATTATCTCGTACTGGTTTAATTCGTTCTAATAAAATATTTTGATTTTCTTCCGAGTGTTCCATTAAATAAACATCAGCCCCCGCTAATGAAATTGTCGCAGGAGCTAAATCAACGCTTTCAATAACTTCTGGAATAATAATACTCTTTAACGTTGCTTGACCAATCAAAACATCATACATGCTTTCTTGGATTTCATCTTTATTTGCTCCAATTCCTGTTGTTGCATTTCCCTGTGGGTCAATATCAATTAAAAGAATTTTTTTACCATGACGAGCTAATCCCGCTGCCAAGTTAATTGAAGTGGTTGTTTTCCCAACCCCTCCTTTTTGGTTTGTAATTGCAATAATTTTTCCCATAAATTCCTTCCTTTTTCTTCGTTATTTAACAATTGTTTCATAATATTATTATATAACAGTTTAGCCAATTGGGCTTTTTTTTATTTGATTAAAATGACGGGGGTATTTTCACGGCGTTTTTTTCATTTTTGTAAAATAACAAAAATAGCGTTCCCCAATTTCAGTGACCAGTTCATGGTCTGTTTTTGTTAAAACAAAATTTAATTCCCCGAAAGTCTTTTGCGCGCCATTAATTTCTTCGTGTACTTTTGGCCCTTTATAACAAATGACTGTTCCTGTTACTTTTACTAACTGAGAAACTAGTTCTAATAAGACACTCAAATTAGCGACCGCCCTGGTCAAAACAAGATCAAATTGTTCGGGATGCAAACGACTATATTGTTCAACACGATCATGAATAATTTCAACATTAGTTAAGCTCAGGGTTTGAACTAAATTGCGTAAAAAACGACACCTTTTTTCAAGAGCTTCAATAATTGTTAATCTTATCTGTGGAACAAAAATTTTTAAAACAATACCTGGAAAACCAGCCCCACTTCCAACATCGCAAACTAACATACCATCTGTAAAATGATATTTTTTTAGTAATAATAAAGAATCTAAAAAATGTTTATAGTAAACTTCTTCTTCATTAGTTATGGTTGTTAGATTCATTAAGGCATTTTGTTCAATTAAATATTGATAATATTTTTGAAGTTGCTCGGCTTGCTGGGTTGTTATTGTTAACTCTGGCAAGTGTTTTTTAATTATTTCAATCATTTAATCACCACTTTCCAACTGCTTTCTTATTATATCAAGATATTTTTGATATTATTATAAGTAATTAGGAAAATAATAAAAGCGAGGAAATAAAAATGAAAAAAGCTCTAATTGTTGTTGATTATCAACATGATTTTGTTAATCCAACTGGTTCATTGTATGTTCGTCATGCCGAACAACTTTTACCAAAAATCAAAGCCTTAATTGATCAATACCAGCAGGAAAATAATCTTGTTATTGCAACAAAAGATTTTCATCCCGAAAATCACTGTTCTTTTACAATCTGACCCCCTCATTGTCGTCAAAATACTCCTGGGGCCGAACTATATCATCTTTCCGAAACAAGTTTTACTAAAATAATCATGAAAGGAACCCGTCAAAATTCAGATAGTTATAGTGCTTTTTTTGATGATGATCAAACAAGTAATGGCTTAGATGAATTTTTAAAAGCGAATAATATTACAATGATTTCAATTATTGGGGTTGCCTTAGATGTTTGCGTATCAGCAACTTTAAAAGACGCCATTAAATTAAATTACCAAGGGGAAGTGTTATTAGATTATTGTGTTGGTTTGGAAAATAAAATTACTTTTTAAAAAACAAAAAAAACAGTTCAAAGGAACTGTTTTTTAAAACTCATCAAGATTTTCATCTTGTCATTTTTCAATATTTTTAACACGTTGAATAAATTCCCCATTTGGTAATCGCCCGATTCGCCCATTTTTACCACTTTCTCATTTTACTTGATAATAAATGATGCCTTGGGCATGTAATAATTTTAATATTTCAATTCAATTATAAATTTTACCATTATAAACTCAACGCTTTTCACTGTGAGCAGCGACTAAATCACGATTGTAAAAACTATGGGGATGTGATCACATTTTAATTTGGCGACGAGTATTTTCTTTTTTAGTAACAATTTCAAGATTAGCGACTCGATTATCGCGGGGATTACCATTGATATGATCAATTGTCATATTTGGTGGAACAGGACCAATAAATAATTCAACCATAATTTTATGTAAAAACTTTGTTTTAATTTTACCCTCATCTTTACGTCGTAAAACATAATAATTACTATTTTTTGGTCGTTTTAATTCTTTAACTTCTTTTGTTATTTTATTCCTAACTTGTCCTAAACTACTAAACTCATAATAGGGAAACTCGGGATGGGTTTTTCAAACTTCTTCGTGTTCTTTTTTATTACTCACTTTATTTTATCCTTTCGATACAGCCTTGTTATCTTTAATATAAAACCGATATGGTTTTGATTTATAATTCGTCGCATAGTCAACATTAATTCGCTGTGTTCTAATAATATTTGCCAATGGAACAGCAAGATTATCAATTAAATAAATCTCCTCACTAGTTCTTAAATCAACACGATCAAGGCCACGATCAATTGCTAAATATCGAGAAAACTTTCCCGGTCCATTAGCTAATTGAGGATTTGGAACAAAGTTAGGATCTCGTTCATCAATTATAATTTCCCCAGCCCGAATTAAAACGGCGCTGGGAATATCATTTTGATCTGTAATCACATTAAAACAATTATGACAACCATAAATTAAAAAAACATGAGCAAAGCCCCCCGATCAAAATAATGGTTCATTGCGGACTGTTCGACGATTGTTAAATCCGTGGTTAGCATCATCCTCGGCCCCATCATATGCTTCAACTTCGACAATTTTTGCAACAATTCGTTTATTATTAATAACACGAACTAGATACTTTCCTAATAATTGTTCAGCAACAGTACAAGCATTGGGAGTAAAAAATGTTGGAGCTGTAATGCGGTTTTTAAAATTAATCATTGGTCCAAGAAAAAAAGAAAGTTAAAATGCTTTTAACCTAATTTTTCGCACTGATCAAATTCAACTTCTGTTGGAGTTAAACGACCAAACATTTCAAGAGTAACTGTTGCAATCCCTTTTGAATTATCTAATTTTGTAACTTGTCCTTCCATATTGATAAATGGTCCTGACAAAATTTTAACATAGTCATTTAAATTAAAATTTGCGACAAAAACTTTTTTTACTTTTTTTGCTGCTTTTTTATCTTCCGCTTTGGCTGCTAATGATTTTGTTAGCATTGAGCGTGCTTCATGATCTGTTAATGGAAATGGTTTTGTCCCCCGTCCTGATGAACCAATAAATCCTGTAACACCGGTTGTATTACGGACAATATATCAAGCTTCATCATTCATAATCATATTAATAAAAATATACCCCGGATATAAGTTTTTTTCCGTTGGTTTTTTCCCTTTTTTGGCTGGGACAACTTCTTTTACCACTCTAATATCGAAGACAACATCTTTCATATTTAATGATTCAACTCTTTGAATTAAGTCATCTTTTACCCGGTCTTCATGGCCTGAATAACAATTAATAACATATCATTTTCCAGGATATTTCATCAAGTCATCAGCTGTTTCTAACTGGCTATTATTTGATTCTTGTTGTTCTTCTAAAATTGTTTTTTCTTCCAACATTGGTTTTACTCCTTTTATTATTTCTTTCTTTTTAGATAATTTTTGCTACATGTAATAAATTAAATAGAACTTGGTCTAAGGCTAGATAAAAGATTGCAAAAACAGCAATAAAAGCAATTGTAATTAGAAACTTGCGTCCTAAACTACCTTTACTTGCTCAACGAATTCGGCTAACTTCTTTTGCCATCTTAACTGGAAATTCACGGAAAGCTAATTTTCAATTAACTTTTTCAGCTTTTTTCTTTTTCTCAGTTTTTCGGTTAAAAAAACTCTTTTTCCCTGACCCATCTGGCGCGGCTAAATCTGCTGGTCCTTTTTTTCCGACATGAATCGATGCTTTGGCAGCTTGCTGACGTTGAAAAACTTGCGCTGCTTTGGCATTTTTTCGAGCAACTTTTTCAGCTTTTTTCGCTTCTTTTGATAATTTTGTTTTTGGCTTTCTTGCTTTATTGTCATCAACAATGACTTCAATAATTTCTTCTTCTATAATAACTTCTTGTTCAAAATCTTTGTTATTATCAATTTTTACCATTGCCGTTACCTCGTTTCCTTATGTTTCGTATGTTTACCACAGGTTTTACAAAATTTACTAATTTCTAATCTTTCTTTTTGAGTTGTTTTATTTTTAAATGTCGAATAGTTACGTTGTAAACAATCAGGACATACTAAAATAATTTTTTCGCGCATAATATCACCATAATTAATTATAGTATATTAATTATAATAATGGTAGTCAAAGATTAACAATTTTTTGAAATTTGTTTTACTTTCCGGATAATTCGTTGCATTGCATTATCAACTTGGCGATAATTAAGTTCTAGTATTTGACTAATTTTAGTAATGGAATAGTCAGCTAACCATAAATTAAAAATTTCGGTTTCTAAAACAGATAATCTTGCTTTAATTGCCATAATAAGACGTTCTTTTTCTTCTTGGTCAAGTAAATCTTGAACAAAATTATCAGGACTGGCAACATCAAATCCTTCTTGGGCCTGATAGTTGGCACAGTAATTAAGAACTTTATGTTTAGCACTTAATAATTTACGAATATGCTTATGGATATCTCAAACATAACGTTGAAAAATATAATCTTTTAATTTCTTTTTTACCCGCATATTGTAATTACGAGCACTTTCTAAAATTGATCAGTATTTTAAACTTTCTAAATCATCTAATTCCAATGGAATTAAAAAATACTTATAAAACGTTTGGCGTTTTACAATTTCTAATTCTTTTTGGTATTTTTGATACAAAGTAAAAATGGCTTTTTCATTCTGCTCTTCTTGATATAAATAAACTAATTCATATTCATTAATAGCTATCTCACTGCCTTTCTAATCTGCTATAATTCTTGCTGAAGCATTTTAATCTGGTAAATTAAAACTGCTGTTGCAACAGAAACATTTAAAGAATCTAAGTGACCAGTTGTTGGAACATAAACATTAAAATCAGCATGTTTTAGTAATTTTGGACTAACCCCTTTTCCTTCATTACCAACAATTAAACAAACCGGGGTATCATATTTTAAATCTCCCACTGGAACTGCTTTTGCCGATAACTCAGTCGCATAAATTCAAAAACCACATGTTTTTAAATACTCAATCGCATTTGTTAAATTATTAACTTCACTGATTGCAACATGAGCAAATCCCCCTGCTGAAGCTTTCACTGCACTCGGGGTTAGAGAAACTTGGCGTTTATTTAAAATAATAACCCCATCAACATTAAACATATCACAAGTTCGTAAAATTGCACCAAAGTTCTGGGGATCAACAATTTGATCTAAAACTAATAGAAATGGATGATCTTTTTTTAACGATTGTCCAACTAATTGTTCAATAGTAAGTGTCTTTGGCATTTTAATAGCTAACAAATAGTTTTGATGATTGCTGCTATTAGCCAATTTTGTTAATTGTTCTTTTGTACAATAGTTTATTTTCAAAAACCGTTTTTTTGCCAAGCTTAAAATTGTTTGGTTTTCATTACCATTTTGAACAACATATAATTCCGCAACAAAGATTTTATCATTTTGTAAACTTTCAACAACTGGATTGATTCCATAAATGTAAAGATATTCTTTCATACTTTTCCCTCTTTTATTCTGTTTTATTTACTAATAACATTTTTAACTCTTCCTAATTTTACACAATTAATTATTGTTTAAATGATATTTTACAACAATTTCTTTTATTCTTATAATTGCCCGTTCATAAATTGCTAAATTTTTTGTTTTTTTATCACTAAAATTACCATTAATTGTTGGTAATAATCCGATATTTGCTTTCATTGGTTTTAAAACTTTATGCTTTGGATTTGTTACATAATTTAATAACGCCCCTAAGACAGTTTCATTGGGGAATTGAATTAATGGCTGGTTTGTTAAATATTGATAAATATTTAATGCACAAGCTAATCCACAAGCCGCAGACTCTAAATAACCTTCAACACCAGTAATTTGCCCAGCAAAAAAGATATTACTATTAGCTTTATATTGTAAATAAGGATTTAGTAATTTTGGGGAATTAATATAATTATTTTTATGTAATACCCCATAACGATGAATCACAGCTTTTGATAAACCAGGAATATAGTTATTAATAATCCGTTTTTGTTCTGGCCAAGTTAAATTTGTTTGTCAACCGACTAAATTATACAATGAATCATGAACATCATCTTGGCGCAATTGCACAACAGCATATGGATCGGGGTGACCATCTTGGGCTAAGTGATTAGGGTTCATTGGGCCATTTAATAAAATCTTTGGGGAAGTTTTCGCCAGCACTTCAATTGGTTGGCATCCTTTAAAATATTTTTCAAAACTTGTTAACCCAACAGTCTCTGCTGTTACTAATTGTTGATGAAGTAATTCAAATTCTGTTTTGGTCATTGGACAAATCAAATAATCTTTTTCTTGATTATGGCGATTTTGATAATAAACTTTTGTAAAATCAATCCCAACTTTGTTAATAATTGGTGCTGAACCATCATAATAATAAAAATTTTTCTTCCCAATGATTGTTTCTAATTGTTGCTCTCAACTTGGTGAGGATAATGGCCCTGTTGCAATCACTGTAACTTCGCGCGGATTTATTGTTAAGAATTCTTCTTCATAAATAGTAATTAGCGGGTGGTTTTTTAAAAAGGTTGTAATATCGTTTGAAAAATTAACTCGATCAACTGCCAACGCATCATCAGCTGGTAATTGATTTTGTCTGGCCATTTTTAAAATAAAAGAATCTAATAATTCCAATTCATACTTTAAAATTCCCACAGCATTTTCTTTTGACTTACTACGAAAAGTATTCGAACAAACTAACTCAGCAAATGTAGCTAATTTTTGAACTGGATTTTGGCGAACTGTTTTTCCCTCGTATAAATTAACTTTGATTCCGCGCTTTGCTAATTGATATGCAATTTCACACCCCGCTAGCCCAGCACCAATTATATTAACCTCTTTTATTTTCATTTTAAAGAATATTCTTTTCTACTAATTGTGTTCGAATTTTATCAGCTTTAACAAAATCCTGCACAGCTTTGGCATGTTGTCATTCTTGTATTAATCCTTTAATTTCTGGGGTAATCACTGGTAAGGTAAAACTAAAATTTAACAGGTTAAAAATAATATTATAAAAATCACCAACAATTGTTAAATCAATTTTATTATTACGTAACTGTTGATTAATAATTTTTATCATATCATTAATAATTGATAAAACATTAGGAGTATTTAAATTATTATTTAATTGTTCTAAAGCTTTTCCAACAAATTCCCCTTTGATACTCAAATCACATTTTAAATCATTTGTTGCTAAGAAAAGATTAATGGTTTTTAAAATATTAAAAATTTTCGCAGTTTCTTTTTGTGCAAAAGCAATAACTGTTTGGGTTACATTTAGTGGTTGAGAAAAATTAGTAGAATAAAATAAATAACGTAAAGTTGCTGGGTCATATTTCGCAATAAAATCGCGGACTAAAATCGTATTGCCCAATGATTTACTCATTTTTTGCTCTTCTAAATTTAAATGGCCATTATGAAGTCAAATTTTAGTAATTTCACAATTATTTTTTGCTAAATATTGAATTCGTTCATTTTCATGGTGGGGAAAGACTAAATCAATTCCCCCTAAATGAAAGTCAATTGTCTGATGACTAAAAAACTTATCAATTAATAAAGCACACTCTGTATGTCAACCTGGGCGTCCTTGCCCTCATGGTGAATCAAATAAAATACCCACTATTGTTTTTTTTCAAAGCGTAAAATCATTAACATTACGTTTATTTGAATCAGCTTCAACTCGTTCTCCCGGGTTCAATTCGGCAATGGTCTTATTCCCTAATTTACCATATTCTAGTAAAAACTGGTCAATTGCAAAATAGACATTTCCATTACTTTCATATGCTGCTCCCCTTGCCATTAAATCAGCAATAAAAGCAATAATATCATCAATATAATTACTAATTGCTAGCATCTTATTTGGTTTACGAATATTTAATGCTGTAACGTCTTTTTCAAAGGCATCAATATAAAAAGCACTAATTTCTGCTTCTGTCTTGTTTTCAGCAAGCGCTTTGTTAATAATTTTGTCATCAATATCAGTATAATTTTGGATGTAATTAACTTCATACTGTTGAAATTCTAAAACGTTAACTAATAAATCAGCATTAATAAGTGCCCGTGCATTACCTAAATGAATATAATTATAAACTGTTGGACCACAAGCGTAAATATTAAATTTTGTTTGGTTAATTTCTTCATTTTTTCGCGTTAACGTATTATAAACTTTCATCTTAGTGCTCCTTAATTATTAAGTCCATACCCAATTTTTTTTAAATGAAATAATAACATTTGAATATCAGCCGGAGTAATCCCCGAAATTCGATTAGCTTGACCAATTGAAACTGGTTTAATTTTTTTAAATTTTTCCCTGGCTTCTAATGCTAAATTTTCAACTAAGTCATAGTTTAAATCCCCAGGAATCTTTTTATTTTCTAATTTGATTGCTTTAGCAACTAACTCTTTTTCTTTATTAATGTAACCTTCAAAACGAATATTGATTAATAAGTTTTGTTTTAAAAATGGTTTTAAATTTTTAAGCGCCTCAATTTCTGCTTCTAAATATTTTAAGTCAAGATCTGGACGTTTTAATAACTCATATGCCGTTACTTTTGTTGCCGTAATTTTAATTCCCTTTGCATTTAAATTTTTTACAAAATCAGAATTAATTGTATAAGTTGTTGCTTTTAAAATTTCAATAACCTCTTGCATTTCAGCTAAATTTTTCTGGTATTCTATTCATTGTGAATCAGAAAGTAAATTAAATTCTTTGGCATAATGTTTTAAACGTTCTTCGGCATTATCATTTCGTAACAATAAACGATGTTCAGCACGAGAAGTTAAAAGACGATACGGTTCATCTGTTCCTTTTGTTACTAAATCATCAATTAAAACACCAATGTAAGCTTCATCTCGACGTAAAATAAATGGTGGTCGTCCATCAATACTTAAACTAGCGTTAATTCCGGCCATTAAACCTTGACAAGCTGCTTCCTCATAACCACTTGTTCCATTAATTTGCCCAGCAGTATATAAGTTTTTAATTTTTTTAACCTCTAAAGTATGGTGCAGTTGTGTAGGAACAACAGCATCATATTCAATTGCATAAGCTCATTTTAAAACAACAACATTTTCAAAGCCAGGTAATGAACGGAGCATTTTATCTTGAACATCAATTGGCATTGAAGTTGAAAACCCCTGAACATAAATTGTATCTAACTGTTTTGATTCGGGTTCTAAGAAAATTTGGTGACGAGGTTTATCGGCAAAACGGGTAATTTTATCTTCAAAACTAGGGCAATAACGCGGTCCTGCCCCTTTAATGTTTCCAGAATACATTGCTGAAGCTGTTAAGTTTTCTGCCACAATTCGGTGTGTTAATGGGGTTGAATGAATTAACCAACACAATTCTTGTTCTGCTAACGGCTTAAATGTTTTTGTTGAATAAGAAAAAGCTAATTCCATCGGACTTCCTGGTTCTTCTGTTGCCTGGGAATAATCAATTGAAGTATTTAAAACTCGTGCTGGGGTTCCTGTTTTTAAACGGAATAAGTGAATCCCTAATGTTACTAATTGCCCTGACAAACCGGTTGTTGTTACTTCACCATCTGGACCTTCGGAAATCTTTTTTGATCCTTGTAATACTAATGATTGCATATAAGTTCCAGTTGTTAAAATTACTTTTTTTGCTTTAATGATAGTTCCATCAGCTAATTTAACACCACAACAAAAATTATTGTCTTCTATTACCAAAGCGCTAACAGTTCCTTCTTTTACTGTTAAACATGGTTGGCTTTCAACAACTTGTTGCATGTATTTTGAATATTCAATTTTATCAGATTGTGCTCGTAAAGCCCAAACAGCTGGGCCACGTGATGAATTTAATAGTTTTATTTGTAAAGCAGTTTGATCTGCTGCTTTGGCCATTTCGCCCCCAATTGCATCAATTTCGCGCACAGCAATTCCTTTTGCTGGTCCCCCAATTGAAGGATTACAAGGCATTAAAGCAATTTTATTTTTATTTAGCGTTATTAGTAAAGTTTCTTTCCCCATCCGAGCGGGCGCCAAAGCTGCTTCAACTCCCGCATGGCCAGCACCAATAACGATTACATCATATTCCATTTAAACTCCTCCCTATTTATTTAAATTGGTAATTTCATCTTCAATTTTAAGACGTTGAAAGAGAATTTCCCCTTTTGTGATTTTTTTATTAAACTGAATATTCTTAATATCATTAATATTATCAAATGATAATGTTGCTAAATCAACCCCAAATTGATTGGCAATTTTTTGACTTGTGTCAATTAAAATTGGTTGTAGTAAAAAAGCACTAACAACAATTGCATACGCTAAAGTATATAAGACCCCTTGTAATTCTGCTTGTTGACCGTTTTTTGCCAATTCTCATGGTTTACTAAATTCAATAAATCGATTAGCATTTTGGCATAATAACAATACTTTGCCAATTGCTCGTGAAACATTATATTTGTCCATATAAAATTTAAAGTTAGTAACTGTAATTTTTATTTCATGAATTAAAGCATTATCAAGATTTTCAATAGCTGGTAATTGTCCCTCAAAATATTTTTCAATCATATTAGTAACACGTGAAGATAGGTTTCCAATATTATTAGCTAAATTAGTATTATAAGATTCTAAATATAAATCATAAGAAAACTTCCCATCATTATCGGTTGGGATTTCAAATCCTAAATAAAACCTTAAAACATCCCGACCAAATTTATCAATTAATACTAACGGATCAATGACATTTCCTAATGATTTTGACATTTTTGCATCCTTAAATAAGATTCATCCATGTGATAAAATTTTGTCTGGCTGACGTAACCCTAAACTTTCTAACATGCTAGGTCAATAAATCGTATGAAATCTGGCAATTTCTTTCCCAATAATTTGTAAAATTTCAACATTATCATTATTTCAAAATTTATTAAATAATGTTTCATCATCTGATAAATAACCTAACGCTGTTAGATAATTTGACAATGCATCAATTCAAACATAAACAATATGTTTTGAGTCTTCAATTGTTGGAATCCCTCATGAAAAAGATGTTCTTGTGACTGATAAATCAGTTAAACCAGGGTAAATAAAATTATTAAGCATTTCATTCTTTGTTGTTTCTGGTTCAATAAAACCTTGATGACTATTATAATAATTAACTAAAAAACTACTATATTTTGAAACTTTAAAAAAGTAAGTTTCTTCTTGAACTTTTTTTGGCACATTTTGGCAAACTAAACATTGACTAGTTTCACTATTTAATTGACTTTCTGTTAAAAATTCTTCACAACTAACACAGTAAATTCCCTCATAATGGCCCTTATAAATATCACCTTTTTTATATAATTTTGAAAAGATTTTTTGAACCGCTTTTTCATGATCATGATCGGTTGTTCGAATAAATTTATTATATTCTACGCCTAATTTTTCTCATAAATGTTTAAAATTAGCAATAATCTTTGTTGTAAATTCATATGGAGTAATACCATCTGCTTTTGATTTTTTTTCAATTTTTTCGCCATGTTCATCACTACCAGTTAAAAAAAACGTTTCATAACCATCCAATTTCTTATAACGATTAATAATATCAGCTAAAACAGTTGTATATGAATGGCCAATGTGTAAATGAGCACTTGGATAATAAATTGGTGTTGTGACATAGAATAATTTTTCTGTTTTCGACATATGGTACTTCCTCCTTTGGAATTTACTGTTATTTTAAATTACAATTTCTATTATACCGAGAAATGATTAATTTAAAAAGAATGTTTTTAAAAAACAACAAATAGAAATTTGTTGTTTTTTAAACTGTCACTTCTGATAGTTTTCGTGATGAGATACTCATTAAAGCTTTTTGTAATAAAATTGTCATATGATATAAGATGAAAATAAAATCAATGTCTTTTAACTTATTTCCATATGTATCTTTTAAAAACTTTTTACTTTCTTCTTCTAAAATAACATAATAACTTTTTGTATCAACTTTTTCTTTAAAATAACTATACGCTAACTCACGAATCGAAGTTAATAATCCACTAATTCTTAATGATAATGTTTTATAAGAATCCGCCAAAATAATATTTAGCTTATTTGTAAAATCAGTTACATCAACAACTCGTCCTGAATAACGTAAATTTTGTAAATGTTCATAAACAATCATAATCGGATTTGTTGAATCAGTAATTTTTTCGTTATCAATAATTAGTTTTAGTTGACTTTTAATATCTTCATACATCTGTTTTATATTTTGCTGTGACATTGTTTAATATCCTCCAACTCTAATTTTTAATACTTACTTCCGTCATGTAATCATTTTAACATAAAAAAAGACCTTATTATCAAAGGTCTTTTAAAATATTTTTAGTTATTTCTTAAAGTGATGCAAAGTGAACGACTGTTCTTACTAATTGTGATACATATGACATTTCATTATCATATCATGCGTATACTTTAACTAATTGTTTTCCATTTACTTCAATAATTTTTGTTAATGTTGCATCAAAGATCGAACCATGTGATTCTCCAATAATATCTGTTGATACAATTTGTTGTGTGTTGTAACCAAATGTTTCATTAGCAGCCGCTTTCATTGCAGCGTTAATTTCTTCAACTGTTACATTTTTGTTTAATTCAACTGCTAAGTCAACAATTGATCCTGTAATTGTTGGAACACGTAATGCCATTCCATCAAATTTTCCTTTTAATTGAGGTAATACTAATGCAACTGCTGCTGCTGCTCCAGTTTTACTTGGAACAATATTAGCAAAAGCAGCACGAGCACGACGTAAGTCATCATGAGCTAAGTCTAATAATCTTTGGTCATTTGTTACAGCATGAACTGTTGTCATGTATCCTTTAACAATTCCAAATTTTTCATCTAAAACTTTTGCCATTGGTGCTAAACAGTTTGTTGTACAACTTGCCCCTGAAATAATTTTGTCATCTTTTGTTAAGATGCCATGGTTTACATTGTAAACAATTGTTTTAATTCCTTCACCTTTGGCTGGCGCTGAAATAGCTACTTTTTTTGCTCCGGCATTAATATGTAATTGCGCTGATGCTTGATCTGTGAATCTTCCTGTTGATTCAATTACAATATCAACTCCTAATTTCCCTCAAGGTAATTGTGTTGGGTCTTTTTCAGCACAAACAATAACTTTTTTCCCATCAACAATAATTGCACCTTCTTCAGCTGAGATTTTTCCTCTCATTCATGATCTTTGTGCTGAGTCTAATTCAAGTAATGTTGCTAATGTTTTAGCGTCTGTTAAATCATTAATTGCTACGATTTCAACATTTTTTTCTTCAAATAGTTTTCTAAATACTAAGCGACCAATACGCCCAAAACCATTAATTGCAATTTTAGTCATTTTAAAACTTCTCCTCTTTCTAAATTCCTATGATAAATAGTCTGTAATATTCATACCATTGCGAAAATGGTAATATTGCATACATATAATGATTTTACAACCTGTTATTTTATTTTGCAAGTTATTTGAATGCTTATCTAAAATTATTATTTTCTTTTTTGAAAAAATCCCCCTTAACGACGGCTTTCTCCCAATAGTTCAAATTCCGTTGCTAAGCCTTTAATCCGATCAACAATTCGCAAAGTTTTAATCTTATTAATATTTGGGTCCATATTTTCTCCTTTAATATTAGCATAAATTAACAATAACTGATTAATTGAAAAATTTGAAGTAAAGAAAACTGGTTTATGGCGACTAATGCGATCGTTTAAAACACGAAATAACAAATCATCACGAACTCATGGAGAAACTGCTTCCCCACCAATATCATCTAAAAATAAAACATCAGCCTTTAATAATGTTTGAACTAAAAAAGAGTCATCGTTATTAACATTATTAAAAGAATCCTTAATTTTATTAATTAAATTAATAACTGAAATAAAGGCAATTTTAAAATCTTTTTCCGCTAATTTGTTTGCAAAACTAATCATTAAATGTGTTTTACCAATGCCAGGATTACCATAAATATATAATCCTTTCTTGCGTTCTCCTTTAACAAATTTAACCATTTCGGGAATAATTGGTTGAACATTATGAAAATTATAATCCTTACTAATATCTTTTAGGCGTAATTTTAATAACTCGGGAGCAAAATCAAAATACAAATAATTATTTTGTACACGATTAAGTTCTTTAAAAGCTAGCATGTGATTACATTCTACACGGGTTAACATTAAAGCCCCATTAACAAAACTAAAATAATATTTGTAGCCTTTAAAGCTTTGCGGGCATAATTCTAAATTTGGATTTTTATCACAAAAATGATAATTATTTAAATACTCATTAAATAAATCTGCATACTTTTGATAATTATCATCTCCCTGAAATTTAATTATTGCCAAATTTTCTAACAATTCAGGGTTGTGATTAATTTGTTCTAACAATGCCGTTTTTTCCATAAAACTCTATTTTAATTCTTCCTCTCATTTATAAACTTTCTAATTCATTAATTAAAGTTTTTAAATCAACTTTATTATCAATTTTATTATTATTATCACTATTTTGATATAATTGTTCAAAATCTTGAACTGTTAATTTTACTTTTTCTTTACCAACTTTTTTATAATAATTGGCATTAGCACTTTCTTTAATTACTGCTTGTTTTACCCGACCTTTTTGTGTTTTATTATAAGCGTTACGTAAATGATGCATCGCACTTTCCACATTACTAATTTGTAATTGATTAAAAGTATTAGCAATTTTTTCACAATATTTTCGTTCGATCCGACAATTGTTTTTAAATCAAACATATTCAATTAAGCAATTAACAACCCCTGGTTGTAAGTGATATTGAATAATTAAATCACGAATTAAATCAATTTCTAATGGGGTTGGTTTAACATTATCACGCAATAGGGTTACGTACTCAATTGGATCAATTGATGTCATTTCACTAATTTTAACTTCCATCATATTAGATGGGGCAATAATATTATCCGTTGTCACAACTAAGTTTAGTTGTTCTCCTTCTAAATGTTTTTTTAAAACAATTTTTTGGTAAGCATCTGATAATAAATTAGTAAATTTATCATAATTAAAAATTCGTTGGTTTAACTGCACTTCAATACTTTTATAAATATAGTTAGCAATATCTTTTGTTAAAATACCATAATAATTTGCTAATTGAATAATTTTGTCACGATAAGGCAAATAAAGTTTATTATTAGCATTTTTTCCTAATAAATATTTATCAATATAAAGAAAATCTAAGGTAACATTTAAATTACTTTTAATAGTATTTGCGGTTGATGGAACGGTTAAAAATTTATTTTTTAACCGTTTAAATTTATCATCACCAATTTTATTAATTAAAAAATCAGATAAAACAGCATTTTCAAAAAAAGCTGATGCTGAAATTGGTAATTGCGGTTTTAAAATAATACTTTTTTCCTTACTTCGTCTACTAATTTTTAACAAGCCAATTGTTGATAATGTTTCTTTCGCTATTTCTAACTCTTGTTCACTTAACTGTAAAATTACTAAAAAATCCTCAATTTCATATTTTGTATTAAACTCTAATTTGATGCCGTTAGCTGAAAATAGCAAATACAAAGATAAAGCCTTGTGGCCAATAATCGGTTGATATAAATATAATAATATTAAACGATCATCATTACTTAAATTATAATCATATTTAACTAAATATCTTACTTCCTGCTCCATTGCTTTAATTCTCCCCAAATAAATTTTTTGCTATTTTTACTACGACTGTCCCCAATCTTCCTAATATTACAAGTAAACAACTCTAGAGTAAATAAAAAAAGAATAAATCAGATTATTCTTTCAGTTATCCACAAAATAATTTTATTTTTTGCCATTAATAGTAAGAATTTTAATAGTTTTCCACATATAAACAACTTTTTTTAATTTACTATCGGGTATTCTTTTTCGCCTGTTTGTTTAAAATAAAGCTCCCCATGCTTTGTACACCATAATAACATATTATTTTTTGCCATAATTAATTTATAAAGTAAACTAAAAGTTCCTAATGCTAAAGGAATATAGATTAACATTTCAATTGGAAACTTAATTAATTTAACAATAAAAGCACTTCCAACAACGACACTATTTCAACCAATAGAATATAGTCATAACGTATTTAGACCAAAAGAAATTACCATAAATGTTAAAATATAGAAAATAATCGCATTTAAATACCATAGTTTTTTTGCTTGGAATAAAAAAGCCAAACTACCAATAAAACCATATAATACTAAGTTTAATGTAAACCCACCATGATAGCTTCCAGCAATATTAATCATGCTTCCTAGTAAATCAGTTGCAATCCCACTTAAAACTCCTAAAAAAGGACCAAATAGCATTCCAACAACAAAGATTAGAAAATTCCCTAATGCTAACCGAATTCCTCCAAAACCAAAAAATGGCAGACTATAACTAATTAAATTAGTTAGTAAAACTGACAGGGCAACTAAAAAACTCGTTAGTGTAATTGCCAGAATACTAATTTTCTTAATATTTTTATAATCCATCCAAACAGCTAGACCCATTAAGAGCGCAATTCCTAATCATGCACCAATATTTGTTAATAAATATAACATCTTTTTACATCCTTTCTAGATAAAATTTATAAACTAATGGAATAAAATATAATGATCCACAAACCAAAATATTTTTATTCTTATTCTGTTTTAAAAATTGTTGTCATTTTTTAACCTTATTATTAAAAACGACATCATCTATTTCTCAAGCCAAGGGGTTTTTAAAATTAGTAATATATAATTTTGAACCAAAATGTTCTTTTAAAATTGCTAAAGTTCCATGAAAGTCTTTCTTTTTTGAAGCGGCATATAAAACAACGGTATTTTCTTTATCAAGATGCTCAAGTTCTTCAAAAGCCTGAATACATGCTTCAATCCCCTCAATGTTATGTGCACCATCAATAATAAAATAAGGACTTTTACTTAGAATTGTAAAGCGCCCTAGTAATGGTGGCGTTTTAAAAAGATCATAATTAATTGGTAAGTTATTATTTTTTAAAAAGGCAATAACTAACCCAACATTAAATCCTTGAAAATAATTAATGGCGTACTCATATTTTGTTGCCACAATAATTTTATCACTTGGGATAACTTCTTGAATTGTTGGCAGGTATTTTTGACAACTATTACTAATATAAACTGGGCATTCTCCCCGTCAAATTTTAATTTTTGATAATGTAATTTCTTCAACAGTTGGTCCTAAAATTTCTGTATGATCTAAACTAACTGAAGTTAATAATACCCCTCATTGATTAGCAAAGACATTAGTTGCATCTAATTCTCCCCCAATTCCAGCCTCAATTACAGCTACTTCTACTTTTTCCATAATAAAGTAACGAATTGCCATTAACACTCAGATTTCAAAAAAAGTCAACTGATATGCTTTTGCTTCGGCTTGAACTACTTTTCATAACTTCTTTAAATTACGATCAGAAATAAAATCATTATTAATTTTAATCCGTTCATTATGTTTTAAAAAAGCTGGCGAAGTTAATAGCCCAACTTTAGTAAAACTATTCATTAATTGTTTTTGCAAATAGTTAGAAACAGATCCCTTTCCATTTGTTCCAATCACATTAATTACCTTAATTTTATTTTGCTCGTTATTATATTTTTCTGCTAATAATTTTTTTAAATTATAACTTTTGCTAAATAAATTACTTTTAAATATTTTTTTCTTAACGTCCATTATTTTTCCTTTATTTGTTTAAAATTAGTTTTAAATACTGACCAGTAAAACTAATATCACTCTTTTTAACAATTTGCTCTGGCGTTCCAGTTGCAACAACAGTTCCCCCGCCGTTACCACCTTCTGGTCCTAAATCAATAATATAATCTGCTACCTTAATAACATCTAGATTATGTTCAATAACTAAAACACTATCCCCATTATCAACAATCCGATTTAACACGACTAATAAGCGTTTTACATCATCAACGTGTAATCCTGTTGTTGGCTCATCTAGTAAGAATAATGTTTTTCCTGTTGTTCGTTTTAATAAAAAAGTTGATAATTTTACCCGTTGGGCTTCACCCCCTGATAATTCAGTTGCTGATTGACCTAATTTAATATAACCTAGCCCAACTTCTTGCATTGTTAATAATTTTTGATAAATTTTTGGTTGTTTTTCAAAAAATAACGCCGCTTGATCAACGGTCATTTCCAAAACATCATAAATATTTTTTTCTTTAAATTTAACCATTAATGTTTCATCATTATAACGTTTCCCATCACAAACTTCACAATTAACAAAAACTGTTGGTAAGAAGTGCATTGAAATTTTAATAATTCCATCCCCTTGGCAGTTTTCACATCTTCCCCCTGGAACATTAAATGAGAAACGACCTTTCAAATAACCACGTGCCTTTGCTTCATTTGTTCCAGCAAATAAATCACGAATATCGTCAAAGACCGAAGTATATGTCGCCGGATTACTACGCGGTGTTTTACCAATTGGATCTTGGGAAATATTAATAACTTTATCGATGTTATCAATTCCAACTATTTTATCATATGCTCCTGGTCGTTCTGTTGCTAATCCTAAGTTCTTCTTAATTCCTTTTCAGATTATTTCATGCATTAAAGTTGATTTTCCACTTCCTGATACACCAGTTAAGCAAACCAATTTATTTAATGGAATTGTTACATTAATATTTTTTAAATTATTTTCCCGCGCACCTTTAACTTCTAATGTTAAACCATTACCTCCACGGTGGGTTTTTGGTATGGCAATCTCCAACTCTCCCGTTAAATATTTTCCAGTAATTGAATTAGGATTTTTCATAATATCTTCTAATTGCCCATAAGCAACAACTTCTCCACCATTAATTCCTGCTCGAGGACCAATATCAATAATATAATCACTTGCCCGAATTGTATCTTCATCATGTTCAACAACAATTAAAGTATTACCTAAATCTCGTAAACTTTTTAATGTTTCAATTAATTTATCATTATCACGTTGATGTAACCCAATTGATGGCTCATCTAAAACATATAAAACTCCTGTTAACTGACTACCAATTTGCGTAGCAAGACGAATCCGTTGCGCTTCACCCCCTGATAAAGTAGCGGCACTACGTGACAAAGTTAAATATCCTAAACCAACCCGCGATAAAAAATCAAGACGATTAACTAATTCATTGACAATTAGCTTAGCAATTTCTTGTTGATATTCTGTTAAGCGTAAATTTAATACTTGTGATAATTCTTCTTCCACAGATAAATTCGTAAAATCAGAAATACTTAAATCATTAACCTTAACTGCTAAAGGAATTTCATTTAACCGTTGGCCATGACAAGTTGTACATTTTCGGTCTGACATAAACTGCTTATAATATTCCCGTGCTGATTCACTTGTTGTTTCGGTATAACGGCGTTCAATTAACTGGCCAATCCCCTCAATATAATCATAACCACGCATAATATTACCACTAGCAGTTTTAAAATTATAATCTATTGTTTCATCACTTCCGCGTAGTAAATAATTTAACTGCGTTTTTGTTAAATCACTAATTGGTAAATCCAACGGAATATGATAATGATTAGCTAAAACAGTAAATTTCTGTCATTCAATATTAGTTGTATTAATAATATTTTTTAAATAGACTATCCCTCCTTGTAAAACACTCAGGTTTTGATTCGGGATTAAAAGTTCTTCATCAACTTCCAATTTAATTCCTAACCCCTTGCAATCAGGACATGCTCCATTTGGGGAATTAAACGAAAATAGTCGTGGTTCTAATTCTGGAATAACAAAACCACAAATACTACAAGCATAATTTGTTGAAAACAAGGCATCTTTTCCCTGTTCTTGAAACGCAATTTTAACTAAACCATTACCATATTTCAAGGCAATTTCAAGGGCATCATGAATCCGGCTAATAATTTCTTCATTGTTATGAAAAATAATTCGGTCAATGACAATATCAATATTTTGCCGTTTATTTTTATCTAATTCAATATCCTCATCTAAATTACGTAATTCACCATTAATATTTACCCGAATAAAACTTTCTTGGCGTAACTTCAAAAATAGTTCTTTAAAACTACCTTTTTTATCACGAATTACCGGCGATAAAATCATAAATTTTTCATCTTCGTTTAATTGCTGTTTTAAGTTATTAATAATTTCTTTAATTGAAACTGATTTAATAACCCCGTGACCATTAATGCAATAAGGAACTCCTACTCGCGCATATAATAACCGTAAATAATCGTAAATTTCTGTTACTGTCCCTACCGTACTACGAGGATTATTACTTGTTGTTTTTTGATCAATTGAAATTGCAGGGGATAATCCTTCAATTGCATCAACATCTGGTTTTTCATTGCCCCCTAAAAATTGACGAGCATAACTCGAAAGACTTTCAATATAACGACGACGACCCTCGGCATAAATTGTATTAAAAGCTAATGATGATTTACCACTTCCTGATAATCCAGTAAAAACTACTAATTTATCTTTTGGAATTTTAACATTAATATTTTTTAAATTATTTTCCCGCGCACCTTTAACAATAATTCAATCTTTTGCCATTTCTTACTCCTCATTTTTCTAGTTTTGCCTAACTATTATTATTGTATCTATAATTCTATCTTATATTAAAAAAAAGTCTAATACAAATGATTAGACTTAGATTAAATTAGTTTAGTTCAACAAAAAATTCACTTACCTTTGTATCGACATAATGGTTGTATTCTTTAACTAGCTTTTCGCAACCTTCTAGGAAGAACAGAATTTTCATAATTTTTGTCTTTAATTCTGCTAGTTCTTCATCTGAACTAAAACTTTCAATAAAATAAATTTCTACTAACTGCTCAGCAATTTCTTCATCTGCTACTGATTGCTCATAATAATTATTGTAATTTGCTTCATTAATAACTTCACCTAAGAAATCTCTGAAAATTACATCATCATTAATTTTTTCTTTAATTTGTAATAGCAATTCTTTTAATTCTGGTTTCATATGACCCTCCTACTTTATTACACTATATACATTTTACTATAAAAATCGAAATCTACCTAAAAATTTGATTATAATTTATTAAATACTCTTGGTGGGCTTTTTCTATCACAATTAATAACTTTATTAAATTATCAAATTTTAAATTATAAGGTTTTCTATCAGCAACAGTTATTTTTAATAACTGAATGGCAATTAATTGTAATCGAACAGCTAATTCTTGGTCATCTAAACATTCAAAGACGGTGAAATAAGTCTTTTGTAAATTTGAATTAGCTACTTTAGCAATAAAATCATCTCCACTTAACTTTGTTCGATATTTTGTTGCTAAATATTGTAATCTTTCATATTCTTCATCAAAAAAATTATGTTCAATATAGAAATCAAGTTCTTCTTCATATTCATCTTGGTTCCGTTTTTCCCCAAAATTAAACTTCTTTCGTTGATGACCCGTAGTATAGCCTTTCCCTAGTAAATTCCCAAAGTTTGTTGTTAAATCAATGTTTTCTTCTAACTTTGCTTTTAATACAAATAAAAATCGTAAAGCATAACTGGCAAAAATCATATTTTGTTTATCATCAAAATCATATTGTTTAAGAATTTCAAGACAACTCAAAATATGTTCTTGGAAGCTTTGTGAAGAATACTTATTATAAAGATGGTTTAATTCCTGGACTAATTCTGTTCTAATTTCCATTCTTAATTCTCCATTCTGATACTTTAATTTTATCTTTTTTTTATTTTATTATCATTAAAATAAACATTTTTTGTCACTAAAAATTTTTCCTTCTCTGGACGAGTTAATTGCTTAAAATGATATTCACGTTGCATTGCTAATGATTTTGTTGGGTAACTTTCTGAATAAATTAACCGAAGTGGTTGGCGCGTTTTAATTCTTGTGTATTTTGCTCCTTGACCATTATTATGAGCCAAAAGTCGTTTTTCTAAATCAACTGTATAACCAGCATATAATGTATTATCTGCACAATGCAAAACATAAAAATAAAATTTTTCGGCCATTACTAGATTAATTTTTCAAAATCTAACACACGATCCGCTCAATTTGTACTGAAATTAATATCATGGGTTGTAATTAAAACAGTTCCTGGAAAAGCTTTAATTGCTTCTAATAATGCTTCTTTTGCTAAAACATCAATGTGATTTGTTGGTTCATCTAAGATTAATAGACTACATGATTGTAATGATAAGGCAGCTAACCGAACTTTTGTTTGTTCCCCACCGGATAACTGGGTCATTTTATTTTGCATTAAGGTGTTTTTAACCCCAAAATTAGCAATTGTACTACGAACTTTGCCCTCTTCCATATCAGGATAAATATTTTTCAAATATTCAATTGGGGTAAAATCATTGACATTATCAATTTGATGAAAATATGCAATTGAAACATTATTTCCTAGTTCAAATTCTCCCGCGAGTGGTGGAATCACCCCTGCAATTGTATTTAAAAAGGTTGTTTTTCCAATTCCGTTATATCCACGCACAATACATTTTTCCCCATCCCGAATTTTAAATGTTAAAGGTTCAATTAAAGGGAAACTATAACCAATTGCTAAATTATTGGCACTAATAATTACTGTACTTGAAGGTTTTTTATATTTAAAACTAAATTTTGGTTTAGCCAAAGTTTGTTGTTTATCAAGAACCTCAATTTTGTCTAATTTTTTTTGTCGTGATTGTGCACTTTTTGCTGTTGATGCTCGGGCGGCATTTTTTGCAACATAAGTTTCTAATTTTTTAATTAACTTTGTTTGCGCTTGCTGGCTTTTAGAATACTGGTCTTGTTTTAACTCACTTAATTCTAAATATTTATTATAATCTCCCACATAACGATTAATTTCTAAATTTTCCACTGCATAAATTATTCGGGCTGTTTTATTAATAAAATCAATATCATGGGATACTAATAAATAAGCATTTTCATAACTTTGTAAAAATTTGGCTAATCATTCAACTTGCTCAATATCTAAAAAGTTTGTTGGCTCATCTAATAATAGAAAATCATTTTTTGACAGCAATAGTTTTGCTAAAATTATTTTACCGCGTTGACCACCAGATAAAGTTGCCAGTTTACGATCTAAATGATCTGAATCAATTCCTAAACCATCAACTAAACTACGAATTTTTTTATCAATAATATCAAAATCATTTTGGTCTAAAAATTCTTGTAACTTTAAAGCTTTCACCAATAAATCTTCATCATATTCAACACTCATTTGTTCATATAAATCATGAATCTTTTTTTCAATATCAAATAAATCTTGATATGTTAATTTTAAAAATTGATCAACTGTTAAATTCCCATCAATTTCTTGATGCTGATCTAAATAACCAATTTTTGCTTTTGGATGAATTTCAATTTCTCCTTGGTCAGGATTAATTTTTCCAGCAATGATATTTAACAGTGTTGTCTTTCCAACCCCGTTTGCCCCAACTAGCGCAATATGCTCACCTTTATTAATTTTAACTGCCGAATTTTTGTATAATTGTTTCCCTCCATTTGCGTGACTTAAATTTTCTATACTAATTAAACTCATTATTCCTCCAATAATATTTTGCTAATAATTTTATACCATTATTAATTATACCGATTTTATTAAAAACTACCAATATTTTATTGAAGATGTTATTGCAATAAAAAAATAGTAAGAATTAAAAATAATTCTTACTATTAAAATGAAAAAAAATAATAATTAATTTCAACCCTATTGGGCTCAAACATCAACAATAATAGTTGGAATTGGTTGAATTAATTGAATTCCAACCCCATTGCCTTGATCATATGAGGGGATATCTCAGATGTATCATTGGGCAATTAAAATTGCGGCAATAATTCCGGCAAATGGAATTCCTAACTCACTTAAAATTGCCCCCACGGCCCCAACTCCAGCTCCTAAGGTATTTTGAACATAATTTAAAGTGGTATGATTTAAAAATAGATTTGAATAAACAAAATAGTATTCAAAATCATTTTTACCATCTTTTAAATTATTATTTGTTTTGGTAATTGGTTGTTCAGTTTGATAAAAACTTTTTGCACTAAATTCTTGCGCAAATTGGTTAATTTCATATTGATGTTGTTTAACAATTTTATTTTGGTTCACTTCCGTTGCTTTATTAACAACAATTGATGAAACTGTTGTTGTTAATAAAAGCCCTGTGCTTAAATAAACTAGTAATTTTTTCATAATATATCCTTCTTTCTGTACTTTGATAGTATTTAAAAAAATTAATTTAGTTTCATTCATGGGACCTGACACCTATTTTTTACTCTTTTTAGAAAAAAATACAAGTACTTTTAAAAAAATAAAAATAGAATTTAACAATTCTATTTTTACCTGATTGTAACTATTTTACTAATTCTAAAAATGATATTGGATCTAAACTAGCTCCCCCAACTAAAGCTCCATCAATATCTGGCTGTGCTAATAATTCTTTGATGTTTGCTGGTTTAACACTACCTCCATATTGGATTCTAATTGTGTTAGCAACAACTTCATCATAAATGTTAGCAATTTCTTGGCGAATAATTGCACAAACATCTTGGGCAATTTGCGCTGTGGCAGTTTTCCCTGTTCCAATTGCTCAAATTGGTTCATATGCAATCACAACTGTTTTTGCATCTTCTAAATTAACGCCTCTAAAAGCTTTTTGAATTTGTGTTTTAACAACCATTGCTGTTTCATTATTTTCATATTGTCCTAAACTTTCTCCACAACATAAAATTGGTGTTAACCCTTTTACTAATAATTTTAACATTTTTTTGTTAACTGTTTCATCTGTTTCATTGAACATTTCACGACGTTCTGAGTGACCGATTACAACATGAGTGATCCCCAAATCTTGTAACATATCAACTGAAATTTCTCCCGTAAAAGCGCCTTGGTCTTCAAAATGGCAGTTTTGGGCTGCAATAATTAAATTTTTAGAATGTTGTTTTGCTAATCCTAAATTAACAAAAGGTACAGCAACCCCAGCTTCAGCATTTAATTGTTGACATGCTCCATCAACAGCATTTAAGAAACTTACTGTTTCATCAGTAGTTTTAAACATTTTTCAATTTCCAATAATAATTGGTTTACGCATCATTAAATCCTCCGTTTTCTTTACCTTATTATTATACACATCTTAAAGCAAAAACTTAATTAGTATTAAAAGATTACATTAATGAATACCTAAAATAAAATAGACACATAAAAAGTTACTTATGTGTCATAATTTTATTGAAAGGTATTCTTTTATTATGGGAACAAAATGATTTACAAAAAACGAAAAACTTAATATTTTAAAATATTACAAAGAAAATGGTTGAGCAAAAACAATTAAAAAATTTGAAATTTCAACACCAACTTTATCTCGTTGAAAAAAGGCAGTTAAAATTAGTGGAGAAAAAGCGTTAGAACCAAGAAATGGTCTACAATCTAAAGGAATTCGCCGACCAGGGCGTCCAAAAAATCTTAATTTTGAATTAATGACAAAAAAAGAATTAATTGAGTATATTGAAATGATTCAAGATGTAAAAAAGTCCTTGCCCAAATCGAAAAAGAAGAAATTTCAAACGATTTGGTCCTTAAAGAAAAAATACAAGATTAAATATTTATGCAAAATTTTAAATGTTTCTAGAGCTGGTTATTATAAATAATTTAATGCTGGAATGAAACTTTTTAATAAATGGAATAATACAATTGCAAAAATAGTTAAAACGTTATTTCTAACTTTTAAGAAAATTTATGGATATAATATGTTAACACTAATTATTAATAAACTATATAATTGAAATTTAAAACCTCATATTGTCTATAGATATATGAAAAATATGAATTTAAAATCAATTATTAGAATAAAAAAATTTAATTATAAATTATCTTCTGGTAACAAAAGACATGAAAATATCATGAATCAAGATTTTTCAACCACAGATATTAATCAAAAAATAGGAACAGACATAACATATTTATTAACAAGCGACAAAACCTATTTTTTATCAATAGTAAAAGACTTTCATACTAATGAAATTTTGGACTACCAAATCAGTAATAATTTAGAAAAAGAATTTATCTTTAAAAACATAATTAATTCTTGAGTAAAAGCTGGAAAGCCATCAACTTGAGTTCTACAATCAGATCAAGGTTTTCATTATACAAATTCTGATTATGAAAAATTATGCAATTATCTTGGAATTACGATTTCAATGTCCAGACGTGGAAACTCTTATGATAATGCCCATACAGAATCATGATTTGGTACTATGAAAACTGAATTTTTATATCATATAAAAAGAAAAAAACGAACAGCCAAATGAATTATTGAAAATCTACCTAAATATATCTATTTTTACAATAATTTTAGACCACAAGCCAAATTAAAAGGAATGAGTCCTGTTCAATACAGAAAATCATCCCTTCAAGTAACTTTTTAATTGTCTATTTTTCTTGACATATTCATAATACTATCTTTATTAAATTATTTTGTAATAATATGATATAAAATAAATTTAATAATCAACTAAAAATTTTTAATGTTTAACCATCAAAAACTATTTTAAATGTTCTATTATGATTAAAAGTTAAAATTTTTTTTAGAATGTTATAATTACTTTTAGAGGTGAAACAATGTTTTTAACAGCTTTTCAAATGAAATACCAGACTAAATCAGTCAAAAAATTGCCAAAAATTGCCAACTCTAATAAATGACTAATTGTTGATATTCGACCAAAAGAAGAATGAACAGAAAGCCATATTATTAATAGTATTAGCGTCCCCCACCATTTGTTTAAACTAATTTATTATAAAAAAATTGATAAAAGTAAAAAGATTTTATTTGTTTCAAGTGCTGGGCATTCTTATCTAGATCTTTACAAATTATTACGTAAACATAATTTCAAAGTTTATATTTTAAATGGGGGATGAAAAAAAATTCATCAAACAACTGAATTTGATGAATTTTTAACTTATAATCCTATTGATTAATTATGAATTAGCATTAATTGTTGCTAATTTTTTTTCTGGTCCATTAAAAATAACTTTATTTTGGGGTGGTAACATTCCTTTTTTTAATAATAATTCATTCAATCCTCATAAACCAAAGCTAGTTCCTAAAACAATAAAAATACTAATCATTGTTTCAAAGTTTTCTTTAAAAGCAAAGAACATATAAGCAATATATGCTAAGGATAGACTCAAAATCACAATACTAAAAACAGCATAATATCATAATCCTTTAATTTTATTAACTTCAATTTTTCCTGTTTTACGATTAACGCAAACAGCAACAATTAGCATTAAATATAATGTAAAGACTGTTAGAGATGTTGCATTTGAGAACGTATCAACAATTGCTAAAGAATTATGTTTAACTGGTAAACTAATCGCCATCATAATTAACCCGACTGTCACAGTAATTATAATTTGAATTGCTCCGATCACTCACATTTTTAATTCTTTTTTCCCTAGGTAAATTAAGTTTTCTTCACGACTAGTTTGCATTGATGCTGGTGCTACTAATGTCATTGCGTGCAAACTCATCAGCGCTGTAATGACAATAAATCAATTTAAAATTTTACTTCCAATCCCTGTACCAAGAACATTATTAAATAAAGTGAAAACACTTCCATCATTTGTTCCTAAAAATAGTGAAATAACTTCTAATAAATAAAATATTGTAATAAAAATCATTGCCGCAAATAAAGCTTTTGGGACAACATTTTTATTTGATACTTCTTTTTGTAAACTAGCTCCATAAATAAAGCCATCAAATGAAAATAACACTGGTAATAATCCCATAAAGAAATTTCCAAATTTCATTTCTTTAAAAGTATCAAAAACATTACCATCAATTGGATGAATAAATCCAATGAATAAACTGACCAATAACGGAATAAATTTAATAAAAGTTCCGATTGTTTGGATTGCTTTCCCTGTTTTACGGAAAAAGATGTTTGATAAGGCAATTAAAATTAGAAAAATAAAGCCGACAATAACAGTAACAATATTTTTGGTCTCCTCACTGATATTTTGCAAATTAAGGGCTATAAACATTGCATTAACACTAAACATTGCAAAAAATGTTAATAGTGTTGGAAAATATAAAAAAATATAAAAAATTGCATAGTAACTGGCTACTTTACGACCGATAAATAAATTAGCTCAACTGGCTAAGGTTCCATGACCTGATTTTGTATTTGCCGAAGATATCTCAATAAAAACCATAATCATTGCCATTCCTAGAATTCCCACTAAAATTCATAAAGCAATTGCTAAAAATGGATTTTGTGTGAAACCTAAAACGTGACCTGGTTCATTATCATTTTTAAGATAAATTCCAATTCCAATTGTAATTCCAACAGCAGTTGAAAAAACTGATAAAAATTCAAATAATTTAATGTGCTTCTTAGGGTTACCCATTATTATTTCTCCTTATTCTTTTTTTATTAATTTGTAATACATATTGCGTATTATTATAACATAGTTTATTTTAAATTATTATAATATTTTGTCTTTATTTCCCGGAATAAGTGGTTAATTCCTGATTTTGATATCTCAAGATTTTCTTTTTCAAATAGTAAATTTGATAAATCTTGTAATGATGCGTCAGGATTTTCTAATCTTAGTAATGCAACTTTCTGAGTATTATGACCTAGTAAACTAAAAAAATTATGTTCAATTAAATAATTTATCATATTAATTTGTTCTTCGGCAGCTTTAATTGCTTTTTGTTGATTTGAAATCTCAATATTATTCAGGCGATTAATACTATTGGTAATGTCGCGAGAAATGCGAGTATTTTCAAACTCTAAAACATTATTAACGGCATCAATTAATTTTAAAAAGTCTGAAACTAAAATTGCTTTTTTAATATAGCAGACATATTTATCATTACGTTGAATAATCCGAAAAGAAAAATAAAATTTAGTTAATAGTTTTTTAAATGCCAGCGCTGAATCTTCTTCTAAAAATTGAACTTCTAAATGATAATTACTAGTCTCAGGTGAATTAACACTACCACAAGCAATAAAAATTCCGGCAATATAAGCACGCACTTCGCGTTCTGATCAATCACTATTTGGCGCAATAATTTTTTGATTAGTCTCAAAATTATAAATATTTAAATCCGTCAAAATTTTAACCGCATCTTTTTTAATTTTTAAAACAAATGTTTTTGTTTTTTTAAGTTTATTGGACTGAATAATAATAACTTCAATATCTGTTTGATATAGATTTTTTAAAAAGCTATAAACCATTCGGATAATTGAATTACTAATTGAGCTGACTTCAAAATTAAAATAATTATTACTTAATTTTAAATTCATATTATATTTAATAAAACCTGATAAAAAAGATTTTTGACTAGCTAAATCAAAGGATTTTTTACTAATTTCTTCTTTTACATTTAGCGCAAAACTCATTTTTCCTCCTTATGTAAAAAAGTTAATTTTTAGTTTTATCAATTAACCTTTTTGTTTAAATTCGCGAACTTCTTCCTCAACATCTTGTAATGGTTGGTCATTATTATCTACTAAACGAACAACAACATTTGCCAATTTAATTACTACTTCATGGGCAATTGCAATTTGCATATTTTCAAATAATTTTGCTGCTTCTTCAACATAAGCATGTAAGGGATTAGTTTGTGCATAACTACGTAGATAAATCCCACTACGTAATTTACTTGCTTGATCAATATGTTTTGTTCAATAATTATCAAAAGCCATAATAATTGTATTACGTTCAATTTGGGTCATAACTTCTGTTGGAACATCACTAATTCGAGCCATGTAAAAATCAAACATTAAGTTGCTTAAATGTTTTGCCACTTCATTACGGGTCATTTTTTCTAAGTCTTCTTTTATTAATGCCCCTGGGGCTACAACTTTACCATCGACCCCTTTAATTAATTCATCATAACTGATAAATCATTCTCCATGTGATTCATTCCCAAACATCCGTGTTAAATCGTAAGCAGCAGAATATTGCATTTTTTTAATAATTGGTTTTAATTCATTTACGGTTAAAATTTGGTCACGACGTGAATACATTGCTTCACGGTGTTGTGCTAAAACATTATCATAATCTAAAATATGTTTTCGTTGATCAAAATTCATTCCCTCAACTTTTTTTTGGGCATTTGAAATTGCTCTTGTTAACATTTTTGACTGAATAAAATCAGTTCCTAAACGGCCAAAAATTCGACGCAATCTTTCTCCCCCAAAACGTAACATTAAATCATCATCCATTGCGACATAAAAACGAGAAAACCCAGCATCTCCTTGTCGCCCTGAACGACCTCGTAACTGATTATCAATCCGACGGGCTTCATTTCGTTCAACTCCAAAAACTGCTAAACCTCCTAATTCTTGGACTCCAGAAGCTAATTTAATATCAGTTCCCCGTCCAGCCATATTTGTTGCTAGGGTAATTGCCCCTTTTTCACCAGCTTTGGCAATAATGTCAGCCTCACGTTCGTGGTTTTTCGCATTTAACATTTCAAATTTCAAATTAGCTTTTTGCAAATAATGTGAAACAATTTCAGATGACTCAACAGAAGTTGTCCCAATTAAAATTGGTTGACCTTTTTCATGCAATTTAATAATTTCTTCTAACATCGCGTTCATTTTCGCATCACGATTAGCAAACATATAATCTGATTCATCTAACCTTACTAATGGGCGATTAGTTGGCACTTGGATAACGCGCATATTATAAATTTTAATGAATTCTTCTTCTTCCGTTTTAGCAGTCCCTGTCATTCCACTTAATTTATTGTATAAACGGAAGAAGTTCTGATAAGTAATTGTCGCCATTGTAATAGTTTCTTGTTCAATTTCAACATTTTCTTTTGCTTGCAATGATTGCTGTAATCCATCACTATAAGCTCGCCCAGGCATTAATCGACCGGTAAATTGATCAACTAAAACAATTTCCCCGTTTTGAACAACATATTCAACACCATTTTTAAAAACAAAATTAGCTTTTAAAGCATTTAAGACTAAGTGATATAATTCAGTATTTTGAATATCAAACAATGATTTAATAGAAAAAGTCTTTTCGGCCTTTTTAATTCCTGTTGGCGTTAAATAAACTTGTTTTGTTTCCAAATCAATTTCTAAATCCTCATCGCGGTTTAAAGCCTTGGCAAAATTATCCGCAGCTAAGTATTGAGGTGTACGATTTTGGCGCCCCCCAGAAATAATTAACGGCGTTCTTGATTCATCAATTAAAATTGAGTCAGCCTCATCAATAATTGCATAATTTAACCCTCTTTGTACTTTATCTTCAAAGCGTTTGACCATATTATCCCGTAAATAATCAAATCCCAATTCGGCATTTGTTGTATAAGTAACATCCATACTATAAGCCACACGCTTTTGTTCTTTACTTAAACTTCTTAGGTTTAACCCGACTGTTAAACCTAAAAAATTAAGAACTTCTCCGTTGATTTCTGAATCCCGTTTTGATAAATATTCATTAACTGTAATAACATGAACACCTTTACCATCAAGGGCATTTAAATAGGTTGGCATTAAAGCTGTTAGGGTTTTTCCTTCCCCTGTTTTCATTTCTGCCACATCCCCTTGGTGCAAAACAATGCCCCCAATTAATTGAACACGATAAGCATGTAAGTTTAATAAGCGGCGTGCTGCTTCGCGGGCTACTGCAAAAGCATCAACTAATAAATCATCTAATGTTTCCCCACTATTTAGGCGGTCTTTAAACTCGGTTGTTTTTGCTTTTAACTGCTCATCTGTTAAACTTTGCATTACTGTTTCTAATTCAAAAATCTTATCAACAGTTTTATTATGTTTTCTAATTATTTTTTTATCGCTTGCTCCCATTTATACTTCTCCTTAAATTCTTAGCTTATATTTATTAAAATTGGTGTTAATTCAACCATTTTTATTCTATCATAAAATCACCCAAATCTAATGGGGGAAAAGAGAATAAAATAAAACTACACTGATAAATTAGTGTAGTTTTATTGTTTTATTTATCTTGAACAGCAGCAATTCCTGGTAAGACTTTTCCTTCCATATATTCTAAACTAGCTCCTCCACCAGTTGAAATATAAGTAAATTTATCTTTATATCCTAATTGAATTGCAGCAGCAGCTGAATCTCCTCCACCAATTAAAGTAAAGGCATCAGTCAGGTTAGCAATTGCTGCACAAACTGCTTTTGTTCCTTTATTATAGTTTTCAAATTCAAAAACTCCCATTGGTCCATTTCAAACAACTGTTTTTGCATCTTGTAATTCTTTTGTAAATAATTCAACAGTCTTTGGTCCAATATCTAATCCCATGTAACCATCATCAATGTTGGCATCAGGAGTAATTTTTCCTTCAACATCAGCAAATTCTGGCGCTTCAATATTATCAATTGGTAAAATAATTTTATCTTGTCCTTTTGCTAAAAAGGCTTTGGCAACTTCAATTTTATCATTTTCTAATAATGATTTTCCAACTTTATCACCTTTGGCAACAGCAAAAGTATATGCCATTCCCCCTCCGATTAAAATTTTATCGGCTTTATTTAATAAGTTTTCAATAACATCAATTTTATCTGAAACTTTTGCTCCCCCAAGGATTGCAACAAATGGTTTTGCTGGTTGATCAACTCCTTGTGATAACATTTTTACTTCTTTTTCAACTAAAAATCCTAAACATGATTCTGCAATGTTTGAAGCAATTCCAACGTTTGAGGCATGGGCACGGTGAGCTGTTCCAAATGCATCATTAACAAAAACGTCTCCTAAACTTGCTCAATATTTTCCTAATTCTGGATTATTTTTACTTTCTCTTTTTGCAGCTGCTTGCCCTTTGTCATCTAAACAAATTTGACCATTTTCATCAATAATATCAGCAAAACGAGTATTTTGGAATAAAATAACTTCCCCATTTGCCATACTATTAATTTCTGCTTCTAATTCTGGACCTTCAAATGTAGGGACAAATTTTACTGTTTTATTTAATTTTTGTGCTAAGACATCAGCAACTGGTTTCATGTCTAATTTTTTTAAATCATCTTCTACTTTTACTTTTCCTAAGTGTGAAAATAAAATTACTTTTGCCCCATTTTCAATTAAATATTGAATTGTAGGTAAAGCTGCTGTAATTCGATTATCATTTGTTACTATTCCATCTTTCATTGGAACGTTAAAATCAACACGAACTAAAACTTTTTTTCCACTAACACTAACATCTTTTAATTCTTTTTTTGCCATAAAAAATTCCTCTTTCTCTCTTTTTTAATTTTTTCTCTTTTATTTTAACACTAATTATTTAATTTCCTTATAAATTATCAAGATATTCAACAGCAAACTGTCCAGCCTTTGAACCATCACTAACTGCTGTGGCAATTTGACGTAGAGTTGTATTTGTAACATCCCCCGCCGCAAATAAACCTGGGACTTTCGTTGCCCCTTTGCTATCAACAATGACATAATTATTTTCATCCAAAACATCCATTTGTTCTAAAAATTGCGTAATCGGGATTGAACCAATATAGGGGAATACACCACTAACTGCTAACTCTTGGACAGCATTTGTTTTGACATTTTTAACAACCAAGCCATTTACTTTTTTACTGTCAACCCCTTTGATTTCTGTTGATATAGTATCAAACACAAATTCAATTTTAGGGTTATTTTTAGCTTTTTCGACGACATTTTTATCAGCACGGAACTGATTACGACGGTGAATTAAGTAAACTTTATTAGCAAACTTTGTTAAATACATTGCTTCTTCTAGAGCAGCATATCCTCCCCCAACAACAGCAACATCTTTGTTCTTAAATAAAGCTCCATCACAAACAGCACAATATGAAACTCCCATTCCATATAAATCTAATTCCCCAGGAATTCCAATCTTTCGTTCAACTGTTCCTGTCGCAACAATAACAGCACGAGCATAATAACTTTTTTCTGATAATGTTACTAATTCAAATAAATTAGTTGCTGGCTCTTTTTTCACTTCAATAATTTTTTCCCCTAAATAAGGAATTTGTAATTTTTGAGTTTGTTCAAACATTTTATAAGCTAAATCTGGTCCTAAAATTGAATCAAAACCAGGATAATTTTCAATTTCACTTGTTTTAGTTACTTTTCCACCAGGAGCCCCTTTTTCAATCATTGCAATTTTTGCCATTGCCCGGGCTGCATAAATTGCTGCCGTCATCCCGGCTGGTCCGACCCCAATAATTAAAATATCATAAATTTCATTAGTATTGTTTTTCATATAGTCATCCACCTTTTCTTCATTTTTTAACAGAAATAAATTGGGCAAAAAACACTAAGGCTGCCCCTAATAAAATCATTAAACTAATAATAATATAATCTAATACCCGCGCATTTTTAATAAATAAATCTTGATCTGTTCGCTGTACTTCTAAAATCAGACGAATAATATTATAACCAAAAATATACATTCCTGCTTGGACCCCACTACGTAAAACAATTAAATTATGGGGATTTTGAATTTTTTCTAATTTTTCGCGATTTGCTGTAAAAGTTTGTTTAATTCTCGCACCTCAATATTTTAACCGAATTTTAAATCGTTCTCAACGGGGTAACTTATAAATATTTTTAAAATAAATTTTCTTTAAATTTTCTTGCTGTGATAAGTTCCGTACCATTTGTTGGTCAGGATGAACATCATAATACCACTTATCTCAAACTCCTTTGTAAGATAATGTTGCAAAATTTGGTTCTCTTTTTTTAAATTGTCAGTAATAACTATAACGGAATATTGCGGGAACTAAAAAAACAATGACTGCTCATAACATCACATTAGCAAATGATTCATATAAGAAAATTGGCTGAAAATATTGAATTTTATTTCAAAAATCAGGATTATTTGGATCAAATGGAATATGCCCTCCCGCTGTTATCACATTTGTCTGTGGGTCAATAATCCCATTCGGATCAATATATCACTTAAATAAATTATCGCGAATAAATCTTGGCAGTCACATTAGCGCACTTTGATCAACTGGCGCTCCTAATAATTCATGGTTAAAAAAGTTTCCCCAACGTCCTAATGCTTGGGCAATTAAAATATTTGGGATAATTAAATCAGCATAAACTCAGATTGAAATATTAGTTTTACGTGCTTCATAGCCAAATCATACTCAACCAGCAATTAAACCAAACAATAATCCCCCATGGATACTCATTCCAGGTAACCAAAACATAAATAACTGATAAAACTGGACAGGGTGAATAATATCTAATTTTCCAAAAATACTTGCCCCAATTAAAGCAAAAGGAGTTAATAAAAAAATCGCAATATAAAGACTTTGGGTTGGAATATGACGTCTTTTAAAACGAAATCATGAAATTAAAATAGCAATTAAAAAACCACAAAAAATAAAAAGTCAGTATGGCCGGAACCACCCTCAATACATATCCTGGGCTACTCATGTTAATAAATTCACTTAAAAATCTCCTCTATTCTTCTGAATATTTTTTAAACTGTTGTTCTAATAGTTTAAGGGATGAAAAACCAGCTTCTTCTAGTTTTAATTTTGAAACAGCAGTTTCCACTAGTTCACTAACACTACGTCCATAAGTAACTGGGATTTTAATAATTGGTACTTTTGTTTCAAGAATTGTTGTATAGTTATATTTTGCCCCTAAACGGTCAATTGTTTTATATTCTTCATTATCTAATAAAATTAATTCAATCACTAAATCAACGGTTGTTTCTTCCAATAAGATTTGTAAACCATAAATTTTACTTAAATCTAAAATTCCTAATCCTCTTACTTCAATTAGGTTTTTTAGAATTTCATGTGAACGACCAAAAAGCTTATTATTACGTTGTTGAATAACAATCCGATCATCACCCACAAACAAGTGATTTTTTTTCACTAATTCTAACGTAATTTCTGATTTCCCAATTCCTGATTTCCCAATAAGTAATACCCCTTTCCCAAAGATATTAATTAATGAGCCATGCTCTTCATATGTTGGTGAAAAATATTCATCAAAATATTCTAACAAAGTTTGATATAAACGACTTGTTGTAATCCCAGTTGCCCTTGCGACTGGACACTGATGTGTTCTAGCAATTTCTAATAAAAGCGGATCGGTAAACTTTTCTGTTAAAATTACCAACGGAATATTTTCATTTAAAATAAACTCATAACGCGCACGGCGGATTTCTTCACTCAAGGTCTGAACATACATTTGTTCTTTGTTCGACAACAAAATTACCCGGCGATTTAGATTATCTTTTTCCGGATCAAAACCTGCTAATTCTAGTCCTGGGCGATTTATTCCATATACTTTAATTTCTCGGCTTAAATTATCAGCTCCAACCAATAATTCATATTTAAACTTATCCATAATATCTTGCACTGTAAACTTTGCCATTTTTCCACCTATTCTGCAATTTTATTTCTACTTATATGTTCTCATTATTCCGCTTCAATTTCAAGAATGATATCTCTTAATTCTGCAGCCTTTTCAAAATCTAATTTTTCACTAGCTTCATACATTTGTTTACGTAAATCATTCAATAAACCATCTTTCGCTGTTTTATATTCTTTTGAATTTTTATTTTTAATTTTATGTAATTTTTGATCTTGAATCCGAATATTAGTATAATCACGAATTGCTTTAACAATTGTTTGGGGTTCAATATTATACCTACTATTATACGCTTCTTGAATTGCCCGACGACGTTGCGTTTCTTTAATGGCTTGTTTCATTGCATCAGACATTTTATCAGCATAAAGAATAACATGACCATGTGCATTTCGCGCCGCACGCCCAATTGTTTGGATTAAACTTCGCGCATTACGCAAAAATCCTTGTTTGTCAGCATCTAAAATACAAATCAAGGAGACTTCCGGAATATCAATTCCTTCCCGAATTAAGTTGACACCAACAATACAATCATAAACACCTTTCCGTAAATCTAGCAAAATTTGACTACGCTCTAATGTTTTTAATTCACTATGCAAGTATGCCACTTTAATATCTTGCTCTTGTAGATAACTTGTCAAATCTTCAGACATTCGAATTGTTAAGGTGGTAATAAATACCCGTTCATTTTTTGCCCGACGTTCTTTAATTTGTACAATAATATCATCAATTTGCCCAACTGTTTGTTTAACTTCCACGGTTGGGTCTAGTAATCCCGTTGGTCGAATAATTTGCTCAGCGACTTGATGATTTGCCAATTCTAACTCATACTCGGCTGGTGTTGCTGAAACATAAATTGTATTTTTTAATTTACCATTAAATTCTTCAAAATTTAATGGTCGATTATCTAAAGCACTTTTTAATCGAAAACCGTAATTAACTAATGTTTCTTTCCGGCTACGATCAGTATTATACATTGCTCTAATTTGGGGAATTGACATATGAGATTCATCAATAATCGTTAAAAAATCATCGCCAAAAAAATCAATTAAAGTATATGGGGGTTCCCCTTCTTGGCGTAAATCAAGATGGCGTGAATAGTTTTCAATTCCTGAACAAATCCCACTTTCACGGAGCATATCTAAATCATATTCTGTTCTTTGTTTTAAACGTTGAGTTTCAACAATTTTTCCTTCACCCTTTAATTCTTCCAAGCGAACAACCAATTCTTTTTCAATTAATTCAATCGCTTTTGTTAAACGCTCTGGAGAAGTAATATAATCTTGGGCCGGAAAAATTGTTAAGGTTGATAAACGTTGAGTTACATCCCCATTTAATCCATCAATATAACAGATATCATCAATTTCATCCCCAAATAAATCAATACGAATAAATGTTTTAATATTTCACCCAGGAACAATTTTAATGACATCTCCTTTTGCACTAAAAGTCCCAGGAATTTGTTCTATATCATTGCGAACATAACCAGAAGAAACCAAATAATTTGTTAATTGTTTTTTCCCAATTTTTTCACCACGATTTAATTGAAAAAATGATTTTTTATACTCATTGGGATCTTGAGCCCCATAAATTGCCGCAACAGACGCAACAACAATAACATCTTTACGCATAATTAAAGCATTAAAAGCACTTAATCGCATCATATCTAATTCCATATTTTGTTTAGCATCTTTATCAATATATAAATCCCGGCTCGGAATATATGCTTCTGGTTGATAAAAGTCAAAGTTAGAGACAAAATATTCAACACGATTATCGGGAAATAATTCTTTTAATTCAACGTACAACTGCATTGCTAATGTTTTATTATGGGCCATTACCAACGTTGGTTTATTATAGTGTTCAATAATATTAGCCATTGTAAAAGTCTTCCCGGTTCCAGTGGCTCCCAGTAATACTTGGTTTTTTTTATTATTTTTTAGTCCTAATAATAAATTTTCAATTGCTTGTGGTTGATCACCAGCTGGTTGATAATTGGAAACTAATTTAAACATTTCTTCACCCCTTCATAAAACCTCTTAGATATATTTTACCTTAACTATGGTAAAAAAAATAAGTCTTTCTTCTTAGACTTATTTTTTCATTAATTTAATTAATTCTTTAATTTTTTCATTATATTGTGAATAAACATCTGATAAACTATTTTTATTAACAACCGCTGCAATCATATTACCAATTAATTCAGCAATTGAAATAACTTCTAAACCAACAAAACGACGTTCGGGAACAATATCAATTGTATTTGTTACAATAACTTTTTTAACAATTCCTTCTTGAATTAAAGCTGATAATCTTTCACAAGCTGGTGGTGAAAAAACACCATGACATGCTAATAAATAAACTTCTTTAGCCCCACTTTCTTTCAATGCTCGTGCCGCATTACAAATAGTTCCAGCGGTATCAATCATATCATCAACAATAAAACAAACACGATCTTTAACTTCCCCTAAAACAAATTGGACTTCACTAACATTTGGCTGTGAGCGCTTTTTATCAATAACAGCAATATTAACAGGTAATCCCGTTAATTTATCAGCAACTTCACGAACACGAACTAAACCACCGTGGTCAGGTGACACAATTGTAATTTCTGAAGTAATTTCATTTGCCTCAATTTCGCCAATAATTCTTTTCACAAATTCTTGTGTTGAACGTAAATCGTCAACAGGAACATCAAAGAATCCCATTGATTGTGGGGAGTGTAAATCAATTGTCATCACTCTTGTTGCCCCTGCTGTTGTAATCATATTGGCCACTAATTTACAAGTAATTGGTTGACGTCCTTTTGCTTTGCGATCTTGGCGGGCATAACCAAAGTATGGAATAATAACATTAATACTATTAGCACTTCCTCTTTTTAAAGCATCAATTGCAATTAATAATTCCATTAAATTTTCATTAACTGGATTTGAAGTTGATTGGATAATATAGATATCCTTCCCTCGCACTGAATTAACAGCTCTTGTCAAAATTTCCCCATCCGCAAAACGAATAATTTCCATTTCTTCTCTTTTAATATTTAACACTTGGCAAATTTCATCTGCTAACTTTCCACTAGCTGATAAGCCATAAACACTAAAGTTCTTGTTTTCCACCATTAAAATATTTACTCCTTTTTTTAATATTTAGTCCTTAATTTTATTATATAACTTATCTTTTCGTAAATAAAGAAACTTTTTAAAGAAATTGTCGAAATAAGATATAATATTTAAAAGTAGGTGAATGAATGGATAAAAATGCTCAAGCAAAAGATATTATTGATAATTTACGCCCTTATATTAATCAAGATGGCGGTGATATCGAATTTGTAGAATTAAAAGATGATATTGTTTACATTCGTCTTGGAGGAGCATGTGTAAACTGTGGTTTAATTGACATGACAGTTAAAGATGGTGTTGAGCAAATTGTTAAAAATGAATTACCCGAAATAAAAGCAGTAGAAGTTGTAATGTAACTTTCCACTGCTTTTTAATTAACAAGTAATGTCTTCAATTTGATTAACTCTTCTAGCATGACGGCCTTCATCAAAGTTGGCTTTTAAAAATGCTTCAACAATTCAAATTGCTTTTTGATTAGCAATTAAACGTGCCCCTAGTGCTAAAACATTGGCATTATTATGTTCACGGGCCAATTGGGCAGTTGTTGTTTCATAGCACAATGCCGCACGAACTCCTGGTACTTTATTAGCAGCTATTGAAATCCCAATCCCAGTTCCACAAATAACTATTCCTAAATCAGCAACTCCATTTGCAACAGTTTGACCCACTTGATGGCCAAAATTTGGATAATCTGCTGCTTGGCCATCATTAGTGCCAATATTAATAACTTCATAACCATTATTTGTTAAGTAAGTTACAATATCATTTTTCATTGCTACCCCTGTATGATCATTTCCAATCGCAATTTTCATTTCTTTTCCTCCTGATTGCTATTACCTATAATATAACATATTTTTTTAAGTAACTTATCCTGATGTAATAATATCTAAAATTTTTTGTGGACTCATTGGTGTTACTGTAATAATTAACTTCGCATTTTTTTGAATAACAACATATAAATTACCTTTTAAATCATCTAATTTAATATATAAATAATCTCTTGTTTCAATTCGATCAGAAGAATTGTCAATCATTTTAATTATTTTTTCTTTGACTATTCATTCATTTTCATTTTTAAAATTAGCAATTCGCTCTTTAATTCTTTGGAAACCATGGTCGGAAAAAGCCAATTTATGTTGATAATAATATCCCATCTTAAAAACTCCTTTTATAATTTACTCTAATTATACCGGATAATTAGAGTAAGGTCGCTAATTCCAAAAGAAATATTGAAAAATATAAAAGTTGTAAGGTACCATAGACATTTAAGACCAGTTAGTCTTTTAAAAATTTTAACACAGCTTCAGCAGGTGTTAAAAGATTTATGCTCTTATGTCGTCGAATATTGTTATAATAATTTAGAAAGATTTTAATTTGTTTTTCAATATCATCAATTTCCTTAAGATATCTTGGTAAATATTCAAAAAACTTATTTCAGTTACGATGAAATCTTTCAATTTTCCCATTTGACTGTGGGGAACGCACTGGAGTTGTCTGATGAGCAACTCCTTTTTTATTTACTGCTTTTGTAAATTCACTTTTTCGATGAGCATAATTTGAACGATGATTATATACATATTCAGTTCCATTGTCTGTTCGAATTCTCTTAATGTTAATGCCAATATTTTTAAATTCAAAATAAGCTTTTTCAAATAGTTTAGCAGCAATATCTTGTGTTTTATGCGCAGAAACATAAGCCACTGCATAACGTGATTTTTCATCAATGTAATCAAAAATATACAAATCTTTTTTGTAACCTGTCATATTTTTAGTTAATATTTTAACATCATGTTGAACATGTCCTAATTCGGGCATTTCATAACGTTGATATATTTTCTTTATATTTTTACGCTTAGAATAATTATTAAATGTTTTATCTCATTTTATTAATGTTTTAATGTTATGTTTAATTGGCATATTTTGGTAGGTAAAATAATTTGCTAATGTTAAATTATAAAACTCATATATCCCTGTGCCATATTTTTCTCGGTATGTTTTAATCATCTTAGCAATTTTTCTTTTATATATTTTACTATAATGATAATGAATAGTTTTTGGTCGTGTTGAAGTCTTTTTAAATCATTCAAAATCATAAGAATTTAATAAAAATTCTTTAATTTTATTTGATCATGTATAAAATGTTTGTTTGCCTTTATAAAATAATTTAATTAACTGGTTTAATGAGTGACTTTTTAAATAGTATTTATGGCATAAATTAAAATAATTTGACAAATGATGATAGATATAATTTGTTTCTTTAGTTGGTTCAACACGCCCATACCACTTTTTAAAACCACGATGTAATTTATATAATTCATTTTCAGTAATAATACTTGTTATCATTTTTAATCCTCCTAAATTTATTCTAAAGAATTTAGTGGTCTTAAATGTGTGTGGTTTTTACAGAAAAATATAAAAGTTATCTTTACAGATACAGGGCTATTTGTTATAATCATTCTGGGTCTAATAGTTAGCAGGAAAGAAGGAGAAAACAATGGCAAATATTAAGTCACAAATTAAAAGAGTTAAAACTAATGAAAAAGCTAATTTAGCAAATAAATCTTTTAAATCATCAGTTAAGACAGCAATTAAAAAAGCGGAAAAAGCCCTTGTCGAAAATGACGTAAAAGCAAATGAATTAGTAAACGAAGCAATTAGTTTAATTGATAAAGCAGTTACAAAAGGGATTTATCATCAAAATAAAGCTTCAAGACTAAAAAGTAGTTTAATGGTAAAAGCTAACTAGCATTAAAATTAGATTAGTATCAAAAATAAAAAAAAGTTCAAAATTGAACTTTTTTTTATTTTTCTGATGGTGGTTTAAACGGTGAGTTATCATCTTTAAACTCTTCATCAAACAATGTTGGATCCATTTCATATTTTTGTCCACTCATTTTAGCCATTACTGCTTTTTGATATTCTTCATTTGCACGAACTAATTTTTGGCGATCTAAGCGTGGAGCATAAATACATAAAGCTAATGTTAATATAACAGCTACTAATGAAACTGATAAAGCAATAATACTAAAGATTCTTAAAGCCTGATAACGTGCACTACTACGAATTAAACTAATAATTTCATTTAGTAACTTTGGCAAATCTTCAGATGGAAGAATTGCTCCCCCGTTTGCCCCAGTTTTAGGCATCCCTCAACTATTAACTATATTTTCTAAAGTACTTGGAATTAAAAGCGGAACAATTGTTAATGCTGCTCATGCTAATAAAACAGCAGAAAGAACTACTGATAAAATTCGTACAGTATAATTATCACGACGAAATTTTTTTGTTCCTAATAATTCATATCCTAAAAATAATCCTGGTAAAATTGGCATAATAATATTAAATAAAGCTGGTGTTCCTGGCGCGGCACCGAATTTATACATTAGACTAGTTAAAAAATCATATCCTAAGGTTCCAGCTGGCTCTGGTGGTTGCCCAGATCCCCCAATTCAACCTTGTGATTCATTACGTCATATTCAAAATCCATCTTTTGGATAAACTGTAATTGGTAAAAAACTCCCTAAGGCTCATACTAAAACCAATAACGCTGCTGCAAAGATTACAAAACCAGCAACAACTTTTTTTAATAAAAGCATGTGCTTTGGCTTTGTATTATAAGGATAAAAACGTGGATCAAGACGAGGATGAATTGGCATATCAGCCATTTGTTGCATCATTTTACTCATATCCATTTGTGATGGATCAAATTGTGGCATTCCTGCTCCCATTCCAACAAATGGCGCCACTCCTGGTGCTTGATTTGTTTGAACAGTTTGGGCAGAAGGTTGTAGTTGACTGGCACTAATCTCTTTCGCTTTTGCTAATGAATCTTCTTTATTAACAAAATCTGCTGTTTTATCAATTATTTCTGCTGAAATTGTTACTTCTTTTATAATATCATCACGATCAAATTTAAATCTTTGTGTAATATATTGTACAAATTTGGCATGCTTTTCATCTAAATCACTAAATTTTGCATTATCTTTTTTTTCAATTTTTGCTGATTCATTCGTAATATCAGCTAAAACTTGGGCAAAAGCAACAGTGTATTTTTCACCATTTAGATCTGTCTCAAAATCTTTTTCTAAAGTTAACAAATTGCAAATTTCTTGAATAACTAATTGCTTAAATTCCTTATCAATAATTATTTCTGCTTTTAACGTATCGTCCTTAAAGGTATGATACAAGCCATAAACAGTCTGGGCATACAATTTCTTTTCTTTCATTTTTTCACCTCACTAATTTTGATAATAATTGCAAAATAATTAACGATTAATATTAAATAATTTAATAAAATATAAATCACTATCTATTTCTCTGTTAATTATACCTTTTTTAATATTATAATCAATTGAAAATAAATTTAATATTAAATCATTGGCCTTTTTCAAACTGAAATTAGAAAGAATTTCTGATATTTTTTTAACCCGAAATGGGTGAACTTTTAATAAATTTGCAATTTCGGATGGTGTTTTTTTTAACATAGATAAGACAATGATGTCACGGGTTAAAATAACATTATTTGTAATTAAAGCAATCAAGGCAATATCGCTTAATCCTCGTGCCTTTAAATAATGATAATTACTTAAAAAGTTATTTAAATCATTGGCTAATAAATAATTTACAACTTTAAAAATATCTGTATCAAGGTATTTTGTTAAATTATGCTCAATTAATTCTTTGGTAATGTTATTGCTAATTAGTAATAACTTATCAAGTTCATTCTTAATAATATACAAATTATTTGGCAGATATTCAACTAAACTATTAATTAATTGATCGCTAATAGTACCATTGTTTTGCTGAATATAATTAGCAATAAATCTTGTTAATTCATTATACGATAAGTTAATTGCTTTTAAAACACTAGTTAATTCCAACATTTTTTTTGTAATTTTTAACCGATTACTAATATTATTTACTGGGCAAATAAAAATGATAAAGGTATTAGGATTAGGATTTTCTAGATATTCAATTAATTTTGGTAAGTAGTCTTTATTGTCAATTTTTGCCTTAATTTTTTCTTCGGTTAAAAAATAACTATCATTAACTAAAATAATCCGCTTTTCGGCAAACATTGGAATTGTATTAGCATCATTTAAAATGTCTAACAGCGAATCTTCTAAATAACTGTATTCATCAAGACTATATACTTCATTAATATTAATTTTCTTTAAAATTTTTTCTTTTTGCAAATTTATTAAATATGCATCTTCCCCATAGATTAAGAACATGTTATTACCTCTCTTAAGATGTTTTTTATATTATATCCTACTATCTTAAAAATTAATAACCTTGGTTTTGAAATTATCAAAAAATTCTACCTGCACATTTTGCTGACCATTAGTTTCATAATTTTGACAACCAACACTATGAAGATTTTTCAATGTTTCGGGAGCTAAAATTTTCTTATGGGGGCCATCAGAAATAAAACAAATCTTTGGTTTAATTTTTTTTAAAAATGAAATATGTGATGAAGTTTTTGACCCATGATGAGCTACTTGCAAAAAATCGATTTGGGGCAAGGATAAATCTAACATTTTAAGTTCTTCTTCTTTTGTAATATCACCTGTTAATAATAAGTGATAGTGATTAATCGTAGCTAAAACAACCAAGGAATTACTATTTTCGTTTTCCGCCCCAACTGTTTTATGGAGGATTAAGAATCCCAGCGCCCCAAACTTTCAGTAATCTCCAAGTGTTTGATTATCAATTATTTCCCCCAGATAAAAATTAGTTTTTACTTGCGAAAGATTATTATAATGGTCTAAGTGATAGTGAGAAATAAAAACAGCATTAATAAAGTTAATTCCTTGTCATTTCAAATAATCCCGCACAAGATTTTTACTCTTACCAATTTCAACACCAACATCAAATAAAACTGTTTTAAAATTTAACTTATCTGTTATAACAATCGTTTGACCATTACCAACATTAAGCATTGTTAAACTATAGCGTGGACTAGCCATCCAGTTTAAAAAAATTAGGATAATACTAAAAAACAATACTCCTAACATAATAAGTTTTTGAAAATATCCTCAATTTAAATAAGCAATAATTAGTAGCCCATAATAACTTCATACCAATCAAAAATTAAAAGCTCCAGTATGCCATACAACATTAATTTTGAGTAATACTTCCGAAAAATTATTCAACACAAAAAAGAGTCATTGATAAATAATATGTAATGGTTTAATAAAAATAATCATAAAACTAAAAAGATAAGTTAATTCAATAAAGGGTGTTAATATGATTGTGACAAGAATACTAGTGAAATTAATAGCATAATTATAATAAGCCGTTAAAATTCAACTAACAAGAAAAATAATTAAATTGTATATCAAGATTTTTTTGAATAAAACTAAGTGTTGTAATCTTAATTGGATGACTATTAAAACATAGGAAATTACAAAACCAAAAGTAAACCCACTATTTAAAAAAGCATAAGGTTTTAAAGCTAGCACTAGAAGTAATGTCATTGTTCAAATCATTGTTTTACTAATTTTATCCCATGCCAGTTTATTTTTTAAAGTAAACAAAAACATGAAAATTCCAGCTCGTAAACTTGCTAAATTAAAATTTAAAAGATAAATATAAAAAAACACGATCAGAAATGATAATAGAAAAGTATACTTAAAACAAAAAATTTTACAACAAATAGTATTAATAATTCAAAAGAAAAGATTAATATGAAAACCAGAAATAACTAATAAATGGATTATTCCTAATTGCACAAACTTTTCATATAATTCACTAGCCCCTTTTGTTTTCACACCAAAAAAAATCAATTGAATAAAATCAATATTATTTTCATCAGCTAATAAATAGTGTTGAATAATTGCACGTAACCCTTGACTAGCCTTTTGACTAGTAATTTTAGTTAAATTAAACTGCCATGTTATCCCCTGACCTTGTAATCACTTTGCCTGGTTAAATTCATAAATATTAATTGCAGCTTTTATCTTTGTAAAATTTCCATACGCCCAAACATTATCATCTAAATGAAAAGTTTCTTGGGTTGATAAGTAAAAAGTTTGGGTACCATTTTTAATAAAATAATATCCTGCCCCTTGATAAATAATTTTAAAATTAATTTCTTGATTTTTATTTAGGGTAACAGATGAAGATGATCTTAAAATTATTAAATGAATTAAAAAAAGAAAAATAATAATTAAAAGCCAATAAGTTTTTTTACCTGTCAAAAAAATACTTAAACTTAAAAAAGGAATAGGGAAAAAGAATCAATAATTTTGTTTAATAATTGCTAACCCCAGAAAAATTGCAATAAAAACATAATTTAAATAAGATTTTTCTAATTTAATTAGACAATCTTTTAAAAAACACAAAACATTTTTAGCAGCGTAAAATATTTTTTATATCCTCCCTTTAAGTAATCAGCTAAAATTTTTTCATAATTAACCCCCAAGGGCGTAATTAATTTTAAAATATTATTACAAATTATTTCCGGGATATTAACTTGTTCTAAATCTTGTTTTGATAATCCTCGAAGAGGAATTCATCTAATATATTTAGCAATTGGAGTTAATTTAACTGTCATACTTTCAGTAATTTTTTTATCTAAAGTGTTTCCATTAATCTTTTCAAAATTAGCGAACAAAAAATGTTGGTTAATTAAAATTGTTTTAAGATTCTCGCCAAGATTAGAAGGTCCTAAAATAATAGGTTTAGGAATAATTTCTTCATCAATTAACGGTAAATTATATTCATTAAGAAAATTAATTTGATGTTCAATTAAATTAATTTCTTTCGAACTGTTGTTATTTGTTTTACTCATTTTGCTAAAAATAAACCCTCCTAGGGCAACCAACACTACTAAGCCAAAAAGTAAAAAATAAAGTCAACGCTTCTTAATATTCTCACCTCATTAAGTTATCCCAAAATTATCCAGTTTTTCTTTTAAAAAAATAAAAGTTTCGTTAAAAATAACAAAACTTTTATCCTTAATTTTTTCCAGCAATTAAAACATTATAACGATCAACCATATACTGGTCTAACTTTGTTACTGTAAATGGACCATCCGATAGCCTTGGTTTTGAAACGTATTGTCCTTTTTGGTCAATTGTACAATCGCCAGCACTAATTTTTTCATCAGTACATAGTTTTCCAACTGGAACATAGTTTTCTTGGTAATTAATCATTTCCCCTGAATCAGGGTCAACATCATTTTGATAATAACCATAATTTGTTTCAAAATCCATTGTTTGTTGATATGGTGAAGTATAACCTAACTCTTCTGATAAAATATTACTATTTTGAATAATATAATTCATAAATTTATAAGCTAATTCTTCATTGCCAACTGATTTCGATAAAACCATATTATCACTTCAAATGTTTGTTCCTTCAATTTGATTTGCTTTTCCGGTAGGTGTTGCATTTGGGTGCACAATCATAATTTTATTATTGCTTGCTTCTTTGCCACTGGCTGCAAATAATTGATCAGCATAAATTCCATCCCCATTGTACATAAAGGCAAAATCAAATTCTCCATCCCCAACTGCATTAATTAATTCATCGTTCATTAAGGCAACATTATTGTATTTAAATAATGTTTCTAAATCTTGGAAATTTTGATCAACTTGGGCTTTTGTTGTTGGAATTGGACTAAAATAATTTTTTTGATTTGCTAACATAAAAATATTACGATAGTCATTGTTTAATAAGACTTTTTTCTTATTTTGGGCAGCTTTTCATAAAATATCTCATGATAAACCATTTGTTTCAACCTCATCATATTGGACAGTGTTTAAAACATATTGGTCACGCCCATCAACTCATGGTTGTTTAGTTACTCCATATTGTCCTGTTACTGTCGATGGTAACTTTTGATTTAATTCATCAAAGATTGTTTGTAAAAACTGTAAATTACTATCCGTTGGACGAATCAATAATGACACATCACCTCAAAAATAAGGAAGACTATAATTAGCAATTGTATTATTGCTTGTGTTATCCAAATCTTCCATCACACTTACACTATTTTTATTTAAAATACTTAACAGTCCATTATTTAATGAGGCAACATTATTTTTATTTAAACAGTATGCCACTTCCGGATTAGGATTTACCACACATTGTTGATAAAATTCTGGATTTGCTTTTTTAACAACATCAATATCAATATTTTTATCATTAAATAATTTATTACCAATTTGATATCCTGTTATATCTCCATTGAAATTTGAATTTGGTTTAATAATATTAAATTCTTTATTAACAGCATTTAATTTTTCATAATCAATTGGTTTAATTTTATTAGTTTCCGCAAACTTAGCAACCATATAATCACTTGGTACCATTACATCATATCTTGTTGTATATAATTTGTTATCTAACGTTTCATTACTATCATAAACAGTATATTTCACTTTAACATTATATTCTTTTTGAAAATTAGTTAATAGTTCTGGGGTAATATATCCTCCTCAGTTGGCCACAATTAAATCATAGGTATTATTAACAATATAAACCCCTGTTAATAATCCAATTGATCCTACCGTTACCAAAGTTAATGATAACGGTTTTCAGCTTTTCGCAAGTCAACGGAAATTTTTCCGTGATATTTTACTAATGTTTTCTTTTTGCTGTTGGCGTTCAATAAAACTTTCCCGTTTATTTTTAACCCATAAAACAGCGCGTTCATATTTATTTTCCCAACGAATAATTTTTCAGCGTAATACTTCTTTTTGTTTTTCAGTTTTAAAAGTATTACGATTTAGACAATGATATCAACGGGCTAATTTAATTTCATAGCGCATAATATCTTTATCTTTATAAGTTCCTTTTAACATTTCTTTTCGGAATTTTTCATGTTGAAGCTTATACAAATTTCAACCATTTCAACCAATAATAACAAAACCAATAATTGCAATGCAAATAGTTCCAAAGGCATTAATAAATGGTTTAATGCGCTTCATTGTATAAATGAAAGTTGCAACATTAACATCAGCTCCCCCCGTAAAATAAGAAATAATGAAATCATCAAAACTCATTGCAAAAGCAATCGCTGCAGCAGCAATAATTGCTGGTTTTAATACTGGTAAAATTACTTTTCGTAATGTTTGTGATGGCTTTGCACCTAAATCTAACGACGCTTCAATTAATTTTTGATCAATTTTTCGTAAGCGTGGTAGAACTGTCATAATTACAAAAGGAATATCAAATGAAATATGAGCTAAAACTAATGTTAACAAACCAAAATTAGCTCCCATCGCAATAAATAGCATCATTAAAGCAACAGCAGTAATAATATCAGCGTTAATTAAAGGAATATTTGTAATTGACAAGGTCATTTTTTGGGTTACTTTGCGAGCTTTACTTAACCCTAAAGCAGCAAAAGTTCCAATAATCGTTGAAATAATTGTCGCAATAACAGCAACAAAAACTGAGACAATAATACTTTGCAAAAAGGCTTGTTGATGAGCTAGTTCTTTATATCAGCGATCAGAAAAGCCATTAAAAATACTCATACTTTCTCCACTGTTAAACGAAAATAAAATTAAAATCATAATCGGAACATAAATAAAAAGCATTACAATTCCCATGTAAGAAGATTTAAGAAAGTTTTTCATATCGACGCCCCCTTTTTTTTGTTTCAAATTGTTTTGAAATTCAACCAGAAACAACTATTAATAAAAAGACTACTAAGGCTAAAACAACCGAAATGGCAGCTCCTAAACCAAAGTTTCCACCTTTAAAGAAGTATGATTCAATTACCTCAACAATCATACTAATTTGACCATTCCCCATAAATTTAACAATTAGTAATGAAGTTGCCGCTTGTACTAATAATAATGTTCCCCCTGCTAAAATTCCGGGAATTGAATGACGAAAAACAACTTTTCAAAAAGTTTTAAATCAATTTGCTCCTAAATCACGTGACGCTTCAATTAATGATTTATCAATTTTATCTAAGCTATTATAAATTGGTAAAATTACAAAAGGTAAAAAAGCATAAACCATCCCAATGACAATTGAAACCGGTGTCCCTAATAATCCTGGGGCAATTAAATTAAATAATGTTTGTAACCCAATTATTTTTAATAACATGTTAATTCAAATTGGTAGGGTTACTAAAATTCAAATATTTTTTGATAGTAATTTTGAGCGGCAAAAAGCCATTACATAAGCAACTGGGTAGGCAATAATAATTGCGATAATTGCAGCAATGAATGAGTAACCCAAGGCTAATAATAATGAAATAACAAAAGCTTTTTCCGAAAAAAAGTTAACAAAATTCTCAAAGTTTAATGCAAATACTAAATTATTCCCCGTTGGTTGAATAAAAGAATACAGTAAAATTATTAATAACGGAATCAAAATTAGTAGAATCATTAAAACTAAATATGGCCATAACAATGGGTTAAGTCCTTTTTTAAACCACTGACTCTTTTTAACTTGATAAGAAACTGCTAAACTTTTACCGCGAAATCAAGCGGTTGTTTTATGGAATCCATTTTTAATACTGCGATTAACTTTTTTTGTTGTCTTTTTTATTTTTGTTACAAAATTATTTCCTTTTTTATTTTCCATCACAATCCTCCTTTCAATTTAATCATCAATTTCTTTTCACATAACATGAATATCTTCAACATTTCAGTGTAATCCAACTTTTGTCCCCTCTTCAACTATATCTGTTGAATGGATTAAAAATTTACGTTTTGGGCATTGAACAATGATTTCTCAATGGACCCCTTTAAAAATTATTTCTTCAACAACACCAGTAAAAAATCCTTTTGTTGGTGAAACAATATCAATATCTTCTGGACGAATAATTATATCAATTTGATTACTATCTTCACCAAATCCGCGATCCGAACAAACAAATTCTTTATCATCAAAAGCCACTAAATTATCCCGAACAAAAACAGCATTAGCAATAATATTTGATTCACCAATAAATTGGGCGGTTCAAATATTTTCTGGCTCATTATAAATTTCTGTTGGCGTACCAACTTGTTGGATTGCTCCTCCGTTCATTACAATAATACGGTCTGACATACTTAACGCTTCTTCTTGATCATGGGTAACCAATATAAAAGTAATTCCAATTTCTTCTTGTAAGGCTTTTAATTCCCCTTGCATTTTTTTACGTAATTTAACATCTAAAGCTGCCATTGGTTCATCTAACAATAATACTTTTGGACGATTAATTAAAGCTCGAGCTAAGGCAACCCGCTGACGTTGTCCCCCTGATAACTGTTCAACATTCTTATCTTCAAACCCAGCTAATCCAACTAGATTTAAAAACTTTTTAACTTCGCTTTCAATATAATCATATTTTTTCCGTTTAATTTGTAACCCATATGCAATATTATTAAAAACATTTAAATGTGGAAAAAGCGCATAGTTTTGAAAAACAGTGTTAATCTCACGCTTATGAATTGGAGTTTTTAACAAATCTTTTCCTAAAAATAGTAATTCCCCACTATCAGGTTGTTCTAACCCACCAATAATTCTTAACGTTGTTGTTTTGCCGCATCCTGATGGCCCTAATAACGTTACAAATTCTCCTTCTTTAATATTTAAATTAATCCCTTTTAAAACTACTTTCCCTTCATACTGTTTTGAAACATTACGTAGTTCTAAAATATTTTTTTCCATCTTTTTTCCCCCTTAAATTAATCCTTTAAAAAATTGGTGGTGTCGAAATTCATAGAATCTCTGCCACATCATTCGTAACATTCTTTAAATAATGTTGATTATTGCCATATAAATAAAAACTATCCTGTGGATTGGCCCGTTGTGTCCTTGAGCCAGAGATAACTTCAATGTTTCCCTTTAAAACATAACCAAAAATTTCTCCTTCAAATGGTAATAACCGTTGTGATTCCCCATATGGTTTTAATGATAATAAAATTGGTTCTAACTCATTAACATGGGCATTTGGAACAAGTCATTCAATACTATATTGTTCTTGTTCCACAACATAACGATCTTCTGGTTTGTAAACAAACTGGCGATTTTTCTCTTGCTTAAAAAAGTCCCCTAAAGTTGTTCCCAGCACTTCTAAAATATTTTGCAGTGTCTCAATACTTGGGGAAGAAATATCGCGTTCTAATTGACTAATATAACCTTTTGTTAATTCACAGCGATTCGCTAGTTCTTCAATTGTTAAATTATTTTTTTGACGCAATAATTTTAATTTTTCTCCTAACCCCATCTTTTTACTCCTTTGTTTACTAATACTAAACTTTTTGTTTGTAATAAACTTACTTGTTAATTATAAAAAAAAACAAAAAAATATCAATACTTTTCAAAAGATTTTTTTGTTTTTTATAATATTCAAGATAACAACTAATTATGGTGATTTTTATTACTATGTGGAAGATTATTAAACTGTTTCATTAATATGCTAACATTATGATCAAATTTTTTTTGGTTGGCAAATTCACCACTTATATAATTTCCGGTAAAATAAACCAAAATTACTAGTAAAACAGTAATAACTGTTAAACTAACAAATAAAATAATAACTGTTGTTTTTAATATTTCAAGATTAAAGTTAGCAATCGGCATATTTCAGTCAATAATAACACCATTAAAAATCCCAATTTGTTTTAAAGCGGCACTATGAATCCCAAATTGAACAATAAAACCACTAAAAGCGTTAATTGCTGAGAAAAATCCAGTAATTGGTCGATTTTTAACACGTGAGTTTCACATAATAATTAAACTAAATAAAATCCCTAATAATGCTCCCAAAATAAAACCATTTAAGATTTGTAATACTAAATATAATTCTGGTATTTGGATTGTCCCAATTAAAAGAAAATAACCTGCTCAAATTGCAAAAGCTCCAATTAAACTATTTTTAATCCCAACTTTTTTGACTACTAATGGGTAAATAAGAATTGCCCCTAAACCCTGAGCAATTCATCAGATTTGTTGGGAAAAATGTAGAAAACGTTGAATAGCTTCTAATCCAAATCCACGCTTGTTTAAATTCTGAGCAATTATTAGGTTTAGTAAATCACCCTGGCTCAGTTCGCGTAAAATTGCGACACTAAAAATTAATAACAAAATGATCGAAACCTTATTTCATTTAAAAGGGCTAATAACAGTTAAAATCTTTGTATCAAAAACCCCAAGATTTTCTTTTTTTTCTTTAATAAAAAAACTACAACCAAATGAAATTAATAAAACAACTAGCATTACAGAGAAAATTATTAAATGAAAAAATGCATCGTTTGTAATAACTACTTTTAATCCTAAAAAAATACTATTGCCCGTAACACCTGCTAAACCAACTGCTGGTAATACGCTAGCTGATGTTAAAAACGGATTACTTTGTTCCAAAAACTGTTCATTAAAAAATAAAAACCATAATGAATTTGTAGAAATTCCAAAACCAAAAGCCAGGGCAGCAAAAATTAGGGCTCCCAAATTTTTTGGAAAAATTAATAAAATAATAATTGCAACAGCTATCAAAAAATATGAGCAATAGAACCAAATTTTCCGCGATTTTAGTAACCCCGTGATTCAAGAGGCCGGAATAAAAAAGATTGCGGCATAAAATAAACTGCTAATTAATAAAATTAAACCAAGATTAGTAATATCTTTTAAAATATCAAAACTAATAAAATTATAATTTAAGTTTAAAACTATTGATAAAGCTAATCAAAAAGAAAAATGTTGCAAAATAAAAATTCATTGTTGGAATTGATTAACCTTTCTTTTTCCTAAAACAATAAAATATCCTACAACTAAAAAAAGCGAAACAAGAGGAAATAAAATTAAACTATCTCAATTACTCATTTTTATTAATAACCATTATTGTATTTTAACATGTTTTTCAATTGCTTTGGCAACCCCTGATTTTTTATGATGAGCTGTCACATCATTCGCAATTGCTTTTACTTGTTTCTTTGCATTTCCCATTGCAATGCCTAACCCAGCTCATTTTAACATTTCAATATCATTTGAGCCATCTCCCATTGCAATTATTTCTTCTGGGGCAATATTATATTTCTTGGCAATAAATTCTAAAGCATGCTTTTTATCACTTGTCACAGGACAAATTTCCAAATTTAAATTACTTTTTGAAACATACGACCAATCAAAAATATTACATTCAAAATTATTTTCAATTGTTTTACGAAATGAGAAAACATTCGCTTTTTTTCCACTAATAACAAATTTATAAATTTGATCATTAAAATTTTTAACTTGTGAAAAAACTCTTGTTTTACGATGGGTATGAAAACTCATTCATTTAACCATTAAACTATTTTTATTATTGATATATGCTAACTTATCATTTGAAACAGAATATGCTCATAATGACACTTTATCTTTTTTTGCTTGTTCAAAAAAAGTAATAGCTTCTTTTGTTTCAAAATAATTATGCTTAATAATTTTATCATTTTTAACATCATAAATAACTGAGCCATTAAAACTAACAACTGGCATATTATATTCCGCTAGTTTTAATTTTTCAATAACTTTACGCATTGCTCCTAAACTACGTCCTGTTGCAATGACAACTTTAATGTCATTTTCTAACGCTCATTTAATTGTGCGTTGGTTTTTTTTCGAAATTTTATTTCGGCTTTTAACTGTTGTTCCGTCTAAATCTAGGGCAATTAACTTGTATTTTTGCATGACTTTACTCCTTGTTTCTTTCTATCAGTATAACGAAAAAATTATTCAAATGATAGGTATTTTGCTAAATCATGAATTTTATCTAATTGTTCTCACGGTAATTCTTGATGACCACGGCCAAAATGACCATATACCGCTGTTTGACGATAAATTGGTTTGTTTAAGTGTAATTTCATAACCATTTGTTGGGGACGAAAATCAAAATTTTCCTTAATTGCTAAAAGAATTGTGTCATTGGGAATCCGATTAGTGCCAAATGTCTCAACAAAAATTGAGATTGGTTCTGAAATTCCAATTGCATATGATAACTGAATTTCACAACGATCAGCTAACCCGGCGGCAACTATATTTTTGGCGACATAGCGGGCCATATATGCTCCACTACGATCAACTTTTGTTGCATCTTTTCCTGAAAAGGCTCCCCCACCATGACGAGCACTACCTCCATAAGTATCAACAATAATTTTGCGACCAGTTAAACCTGTATCACCTTTTGGCCCACCAATCACAAAACGGCCAGTTGGATTAATTAATACCCGGAAATCTAAATTTAAATGATAATCACTAACTACTGGATTCATAATATTTTTTTGAATATACTTTTTAAAAGCTGTTTCATCAATATCATCATCATGCTGAATTGACATTAATATAGTATCAATCACAGGGTGTTGGGGGTCTGTTAAATCTAATGTTACTTGTGATTTCATATCGGGACGAGCACCAATAAATTCTTTCTTTAGACGTAATTGACTAGCATGACGAACTAAATCATGAGCAATTGAAATTGCTAAAGGCATATAATTAACTGATTCATTTGTGGCATAACCAAACATAATTCCTTGGTCTCCGGCCCCAAAACGATCAACGCCAAGGGAAATATCGGGGGATTGGGTGTTAACTAAAACTTTAATTTCACAAGTATTTCCATCAATTCCTCATTCATCATTATCATAACCTATTTCGGTTAATACTTTCCGAGCTACTTGGGCATAATTAACTGTTGCTGTTGTTGTAATTTCTCCCCCAATTAGTAAAAAATTAGAGGTAATAAAACATTCACATGCTACACGAGCATTTGGGTCTTGACGTAAACATTCATCTAAAATTGCATCTGAAATTTGGTCACAAATTTTATCAGGATGACCAGCTGAAACAGATTCTGAAGTAAACAAAATTTTATTTTTCATATCATTTTCCTTTCCAAAATAAAAACCACATTAAATAATAATGTGGACTAAATATGATTCTTAAGCATTATAATTAGGGGTTTTTCTTTTTCGTAGAATCCAACTAATAAGTCTTATTGATAGCAATCATATCGCCCTGCTAAAAGCACCTTCTAAATATAGGGTTGCTAGTGGATCATCGTTTAGCATACTAACCACTTCAAAATAAGTTTAGTTGTCATAAAACAACAAATTAATTATATCGTAAAATTTATAAAAATATAAAAGTAACTTTAAAATATTTTAATAATTTAAATAAAAAGAATCAGGAAATCCTGATTTGTTATTTAAGATATTGCTCCATTTTTATCATAATTGCCTGTTTATCTTCTTTCCCTAAATTATTTGCAAATAAATATTGATATTCTTCTTTTACAAGTAAAACTTCAACCTTAGGATTTTTAATTTTTGCTAGTTCTTTTTCCTGATAAAATCGATTATTTGTATTTGTAATTAATAATGTTGGGATTTGCAAAGCATTAAATTCTTTTGCTAAATAGGCATTTCTGCGATGAAACCGTAAGATTTGATTTAAATAATAGCGTTTTGGCGATTTTGTCATTGCAGTTAAATATTCTTCGTTGTTTGTGAACACTTTATAATCAATTTTAACATTAATTGTTAAACGACTATTAAAGAAAAAACCTCAGACTAAAGCAATTTTACTTGCAATTGAAAATTTAATTACTTTTTTATTAGTAACTGGATTTAATAAGATTAGTGACTTTATAAAATTATTCTTTTTAATAATTGTTTGTCCTAAAAAACAACAATAACCTTCTAACAATAAAACAATTTTTTTATTTTCATATTTATTGCTTAAGGCTAATAACACATCATTAATATCATTAATTAACATTCCCAAATCTTGAATCTTTGTTCCATCTTTTGCTTGGATTATTCTCTGATCAAATGTAATAACCACCGTGCCTGGCTTTAACTGCTTATTATTAACAAGCGCTTGAAAGTTTTCTTTTTTTCCATAAATATCATGAACTGCTAAAAGGATTGTTTTTGTTTCTGGTGTAATTGTTCCTAGTGTTGCTAACTGATAATGATCACTGGCAATAAATCATTTATCATTAATATATTCTGGCAATTGTAAATCTTGTTCTTTACGTTTTTTGCCAAAAAACAAACGGAATCGTCAAATTAAATAAATTAATATTAGGAAAATTACAACTGCTAAAATGATTTTTCACAGATAGCCATTAATTAATAAGTTTCCCATTAGTGATAATCCTCATCATTATGCAAATGAATTAAAATTCGCTCAATTTTTTCAGCTTTATTATTATCCTCATTAATTGAAATTACAACCCCCGAAAAAATTAAATCAGATAAATCTTCGGAAGGCGTAAAACGTGCTGGCAACCCAGTTTTTTCCTTAGTGATAACTTCTTCTGGTTTTGCCCCAATGATTGAATTAAAACTACCACACATTCCCAAATCAGTAATATAGGCTGTTCCTTTTGGCAAAATGCGATTATCGGTTGTTTGGACATGAGTATGGGTTCCAACTAAAGCGGTAATTTTACCATCAAAACTTCAAGCAAAAGCTAATTTTTCTGCACTAGCTTCGGCATGAAAATCAACTAAGTGAATATCTGAATTATCATTAGCAATAATTTCCTCAAAAATTGGATAAGGATTATCAACATGGTCCATAAAACTACGACCCATTAAATTAGTTATCCGCACTGTTTTATTTTTAACTGATACAACAGTTGTCCCTGGACCAGGAGTATATAGACTCATGTTCGCGGGTTTTAACAAATCCCCAACTTCATCAATATATTTACTAACTTCACTATTCTTAAAAATATGATTACCTGAAGTAAAAATACTAACTCCGATATCTTTTAGTTCATCGTAATGTTGACGTAAAATTGATTTACCATGCGTTACATTTTCCGCATTTGCAACAACTAAATCAATTTGATATTCTTGAATTAACTGCGGTAAAACTTTTGAGACAACTATTCTTCCCGCACGGGCAAAAATATCACCAATCATTAAAACTTTCATTCCTGTTTTCTCCTATTCACTATCAATTGCTTGTAATTCTAAAATTATTTTTTCATATTCTGATATATTTTTAAATTTCTGATATATTTCATCACGTTGTTGCTGTTTTTTTAATAAATGTAAGCGCTTTTCAAATTTATCTAACGCAACTGTAATTTTTAGTAATGAATCATAAACGGCATTACGACTCACACCTTTTTCATCTGCAATTTCACTTAAAGAATAATCATCAAAGAAATATTGCTCAAAATAATTTTGTTGTTTTTCGGTTAATAATTGATGGTATAACTCATACAACATCACTAGGTGATTTGATTTTTCTAAATCTTTCATCTTAACCCTCTTCATCTTCATCTAAAAATAAGTCTTTTGTTAAATTATAAATATATTGTTCAATATCAAACTCTTGTAAATCATCTGGTTGTTCACCTAACCCAATTAATTTTACTGGAATATTTAATTGATCTTTAATGGCCAAAACAACTCCACCTTTAGCTGTCCCATCCATCTTAGTTAAAACAATCCCAGTTATGTCAGTTACCTCTGAAAAAGTTTTTGCTTGTGAAACACCATTTTGACCAGTAACAGCATCAATTACTAATAATGTTTCATGTGGTGCATCAGGAATCGCTCTTTTAATAATTCTGTTAATTTTTTCTAATTCATTCATTAAATTAACTTTATTTTGTAATCTTCCTGCTGTATCAATAATTACAATATCATAATTCTCTGCTTTTGCCTTTGAAATTCCATCAAAAATTACACTAGCTGGATCTTGTCCTACTTTATTGGGAACAACAATCTCCGTCTTTAATCGTTGTGCTCATTGATTTAATTGCTCAACAGCCCCAGCCCGGAACGTATCACCTGCCACCAATAAAACTTTTTTATCTTCTTTCATAAATTGTTGTGTTAATTTTGAAATTGTTGTTGTTTTACCAGCCCCATTAACTCCAACCATTAAAATAACATTTAGCCGATTATCTTTGATATTCAATTTATTTTGTTTACTTTTTGGATCATCATACAAATCCATAATTACTTTCACTAAATAATCATTTGTTTCATCAATGCTTCAACCTTTTTGAACCTTTTTCCGAATTGCATCGGTAATTTGCAAGGTCATATTAATTCCCATATCACTTGTAATTAAAATTTCTTCTAACTCTGCTAAATACTCATCATCATAAGTTTTATATTTACTAGCTAATTTCTTAATATTAGATGAAAAAGATAGCCTTGTTTTTTGTAAGGCCTTTTCTAGTTTTTGTTGTTTTTTTTCTTCGCGACGTTCTTTTAGTTTTTGAAAAAAAGCCATAATTATCATCCTATTCTATTTAATAAAATTATTGTAATTAAATTATAACAATAAAATAGTTGTTAAATTATAATTTAACAACTATTTTAAATAAATCTTTATTTTTAAAAGCATGGTAGGCAGTTAGAACCTCATCCTTATCATAAATCTGACTCACAATTTTGTGGGGGGCAATTTCTTGGTTTTCAATTTTAGCTAATAACTCTGGTAAAGTATAGACATTTAAAATTCCCGTATGAATTGTAATATTTTGATATCATAATTCATTAAGGAAAAATGTAACTGGGTTTTTAAAAACACCAATTGTAACTAATGTCCCATTAAATCCTAATAGTTGTTGCGCTGCTTCAAATGTTCCCCGATCATTGCCAACACATTCAACAACTAAATCATATTTTTTCTGATTAGTTTTGTCTATTGTTGTAAAAGTTTCATAAGCCCCATTTGCTTTAAAAAAATCTAATTTTACTTGGTGGTGGCCATAAATATCAACTTTAACTCTGTTATTTATCAAAAATAAGAATGTTGATAGTCCAATTGGACCATCTCCAATTATTGCTGCTGTTTTAATTTTTGCAAAATCAACTTTTTTAATAACATTTTCATACGCGGTTGGTAAAACATCACTTAGCATTACAACATCTTCTAATGCCAAATTAGTTGGGATTTTAATAACACTATTTTCCCCATATGGGACGCGAACATATTCAGCATGTGTTCCATTTTCTGATGTTCCTAAAATAAAACCCCCGTTTTGACAATTAGCATAATTTTGGTTAGCACAGTCAGAACAATTATTACAATGAATAATACATCCAACAGCAACACGATCACCAATTTTTAATGTTGTAACAGCTGTTCCAACGGCACTAATAACACCAACTGCTTCGTGACCCATAATTGTATTTGCTTTAACACTATCATCTTCACCAAGATATGGACGATAATCAGCATGTGAAAAAGTAAATCCTTCTACTTTAACAATAATATCGGTCGGATTAATAATCTCTGGGTTAGCAAATTCTGCTCATTCAATTTCCCCTTTTTTGCGATAAACTAATGCTTTCATTTTTTTAAAACTTTCCTTTCATTTAATAATTTGTGCTTTTATCATAGCATAAATTAGCAAAAGAAAAAAAGGAAATTAACATTTGTTAAAAAGTTAATGTTCCTTTCTCAATTTTTTCTTTTATTTCTAAATCAATTAAATCAGAAAATAATTTTTGGCGGGGCATTTTAATACTAAAATACTGGCGAGCATTTTTGCGAATTTGTTCTTGCTTTTCAAAAGAAATATTTTTAAATACTCAGGCATCAGTACAAAATGCTAAATTATTAAACATCACAACTTCGGCGGCATAGTTTTCAGCCACTAAAACACAATCAGTTTTATTGGTTTGGTCAAAGGGTACTAAAAATTCTTCTTCTAATTCTTCAATCATTTCAATTGAAGGATCATTTGCTGCCCCTATTGCAATTTTAATTTCCTTTGCGGCATTATACTTTTCATATAAACTGTAGTTAATAATTTTAATCGTTGTATTAATGTAACTGATCATATCAATTAAATAATCTAATTGTCCTTCATCACTATATAAAGCTAAATAAATATCTTGATGACGTTTAAACCCAACTAATTTATCTGATTCTTGCAAAGCATTAGTAATAATTTCATCGATACTTTCAAAAATTCACGCATCTTCTGGCTGATTATAAAACTTTTTTAACTCTTTGCAATTAATTAAACGAACAACAATTGAAGAAAATGATTGCTCTGGATTTTCACGAACATAAAAAGATGGTAATTCAATATTAGATAATGCTACCCGGTTGCGATACTCATCTAATTTATCTTTACTATAAACATATTCTTTTAAAATTTCTATTGTTTGATCTGGATTCCAATGCATTAAGACTATCTCCTAAAACTTCTCTTATATATTATACTATATTACGAAGGTTAAATAAATCCTTTATTTATAATTATTAAAGAATTATCGTGCCCGCGTTTTATTTTGTTGTAAACGATAGCGTTCATTATCACGTTCTTTAATTGCTTCGCGTTTATCATATAATTTTTTCCCACGAGCTAAACCAATTTCAACTTTGACATAATTATGTTTAAAATATAATTTCAATGGGATAATAGTTAGTTTTTCTAATTTTACTTTTTGCATAATCTTTTTAATTTCACGACGATGCAATAATAATTTACGGGTGCGATCAGTATCAGGGACATAAGCAGTAGTGAATTTATATTTTGCAATAATCATATTAATGATATATGCTTCATTTTTTTTAAGAATAACAAAGGCTTCATTAATTGATACTTCATTATTACGAATTGATTTAATTTCACTACCTGTTAAAACAATACCAGCTTCAAATGTTTCAAAGATTTCATAATTAAAACGAGCTTTTTTATTGATAGTAATAATATGCATCTTAATTCCCTCCTTTTATTTTCCACGTACTAGTTCAAAATCAATTTGGCGTAATTTTTTATTAGCATTTTTAACTTTAATCTTTAATTTTTGCCCCAAAAAATATTCTTTCCGAGTATGTTCACCAATTAACTTTAAAGTTCTTTCATCAAAATGATAATAATCTCCTTTTAAATCACGAATATGAACTAACCCTTCAATTGTATTTTCCAATTCAACAAAGATTCCAAACCCGGTAACCCCCGAAATAATCCCCCAATAATGATTACCAATTTTATCCTCCATATATTCAGCTTCTTTCATCTTATTCACTTCGCGTTCACAATCCATCGCTTTTTGCTCACAAATTGTTGATTGTTCACTTGCAAAACTAACAGTTTTACGTGTATCTTCAAGAATCTTTACCCCAACTTGATTGTGTAATAAATATTGTTTTAATAAGCGGTGAACTAGTAAATCGGGATAACGGCGAATTGGAGAGGTAAAATGAGTATAACAAGTTGAGGCTAGTCCAAAGTGGCCATCGTTAACTGGACTATAACGTGCCTTCTCCATACTTCTTAAAAATAGGGCAGATAAAACTTTAAAATTATCATAGTTCTTTAATTTTTCGAGAATTGTCTGAATATCCTTTGCATGAATATTTTCCAATTTTCCTTTAATATTTAAACCTAATAATGATAATTGTTCATATAAGTCCCGTAGTTTTTTTTCTTTTGGCTGTTGATGGACACGATAAATAAATGGTAAATCCATTCAAAAAATTGTTTCCGCTACTGTTTCATTTGCCCGAATCATAAAACTTTCAATTAACTTTTCAGCCTCACCACGTTCACGGGGAACAATCGCCTCAATTTTACCACTTTGATTTGTAATAAATTTTGGTTCATCTAAATCAAAATCAAGCGCTCCATCGCTATGTTTTCGACGGGCTAAAACTTGGTATAATTCGCGTGCCATTTTTAGCATCTCTTGCACTTCCGAACTAATTTCTCCTGGTTGATCATTAAAAAACTTATTAACATTATTATAAGTTAAACGAGCTTTTGTTTTAATATACCCTTCATAAATTTCCGAATTTAAAACTTTCCCTTCTCGTGAAATTTCCATTTCGCAACACATTACTAATCTAATTTCATTAGGATTTAATGAACAAACCCCGTTACTTAATTTTTCTGGCAGCATTGGGACAACTCGATCAATTAAATAAACTGAGCAACCACGGCTTAAAGCCTCTTGGTCCAGCATTTTATTTTCTTTAACATAATGGGCAACATCAGCAATTGCTACTTTTAAGACATAAGTATTATTTGCGGTTTTAATAACGCTAATAGCATCATCTAGGTCTTTCGCATCATCACCATCAATTGTAACAATAATATCTTTGGTTAAATCACGACGACGAGTTAATTCTTCTGGAGCAGCTAGAAAACTTGCAACATGATTAGCTTCTTCTAATACTTGTGGTTCAAAATGCGTTTTAATATTAAATTCATAAAGAACAGCTAAAATATCAACTCCTGGCTGATTTAAATTTCCAATAATTTCTGTTACTTTAACCTCAATAATATTTTTTTTTGGATTAAAATTAGTAATAAACCCTTTGACAATTTCATTTTCCGAATATTGTTCAGGATTAGTAATTAGACCACAATATTGTTGTAATTTAACATTTAAAATTTCTAAGGTCTGATGGTTTTCTTTATTTTTACGAATCACCCCAACAACATATTCTGTTTTTCGCTTAATTACTTTAACAATTTCTGCCTCAATTTTTTTACTTTTATCAAGGTTATTATTCTTTTTTAAACGAAAAATAACTTCATCATTATCTAAAGCATCTTTTAAATCTTTTTGGCCAACATAATATTCTTCTTGTTGATTATTAATCCGTACAAAACCAAAACCTTTTTTATTAATTAAAACAACACCTGTCAAATATATTTGCGGGTCTAAATAAGAAAAACTGTTATTATTATTAACTAAAATAAGATGTTCATTCTCCATCTCAACTAATGTTTTTAATAACATTTTTGTATCATCAATATTATTTAATTGTAAAATCTGTGCAATCTCAATTGAACTTAAAGCTTTCTTTTGTTCTTTTAAAACGGTAATAATTTTTTCTTTCATTTTTAGCCAGCGCCCTCCCGCAAAGTAAAAAAGAGACTAGGTAATCTCTTTGCAAATATTCTTTCAACTTATTTTAATAAAATATGCGTTAGTAGCGCAATAATTAAGGTAACTACAAATAAAGAAATTCCAAAGCTTAACATAAAAATTGACAGTGTTCGATCTAGCCCTCTTTCTTTTGTGTTAGCAAATAATTCATCATTACCCCCATTTAAGGCGCTAAGACCTGTTTGGGCTTTTTTATTTTGCAATAATCCAATTACAATCATTATAATTGAAATAATTAAAGCAATAATTTCAAAGACATAGATTGTAATATTGGCAACTTCACGATCAGCAACGGCTAGGAACATTTGAGTACTAAAATTCATTGTAATTATCCTTTCTTTATCAAATACTATAATAATATTACTATAAATTTTAAATAAAAAATACTAAATCACGAAACTTTTCCGAAACTATTAAGAATCCTTTAATCTTGATTAATAATTTCTTTTGTGACATAATCACTTGTAAAGCAACTCAAAATTGCTAAATAATCTAAATCAAATTCAACAATATCACCAACTTTTAAGTCACTATTACAATTTGTTAAATCAAGAATAGTATGATCACTTGATTGACCAATAACTTGAATGCTTTTATCAATCGGCACTAAGTGTTCAAAACCAACATCCTGACGCCCTAAAGCAATAATAGCCTTTTTACGAATCCCTATATCTTCAAACTGAATTTCTTCCCCAAAAGCATTCAAACCTTTTTTCCCTCAGCTAGCACTTGGTTTTTGTTGTAATTCAATAATTTCAGCTTGTAATTTAAAATTATTTTGTTGTAAAAATGGCAATGGTTCATCATTTAATCCTATACCACATAATAATGCTGAGCCAATACGAATTTGGTTAATCCCTTTTGGCATTTTTAAATCATCTCAAATTGAAATATGCGAAGAATTCCCACAACTAATAATTGGCAATTTAATTTTAAATTGTTCTTCTAATGTTTTTCGTAGTTCATCTAATTTTTGCAGTTTACTTAATTCTGGGACTGTTGCTCCAAAGCAAGCAAAATTAGTTCCTAATCCAACTAATTTAACTTTTTCAAATTGGCTTACTCTTGCTACTGTTTGATTAATAACCGCTAAATCTCAAATTCCTTCGCGAATATCACCCAATTCAATCATTAAAATTACCTCATAATTTTTATTCTGCTGTTTTGCTGCTTGTTCTAATAATTCTAATGTTGATAATTCAGAAATTAAACAAATATTTGAATATTGAATAACATCATCAACTTCACTATGCATTGGAATCCTTAGCAACATTTTTTTGGCATTAATATTTACCATTTTCTTTAAATTAACAATTCGCGAATCGCCTAAATAATTCAAATCATTATTAACTAAAAAATTAATAACATCTAAATTACCTGCCACTAACTTTACAACCCCAACTAAATCAAGATTACGACTTTGACACTCATACTGTAATTTTTTTAAATTACTAACAATATTTTTTTGATTAACAGTTATTTTTGGATACATTCTTTTTTCCCTCTCTCAACATTACTATTTTAATCTAAAGTGATATTTTTCTAATTATACAATAAATTAAATTTAAAAATTATTTTATCATTTTCGTTAAATAGTCACTAATGCCCCCATCATTATTACTACTTGTTACAGCATATGCTAATTTTATGACTTCTGGAGGAGAATTTTCCATCGCAATCGCATAAGGGAAGGTTTTAAAAACTGATAAATCATTATAATTATCACCAAAATAAAGAACATTATTTTTTGTTAATTTTAAACGATATTTTTTATTTAAAACTGTTAATAAATTAACAATTCCTTCACTTTTACTAACATGACAACTTACAATATCACAACTAGTTGCTGATAATTTTTCAACTTTAATTGCCTCAATTTGACCAAGTAATACTAGCACTTTATCAAAAACCTTTTGACTTGGTGCATACATTACAATCTTATAACCAACACGATAGCGCCGCGGTTTAAATAATACCGCACGTTTGGCGCCATCTAAAAAAGCCCCCGGAGTTAATTTACTATTAAAGTAATCTTTGTCACTAAAATAAATTGCTTTTGATCGATGATAAAGCAAATTGAAATTACAATTATTAGCTAATAAAATATTGGTAACAACTTTGATGGCTTTTTTTGGGATTAAAATACTTTTAATAGTTTTGTCTTTTTTTAAATTATAAATAATTGCCCCATTAGCACCAATCACATAGCCCCCATATTTTTTAATTTCAATTAATTCACTATATTCATTAAATCCCATTGGCATTCTTCCTGAGGCAATTGAGACAAAATAACCTTTGGCTTGAAGGTCTTTCAGGATTGTGCTTGTTGCTGGTAGAACTGTTCGCTGATCTGTTAACAGCGTTCCATCAATATCTGTCACAATAACCTTAATTGAATGTTCGTTAATCTTTAATTGCATTATTCCCCTAAGTGTGGAAAAATTTCTTTTTCTAAGAAATCCGCAATTCCAGCATTATTATTATCTAAAGCTGTCACTTTTCAAGCCACTTCTTTTAATTCAGGAGTCGCATTGCTTAATGCCACACCATATTTTGCATTTTTAATCATTTCATAATCATTCATTTGATCGCCAAAACAAAGAATTTCATCTGTTTCAATATCAATCCCTTCTTCTTCCCGCAAAATTTCTAGTAGGCGCACAATCCCTTCTCACTTATTAACATTTTTTGGAATTATTTCAATATAACCATATCCTGTTTTTTCAGTTCGTAATGTTTCACTAACTCCCACTTGCTGGCGTAATCAATTTTGCTTTGCTTGATCACTTGTTGCCACAACAACTTTGCGCATTTGGGGAATATTATTTCAATCAAGAATTTTTGCTGTTAAAAATTTATAATCAAAATAAAATAAATTATTGTCTAAAACATATTGGCTAGAAACAAAGGCTAAATTTTCAGCAATTGGAGCTAAGTAAAAATCAGTTCCTAATTTTTTCACCAGTTCCATTGCTCATTTGGTATCTTCCATGCTTGCTTTTTCATCATAGGCAAAAGTATTATTAGCAATATTATAAACTGCACCCCCGTTAGCACCAATCACATAATTAATATTTTTTGTAATACTTAATTCTTGTGCATATTTTCGTAATGCTCCTGGAACTCTTCCGGTTGCTAAAGTTACTAAAATTCCTTTTTCTTGTAGTTTTTTTAACGCCGTAATATTAGCCCCCGGAATTTCTTTATCTGTGTTGCGAATTAAGGTTCCATCAATATCACAAATTACCATTTTTATCATTTTATAATCCTCATTTCTATTTCTTTTCTTTTATTTTAACTTGTTTTAACCAAACTTAACATCTTTTTTCCAATAAAAAAAGTCTTTTTGCAAGACTCTATTTAATCAAACTAACTTCATCGGCAAGGATTTTTACTTGTTCTTTTTCAACTTGTAAAATTCCTCCCGAAATATTTAAGCGAAATTCTTTATTATCAATTTTATAATGCATTTCTGATGGGACAATTGTTGAAACCAAAGGAATATGACCATATAAAATCCCAATATAACCTGTTAAGATACGAACTGTAACAATATCAACTGGTTCATCGACAATAATTCCTTGTGGGGTTGTAATTTTCAAAGTTATTTTTTTATTCATTACAAATTATTTTTTCATACTTTCTGCTTGTTTAATAACTTCTTCAATTGTTCCAACATATAAAAAGGCTTGCTCAGGAAGATCATCGTATTTTCCCTCTAAAATTTCTTTAAACCCACGAATTGTTTCAGCAACAGGAACATACTTCCCTGGTTTCCCTGAAAACTTCTCAGCAACATGGAAAGGTTGTGATAAGAAGTTCCGAATTTTCCGTGCGCGAGCAACTGCTAATTTATCTTCATCACTTAATTCATCCATCCCTAGAATGGCAATAATTGATTGTAATTCTTTGAATTTTTGTAAAATTGTTTGTACACCACGGGCAATATCATAATGTTCATCCCCAATTACTAATGGATCAAGTAATCGTGACGAACTTCCTAATGGATCAACAGCAGGATAAATTCCTAACGCTGCAATTTCCCGGTCTAGAACAACCTTAGCATCTAAGTGCGTAAACGTTGTTGCTGGCGCTGGATCTGTTAAGTCATCAGCAGGAACATAAACGGCTTGAACTGAAGTAATACTTCCTTTTTTTGTTGACGTAATTCGTTCTTGTAATGCTCCCATTTCCGTTGCTAATGTTGGTTGATACCCAACCGCTGAAGGCATTCGCCCTAATAAGGCTGATACTTCTGATCCCGCTTGGGTAAAACGGAAAATGTTGTCAATAAATAATAGAACATCTTGATTTTTATCATCACGGAAATACTCCGCAATTGTTAAACCAGTCAAGGCAACTCGCATACGAGCCCCTGGAGTTTCATTCATTTGCCCAAAGACTAAAGCTGTTTTATCAATAACACCTGCTTCAATCATTTCGTAGTATAAATCATTTCCTTCTCTTGTTCGTTCTCCAACTCCCGCAAAAACAGAAATTCCTCCGTGCGCTTTTGCCACGTTATTAATTAACTCTTGAACTAAAACTGTCTTTCCAACTCCAGCTCCTCCAAATAATCCGATTTTACCCCCTTTTGCAAATGGAACTAATAAGTCAACAACTTTAATTCCAGTTTCTAGAATACCTGCTAGAGGTTCTTGTTCTTCATATGTTGGGGCCAAACGGTGAATTGGGCGAGTTAATTTCGTTTTTGGTGCTGGTTTTTCATCAATTGGATCACCAAGAACATTAAACATTCTTCCCAATACTTCTTCTCCAACTGGGACAGTAATTGGCGCTTTTGTATCTTTTACTTCTAACCCCCGTACTAATCCTTCTGTTGGTCCTAACGCAATTGTACGGACAATATCATCACCAATATGTTGAACAACTTCTAAGACTAATTTTTCGCCATGATTATCTAATTCAATGGCATTATATAATTTTGGTAAATATTCTTCACTAAAGTGAACATCGACAACTGGTCCTAAGACTTGTACTACTTTCCCGTTTTTATTATCCATTTTTCTTCCCTCTTCTTAACTTTCTTGTGCATTAGCTCCGGCAATAATTTCCGAAATTTCTTGAGTAATTGCTGCTTGGCGTTTTCGATTATATTCTAATGATAAATTATCTAACATATCATGAGCATTATTGGTTGCATTTTCCATTGCCATGCGCCGTGAGGCTTGTTCTGAAACTTGTGATTCAACAATTGTTGAAAAAAAGATTGCATTTAAATACATCGGCACAGCATTATCTAAAATTGTTTCGGGATCTGGTTCAAATTCGGTTAATACCCGTTCTTTTGTATTTTCCCCAAGCGGTTTTTTGACAATTGGTAATAATTGCAGAATTGTTGGTTCAAAAGTAACATTATTAATAAATTTTGTATAAGCTATTTTAATACAATTAAAGGTTCCTTGATTAAATTGTGATAAGATTTCCATTGCAAAATTACGCGCTTCATCATAGGTGAAATTAATATCAATATCATCATAAATTTTTTCAACTTTGAAATTATGATTCTCATAAAACGAAACCGCTTTCGTTCCAATTGCAATAATATAATCTCCTTGCTTAAGTTCCTTTAACACCAATTTATTAATATTAACATTATAACCCCCACATAATCCTAAGTTTGAATTAACAATAACTCAACAAATTCGTTGGCCTTTTAATTCCCCACTCTTTTCTTGGTAAATTGAACTATCTGTTTGACTAATAATGTCATGAAAAATTGTATACAATTCAGCAAAATAGGGTTTTGATGTCGAAATTCTTTTTCCGGCTTTTTTTAATTTTGCTGTTGCCACTAATTTCATTGCTTTAGTAATCTTGGCAATTTGCTTAATTGAAACAATTTCTTTTTTTAAACTACTTCCGACAGCCATCCTGTTGCCTCCTTGCTAACGATTTATTTACTAATTAATTTTTTTCATTCACCCAAACTACCATAATGTTCTGGATTATAATCTGGGATTTTACTTGTAATTTTTTTAACAACTTTAATAATTTCATGGTCAACTTCATCCATTAATTTATCATCAAAAGTTTTTACTGTTGCTAATTGCTCATAATATTTTTTTGCTGGTCCTTGAAAATGTTCAATTAAGCTATCCTTAAACTCGGCAATACTATTAACTGGGATTCAGTCAATTCGCTTTTTATTAACAGCTAATAAAATAATAATTTGATCAATTTGTGATAATGGACTATATTGTTTTTGTTTTAAAATCTCAATTACCCGTTTTCCATGTTCCAAAATTGCTTTTGTTCCTTCATCTAAATCAGAAGAAAATTGCGCAAAAGCTTGTAGCTCACGATATTGTGCTAATTCCAATTTTAATGACCCCGAAACTTGCTTCATTGCTTTAATTTGTGCTGATGAACCAACCCGTGACACTGATAACCCCGCATCAACAGCTGGACGATTCCCCATATTAAATTGATCAGAATTTAAGAAGATTTGACCATCGGTAATTGAAATAACATTTGTCGGAATATATGCTGAAATATCACCCGCTTGTGTTTCAACAATTGGTAAGGCTGTAATACTTCCCCCACCATGGTCTTTATTTAACCGCGCTGCACGTTCCAATAAACGACTATGTAAATAGAAAACATCCCCAGGATAAGCTTCACGTCCTGGTGGACGGTGCAATAATAAGGCCATTGTTCGGTAAGCTACGGCATGTTTTGATAAATCATCATAAATAATCAAAACATCTTCCCCAGCTTCCATTCATTCTTCTCCAATTGTAACTCCCGTATAAGGAGCTAAATATTGTAATGGTGATAGTTCACTTGCTGTCGCGGAAACAATTGTTGTATAATCCATTGCGCCGGCAGCTCGTAATTTTTCAACTAACTGAACAATTGTTGAAGCTTTTTGTCCAATTGCAACATAAATACATTTAACATTTTTCCCTTTTTGGTTCAAAATTGTATCAATTGCAATGGCTGTTTTTCCGGTTTGGCGGTCTCCAATAATTAATTCCCGTTGTCCTTTTCCAATTGGAATCATCGCATCAATCACAATAATTCCTGTTTCCATTGGTTCTGTAACTGATTGACGAGTCATAACCCCTGGGGCAATTCGTTCAACTGGACGAGTTTTTGTTGCTTTTAATGGTCCTTTCCCATCAATTGGTTGTCCTAAGGCATTAACAACTCGCCCTAATAAAGCATCCCCAACTGGTGTTTCAACAACTTTTTGTGAACGACGAACACGATCCCCTTCTTTTACTTTTCAATCATCTCCCATTAAAACAGCACCAACAGCGCCGTCTTCTAAATTTAAGACCATTCCATAGACATTATGCGGAAAAATTAGTAATTCTCCCATCATTGCGTTATCTAAACCTTCTAGTAAGGCAATTCCGTCCCCAATTGAAACAACAGATCCTTCTTCATGAATTTCAATTTTTTTACCATATTCCTCAATTTGTTTTTTAATAATTTCGGAAATTTCATTTATTTTTAAACTCATCATGTTCCCCCAATTTCTATTTATTATTCAAAGTTTTAGCGCGCATTGCTTCTAATTGCCCAGCAATTGAACCATCAATAATTTCATCTTTAACCTTAATTTTAATTCCCGCAATAATTTTTTTATCAATCTTATTAACTAATTCAATATGATAACCAAACTTTTGACTAATTTTTGCCTCAATTATTTCAATTTGTTCATCCGATAATGGTAATGCTGAGAAAACCTTTCCATAGCGAACATCATTTTTTAAATTAATTAATTTTCTTAATTGTTTAAAAATTGGTCGAACCACGCTAAAAGCTTCGCGATCAATTAGTAAATAAAGGGCATGCAAAATCTTAACGTCAATTACTTTCCCAAATGCTTCTTTCAAAACATCTTTGCGTTCTTGCTTTGGAATATCAACGTTACTGATAATTTTGATATAAATTGGATATTTTTTTAATATTTCAACTATTAAATTTGATACTGCTAAATAGTGTTTTACTTTATCATCTTCACTAGCAATATTCATCAAGGCGGCGGCATAATTATAAATAAATCGTTCACTAATTTTCATAATCTTAGTTTAAATTATCAATAAAATCTTCAATAATTTTTTGATGTTTTTCCTTGTTAATTTCTTTTTCTAACAGATGCTGCGCCGCATCAAACGCTGTATTAATAATTGCTTTACGAATATCATCTTGATATTGCTCTTTTTCTTTTGCTAATTCTTTTCGTGCTTGTTCATTCAAATGCACAATTTCTTTTTTTGTTTCATCTAAGAGATTATGTTTTTTGGCTTCCGCTTCAGCACGAGCTTCTGAAATAATTGAAGAAGCGTCAACTTTTGCTGTTGTTAACATTTCAAGGGCTGTTTTTTCTTTAATTGTTGCCTTTGTTTGTTTATCAGCAGCATCCGTAATCATTTCTTGAATTTTTTGACGACGAGCACGCATTGCTTTACGAAATGGGTTGTAAACTCATTTTGACAATAAAATTAATAAAATTATTGTCGCAATAATATGGGCAATAAAAACCCATAAATTAGGAAATAACTGATTAATAATTTCCGCTGGATTAACTGTACTTGACAATAACATTAACATATCCCCTCAACCTCTTTCTTCTAAATTAATAAATAATCTCTTTTGTTACAAGGTGTGCTTAAGCAACAACGAAAGCTAAAATAATTGAAATAACTAACGCATAAATTGCTCCTGATTCTGAAATCGCCGCAGCAACAATAAATAAGGTACGAACTTTCCCTTCAACTTCTGGGTTACGTGAAACAGCTTCAACTGCTTTTCCCCCAGTATATCCTTGCCCAATTCCGGCCCCTAAACAACCAATCGCTGCAATTCCTGATCCTAAGTATGCTAGTCCTTTGGTAATATCTCCTGTCATTTCAGCAAACATTAACATTCCTACAAAATTTGACATTAATTCAAACATTTTTCTTTCTCCTTTTTCTTTTAATCTATAAAAATATTTTAATACTTTTTTATGCTTTTTGAGCAATTTTTAATTCTTTTTTACTAAGTGGCTTGCGCTTGACGGCAACCACCCGCTCCTCACTACTTTTATTGCCTTCTTCTTTGATCTCTAACGCTCAGTAGGAAATTGTTAAGATGGCAAAAATATAGGCTTGAATAATTCCATCAAAAATATCAAAATACAAACTTAAAAATGGTAAGGTAACTCCTGATAATAAATCAACTGGACCAATATAAGGAATTTGTCCTCAAATAAAGCCCATTAACGAAGAAAATAAGGCCATAATGATTGATCCTCCTAAAAGATTCCCAAATAAACGGAATGAAATTGAGATCAATGGCACAAACTGCGTTAATAATTCAAGGGGATTAACAATATATTTTTTAAAGAAAACAATTTTATGGTATTTAATCCCAAAGTAATAAATCCCAATAAAAGTAACTAACCCCATTGATAATGGTACGGTATAGGCTGTTGCAATTGACTCAAAGCCTACAACTGACATTAAGTTTCCAATTCCAATATATAACAATAAGTACATTACATAAATTGTTAATGATTTATATTTTGGCCCCATTAATTCAACAACTTGTTGTTCAACTCATTTGATTGATATTTCGGCAAACAAAACTAGACCCCCAGGTACATCGGTTGGACCTAGTCTTTTTAAGCGCTTATAGTAACCAATTGAAAGCATCATGATAATAAAAGTTGTAATAACAATTGTAATTAATTGTGGTAATAAAATAGTATAACTTCATGCCCCCATCCCGCTTTGCGTTTCATCGGGAATTAAGTTGGCAAGTATAAAACTCTTATTATTCACAATTTGCCACTTCCTTTCTTACTTTACGACGTTTTAGAGGCAATTTAATATTTACCAATAACGCTGATAGTGGATAAATTACTAAACCAATTGCTAAGGTAATAATGCTAAAAGAATTTGGCGCTTTTACAAAAATAACAATTGGAATTAAATAGATAAAGATTCGAAAAAAATATAGCAAGACAAAGAGGAACTTATTTAAACTTATACTTAACAATCATCATGATCATAAAATGATTAAGAAACCTATAAGAGAAAACAAATATCCTAACCCTAAGCCAGTATAAATATTTCAACTGATATCAACGCTAAAATATAAAATTGTCAAAACAATTAATGCCCCGAAGAGCATTATGATACTTATCAATGACATTTTACATTCTACACCTTTAAAGCGATTTTTTCAATTAGAAATTTTATTTTGTTCCAAAAATACGATCTCCAGCATCACCCAACCCAGGAATAATATAACCTTTACTGTCTAATTTTTCATCTAACGCTGCAACATAAATATCAATATCGGGATGATGTTTTTCAACATTTTCTTTTCCTTCTGGAGCAGCTACTAAACAAACTAGTTTAATATTTGTTGCCCCTCATTCTTTGACTTTATCAATTGCCATATTTGCACTACCCCCAGTTGCTAACATTGGGTCAAGAACTAATACAGTAGCTTCTTTAATATTCTGTGGTTTTTTCGCAAAATACTCATGAGGTTCTAATGTAGTTTCATCACGGTATAAGCCAATATGACCGATTTTAGCATTTGGAACTAATTTAACAATTCCATCAACCATTCCTAAACCAGCACGTAAAATCGGAAATAAGACAATATCTTTCGCAATTTTATAACCTTTTGTCACAGCAACTGGTGTTTCAATTTCAAATTCTTTTAACTCAATTGTTTGAAAAATCTCATAGGCCATTAATTGGGCAATTTCATCTAAGTTTTCTTTAAAAACTTTTGAATTACTATCTTTTTTTCTCATTCTTGTCAACTTATCCAAAATTAATGGATGCTTAATTACTGTAAATGCCATTATCTTCTAACTCCTTCAAATTTATTAGATTTTAACACATTTGCCCTAGCAATATCAAATCTTTTTTAAAATTAACTTAATTATCTAAAAGGTTAAACGCAAACTCTTGATTTGGTTCTAGTGTTTCAATTAGATATCCTTCCACTGGTGATAGTTTCCCAACTAAATTACGGATTCCATCATTCTTAATTTGTTTTAAAACAATTTGTAATTCCCCCGTATAATTTTGGGCTTTATCGTTTAAAATTAAAACATCTCCTGGTTCAAAATACTGCGGTTGTTCGTTCTGAGCAATAATATTAACCCCTTGGTATTTTAATCGTGAAAAAGTACTACGAATCACAAATTCGGCTAAATCGGGGCGAACAAAGTGGACTGTATGGTCATTTAAAATTTCTAACTCTGCTAAAGTCAAATTCTGATTAGGCAGTAAATTAAAGTATACTTTTGTTAAATTGAGATTTTTAAGTTCTTTAAATTCTTCGTCATTTAAAAATTGGGTTGAAACAATAATATCGTCAACACCAAGCGCATTTAAATGACGAATTTGGAAGTTTAAACTTTCATCGCGATGAAGTTCCAACGTTGGCAATTTATCATTGTGAATTCATGGCCCTTGGGCATCATCGCGTTGTAAAGCAACAAACGCTTGGACTTTAACCCCATTATTTTTAATATAATCAAGGTTGTCTAAAAAGTAATCCACCCCAGCCCCTGTATAGCGTTGCGGGTAAAAGTTTCAACAAGAAAGCAGATTATCTTTATTTGCTCCTAATGAAATTAAATACTCTAATTCAAGTGAAGGGGACGCAGCATTTAAAATAATTTTAAACTGATCGGGATTATTTGATAGTTTAGCAATTCCAACCCCATCAATTCCATCATCAAAACGCAAACCAGTTAAACCTAGTTCATCTTTGAAAAAACGCATTAATTGCTCACGATTATTTTTATCCAATCCAAATTCTTGATAAACTTCGCCATTAATATCGCCATAAACCATTATCCCTAATTTTTTGGCCCTGTTGGTCATTTTTTTAAACAACGTAATTAACTCTAAATTATCTTTTTTAAAGTTAATCATTGTTGTAAAAATAATTTGGATCCCTCCGTTGGCACATTTTACTAAATATTGTTCTAATTCTTTTTCTTTCCCTATTAATAAATGGGGATAGATACTAACTCCAATTGCCATTTTGCTTCCTCCTTAATCAAGTAAATTTTTTGTTTTTAAAATTTGGTATAAACTAATAAATTCTTTTGCCAATTCAATTACCATTTGGGCACTCATCATTTGATCTTCTGCGTGCATAAATAAGACCGGGATTTGATGTTTGACTCCTTGGGCCTCTTGTTGAATAACATTCATATGTGTTTTTTCGGCTTCAATAATATGCTGTTCTGCTTCAGTAATTAGTTTTTCAGCTTCAATAATACCTCCTGTTTTTGCTTTTGTAATGGCAATTAAGGCATTTGATTTTGCCATTCCTGCATATGTAATAATCCCAAATGAGATTTCTTCAAAATTTAATTTTTCCATTTTCTTACTCCTTAATATCATTTTACAATAAATTTAAATTTTTAAAGGCAAAATATGCTGCCCCATACATTCCCGCTTTATCTTGTAAAGCTGAGATTTTAAGATCAAAGGTTTTTCATAAAAATTTTCCTGTTACACGATGGACCAAATTAGTAATAATTGTTAACAATTCTGGCCCTAAATTTGTCACCCCACCTGCTAGAATAATTAAAGCGGGGTTAATAACATAAATCAAAGTAGCAATATGCTGGGCCAATGGTTCCAGACCTTTTTCCAGGACAGCAATAGTTTCTTGGTCATGGTTTTCTAACAAGGATTTAATATTCCCTAATCCTAATGAATGACGGAGACGGTGGGCTAATTTTCCCAACGAACTATTTGGTTCAGTCCTTGCTTTACGATTAATTAACTTTGTTAATCCTGTTGCCGAAGAAAGTGGTTCAATGCAATGTTCTAAGCCACAACTACACGGAAATTCATTTTGGAAATTGCCCCCATGACCAAATTCTCCTGCATAACCAGTTGCTCCTGTTCAGAGTTGGTCATTTAGAATCAAGCCCCCACCAATTCCTGTCCCTAACGTATATAATGCTAAAGAATGAATTGTTTGATCTGTTTTATTTCAAAATTCTCCTAACGCTGCGGCATTAGCATCGTTAATAATAAAAATTTGTTTTTGGAAAAGAGCCTCCGCTTCTTGGCGAATCGGAAAGTCTTTTCACCCCAAATTGCTAGCTAATGTTACAACACCAGTTTTATCATCTAAAAAACCTGGTAAGGCAAAACCAATCGCGCTAATTTCAGTTCAAAGCATCCCATTCCCAGTTAATTGTTCACTAATTACTGCTTTTAAATTAGGTAAAATATTTGTAATTTCGGTCTTAACTTTAAATTCTAACAACATTGCTTTATTATCAGCAAAAACAGCACATTTCGCAGATGTTCCTCCTAAATCAATTACTAAAATTTTATTCACTTTTTCCTCCTTTAATAGCAACTACTTCATAATCATTTGTATTATTTGTTTTTGCTAAAATCTCTATTATCGCTAGCGAAATTGTTGGGGGTACAATTGGGGATGCTAATTGCTTGTTTATTCATAATTCATATAGATGATCAATTTCTAAAAAAAGCCCTTCCCCTTTTGTTGTTAAAGGTAGATCTACATTTTTTAGAATGTTGCCATTAGTATCATATACTTGGTAAGTATAAGCCATATGGCAAGAATCTTTCCGATAATCTTGATTATATTTTGCTAAATTACCACCCAATTTAATGTAACCCTTTGTTCCGAGAATTTCTGCTGATAAATCACTTGTTAAACTATCACTCGCAATAATTGTTGAAATACCATTATTTTGATGTCGGTTTGTTAAAACAGAAGTTGAAATTGCTGGGTGATTTGGATAAGAATTATTTAGGTGCATCGTTGTTTTAATTGGGCCTAAAATATCAAGGCCAATAAATAAAGCATAAACTCCCCCAGCAAGATGTAAGCCAGCAAAGTTTTGATCATTGCTTTGAGGATTAGGGATCTGTCCACTTGTTGAAATTTTGGCATGACTAGCCCGCAAATATTGTACTTTGCCAATTAACCCCGCCTGAATATCAGCTTTCATTGCTTGATAAGCTGGGGAAAACCCAGTTTTTATTCCATCAAATAACAGTACTTGCTGGTCTTGGGCAATTTGATATAACTCTTGGGCTTCATGATAACTTAAGGCTAAGGGTTTTTCACAAAAAACTGGAATTTGAGCGGACAGTAATAATTTCGCGATTTGATAATGCGTCTCATCACTAGTTCCAACATATACTAAATCATAATTATTTTTATCAGCAATTACTGCTGTTAAATCTTCATAAACAATTTCAAACTGATAATTTTCTTGATAAATTTCTGCTTTCTGCTTCGTTCGATTGTAAATTCCATACAATTTAATTTTATCACGATATTTACTAAAGGCTAAATCTTCACAAAATCATTTGACAATTCGCCCAGCGCCAATACATACTATTCGCATTTTCTTTGACTCCTTACTGATACCAAAAGTCTCATGTTGATAACTCATCTTTTAATAATTGTTGTAATGTATCATGATCATCGTGGGCGAGATTTTCACCTCCACTATTAATTAACCTTTGATATCACACATAAGATAACTTTGGCATTCTGGTTTTATTCGGGCTATTAAAATCAACTGCTACTAAACCATAATCTTTGCGATAACCTCCACTTGGGGAAAAAATATCACAGTAGGTTCATAATGAATAGCCAATGAATTTAACTCCTTGGGCAATTGCTTTTTTTACTTCCGCAAAATGTAAACTTAGATATTCGGCCCGGTTATAATCTAAGATTAATTCCCCACTTTTATCATCAAAGGCTCCTAAACCATTTTCCACAATCATCAACGGCTTTTGATATTCCGCTCATAACGCTTGTGCTCCTGGTCCTAACATTGTCGGATCAATAATTCAATTTCAACTTGTATAGCGGACATTTTCTTTTGGAAAGACTTGTTTAAAACCTTTAACAAAAAATGTTTTACTGGTAATTTGCATTTCCCCTTGTTTTTCTTGATAATCATCACGAGAAATATAAGCTGGACGATAATAATTTCAACCGATTAAATCTACACAATTATTTTTTAATAGCTCCATGTCCCCTGATTGAATAATATCGCTTAATCCTTGCATTGCTAATCACTGCTGAAATACTGGAGGATAAGTTCCCTTTAAATTTGGATCAAGAAAAAAATTCTTAAACCAAAGGTTATATTCTTGGCAGGCCTTTTCATCTTCGATACGATATGGAATTCCTGGTGATCAATCATGGTCAATTCCTAATAAGGCTTGAGCGCTAACATTTCCCGCTACTTTTGCTTTTTCAAATTCGATTTTTGTCAAAGCTGTGCAAAGATTCAAATGGTGAATTGCGCGGGCAAAACCTTCTTTACTATTTTTACCTGGCGGTAAATAATCGCTCAAATAGCCATCAAGGGTAAAAGTTGAATTTTCATCATTAACAAATCAAACATCTGTATATTTTCCTAAGTATTTAAAGACAGTTGCAACATAGCCTTGAAATCATTCCAAAATTGCGCGGTTTTCAAATCCCCCTTGTAGTTCAGCTCACATTGGCGTATCCCAGTGAAATAAAATTGGGATTGGCTTAATATTATTTGCTCGTAATGTTGCAAAAACATTATCATAAAACTTAATTCCTTCTCAATTAACTTCTTGACTATTTTTTGAAAAGATTCTTGTTCAGTCAATATTATAAACTAATCCATTTAATCCCAACCGTTTCATAATCCGAATATCAGTTTGATATTTGTGATAAAAATCAGCACTAATAGCAATTGAGTTAATTTCGCGGTCATTTTTCCCAGCTGGGGGAATATGAAAACATCGTTTTGTAAATTCATCTCAAATTGAATCTGTTCGCCCCCCTAGATTTCGAGCTCCTTCAATTTGAAAGGCATTTGTTGAAGCACCAAAAATAAAATCTTTATCTAATTTCATCGAAATTCCTCCCTTTGTTATCTATTTTGCTATAATTATAAAAATGGTAGGTGAAGAAATGACAACACAAACAATAATTATAACAATTGCCGTTATTTTTTTCTTAATTCCTTTTGTTGTATGAACAATTGTCCGTTTCCGTGACAAGGTTTTACAACGTTTTGCACCCTGGCATCGTTTAGCATTAATCGTTAGTTCAGCAGTTGGTTTTACCACTTTTACAGTTCTAATCATTGTTGCTTTAACCGTTTTTTAGCCCCACTTAATATATTATTAAAAATTACCTTACGTTAACATTAACTTAACATAAGGTAATTTTTTTATTGATCCTTATTTTTGTTTTTTTGCCTCATGAAGAGTTTTTAATTCAGCTTTCGCAGCGGCCTTTTCAGCTTTTGCTTTTTCTTTAACAGAATTACGATATGCTTTATCTTTTAAATAACGCATTTCTTCTTCATATTCGGCAGGATTTGTTTTTTGTAATTTACGGAAGTAAAGCGAATTATCCAAAAGAATAAATGGAATTCAAACTGCTGTGGCAACCACAAAACAAATTAAGGCGACGAGAATGGCCATTGGATCAACGGTTGCTAAAACCGCTCCAATAATTCAAGGTGTTGTCCATGGAACAGTGACATAAACAACATTAACAATATGCATTGGTCCTGTTGCTAATCACCCAATTAACATTGCTAATAATGGTGATAAAATAAATGGTGCAAAATAAGTTGGGTTTAAAACGATTGGGAAACCAAAGATAACTGGTTCATTAATATTAAAACATCCCGCGGGAAGGGCATATTTTGAAACTTCTTTTAATTCACGGCGTTTTGATAATACTAACACCATAATTAATAATCCTAATGTTGCTCCTGAACCACCAATATTCATATAAATATCAAAGAATGGTTTCCCAAAGATTCCTAATTGATCATTTAAATTAGTTCTTGCTGGTAATCCTGATGAAATCAAGGCTGTATTAACTCCCATAATCATTCATCAAATTGGTTCAAAAATGGCTCCCATAATATTTGAACCATGGATTCCAAAGAATCAGAAGAATGAGATAAAGAAGGCATAAGCAACAGCTAATCCTAATCCCCCATTCCCAGTTGCAAAACCAATAAATCATGAAGTAAAGAATCGATAAATTGCGGCTCCAATTCCAAAGGATGAACTACCAATTGGAACTGTAGCATATCGTTCAGCAACAGTTAGGAAGGCTTCCCCATTTGCATTTGTTGAGAAGAAGAAATTAGCAACAATTGAATCAATTCCTTTATTACCAGCAATTGTTTGGCCATTTAATGATAATAAAAATTGCCCAAAAGCATTAGTTCCTTTCCCACTCATTGCTGTTGTTAAGTTATTAAATCATTCTTTCATTACTGCTTCATTACCTAATCCAAAACCAGTATTCATCAAACTTTCAATTTGACTAATTGTTGCTGTTCCAAAAATTCCAGCTCAATCTGCTCCGGTTTGACTAAAGTCTCAAGCACCAGTTATATCACGAGCAAATAACTCTAGATGATATGTTTGGTATAAAAAGTCGGCAAATGTTTTTAATTTAACATTATCACCAATTGCTGATGATCATAAGTTTTTATTTGAAACTAAGGTGTTTCAAGATTCGATCTCTCATCCTCAATCAGGGCGAGCGATTGCTGGGGCTAAAACAATAATGTTTAACACAGCCACAATCCCTAATGTAAATGTCATTGGTAAAAAGACGGCAAATGATTTCCCAACTGCGGGGGGGACACCATCTGGTAATTTAATTTCTAGTTTTTTCATATTACCAAATCAAACAAATAACTCCGTTGTAACGATTCCAATCACTAAAGCAGCAAATAAACCTTTTGCATCCATAAAGAATGAAACTTGGCCCATACTTGCAATAATAAAACCAGCAAATGATGCTAATCCAGCAATTGTTGGATTTTTATAATTACGTGATAAAGCTAGAAAATACCCTAGTAAAAAGGCAAAATACAATGACATCGCCCCAATTGTGGCAATTTGGATTTGGCCAAAAGCTAATGCCCCAATTTGCGACGCTTTCCCTCAACTAGTTTCTAAATTATTAAATAAAGGTCCAATATCATCTCATGCATATCCAGCAGCACGAGCAAATAAACCTAACAATGAGATTTTTCCTGATCCAGCCCCACCAAAAATAATGGCATCTATTAATAATCCTAATCCCCCAGCGATAATTAACGGAATCATTGTTCCAAATGAATCACGAATTGCTGATAAATGGCGTTGATTACCAAGTTTTGACATTACTGGTAGTGCTTTATTATCTCACCATGTTTTAAAGCCTTTTGACAGTTTATGTTCTTTTTGGGCTTTAAACTTTCCTTTTTCATTATCCATGTCTATAACTTATTCCTTCCTGTAATTTATTTAATTAAACTCAAGGCTAACTCTAAGGCTTCTTTTCCTTTCCCTAGAGCATAAATATTAGCAGCAATGACTGCAACTGGTTTGTCAGTCATTGTTTTTAGATTTGCTTCAAGAAACTTCACTTGTGGTCCTAATAAAATAACATCTCAGTCTTTTAAAACTTGTTGAGCTTCAGCCATTGCTTTGGCTTCAATTTCAACATTAATATTCATCAACTGCGCAGCATCAGTCATCTTTTTAACTAAAATTGATGTACTCATACCTGCTGAACAAACTAATAATATTTTCTTTTTCATAATATTCCTCACTTTAAAATTTATATAAAATTGCCAAAAAAATGCTATTTTATAGAAATATTCTACAAGATAATTAAGCTAATTTCAATTAATATTCTAATATTTACCAAAAAATGGAAAAATATCTTTTTTTGGTAAGAATTTTCCTAGTCTTTTGGGAATAATGATATACTTAAAATAACTATTATTACTCTGCAGAAAGGATTAATATGATGCCATCATTTTTTATCTATTTTGCCTTAATTCCGGTTGTAATTTTTTGTTTAATTTGAATTACAATTCGAACAATTGAAAAAAACTTTCACCGTTATTTAAATTCAAAAAAACTAATTCTTTTAATTAGCGCGATTATTTGTACGGTCATTGTGATAATTATTATTATTTTATCGTTTTATCTTTTTCAATAAAAAAGAACTTTTATTTACTAAAAGTTCTAACCTTTGATAACCGTAATTGCATTTTGCTTAACTGATAATGATATTTTTCTTCAGTAATACAATCTAATAGCCCTAGTTTACGCATTAATTCTCACATTTGAATATCAAAGCGGATATTTTCGGCTTTGATATAATTATTACGCATAATTTGTTCTAAATAACCGGCTTTTGCTTTTAGGCTTTTTATAATAACAAAATAAACTAGTTTTGTTTTTCGACTCTTACTTTTCCCCTGAAATTTAAATGTTTTAGTAATTCAGGCCTCTGATGTAAATCATTCTAACATAACTTCATTATTTTCGCGAAAATGCCCTAAATGCATAATTCTTTTTTGGTCTTTTCCCCCCGCGCGATAAAAAGAATCATCTGACAAATCTTGATACTTTAAATTAGCGTGCATATCTGTTGCTAACATCGTTAATAAAGTTTCGAATGTTTGTTCTAAAGGTGTTTTAAATTTTTTAACCCGAATAATCTTTAAAATCCGCGATGATTCACTTAACTTGGAATTATATTTTGGGGCATTAAACTGCTGATATTTTTCCTGATATTCTTGTTGTAAGTTAGCAATTTGTGTAGGATCAGTTATTTTCATATGCTTACTAAATTAATTCTTCATCATAATCAATTGCTTGATTAACAATTGTTGTCTGGATAAACTCAGCTGATTTTTTTAATACCCGTTGGCCATTATTATTTAAATCTAATTGGACAAATCCATAACGATTTTTATAGGCATTCATTCATGATCAATTATCAATATAAGCTCAGGTATGATAGCCAAAACAATTTGCCCCTTCACTAATTGCTTTTTGCATTCAAGCTAAGTGTTCTTTAACAAAATTAATTCGGTATTGATCATCAATAACACCATCTTTAATAAAGCGTTCTTCATTTTCAACTCCCATCCCATTTTCGGAAATGTAAACAGGAATATTATTGTAATTATTTTTTAAATTCATTAGGGCTAAATAAATTCCTTTTGGAAAAATTTCTCATCCCCGGTAAGGATTAATTTTTCGCCCTGGCATATCATATGGTTGATAAAAGTAATGTGGGGTAATTGCCCCATTTGCAAAATTAGGAAGATAGTCTAAACATTTAACTCGGGCAGGTTGATAATAATTTAATCCTAGAAAATCAACCCGTAAAGTTTCATTAGCAATTAAATCTTCATCACCCGAATTGATTGTTCACATAAAATTATGTTTTTTTGCTAACTTAATTAAATCTTCAGGATAAGTATTCTTAACCATAGGGTCTAAAAAACAATTTAACGTAAATAAATCATGATAATAAGCTGCTTCTTGGTCAGCTGGATTTTTACTACGAGGAATTGATGGAGAAATATTTAACAAACACCCAATTTGTCCCCCTAATTTTAGTTCACGATAAGCTTTTACTGCTCGTAAGTGGGCAATTAAAAGATTTCATTGCGCTTGCATCCCATCTTGCATACTAATTTCATTTGGAATATGTCAGTCATATCAATAACTTCCTTCCACAACAACAATTGGTTCATTAAAAGTTGTAAACATTTCAACGCGATCACCAAATAATTCAAAACATGTTTTGGCAAAAAATGTAAAAGCATCAACAACCGCTAATGATAACCAACCTCCAACTTCTTGTGCTCATGTTGGCATATCAAAATGAAATAAATTAATAATTGGTTTAATGTTGTTTGCAAGCATTGTATTAATAACATTATTGTAAAATTCTATCCCTTTGGGGTTAATTGTTTTCCCATCAGGAATTAAGCGACTTCATTGAATTGATGTGCGTAGCGAATTAAAGTTTAGTTTTTTCGCAATCAAAATATCTTCTTCATAGCGATGATAAAAATCATTACGACATGGCTGCTCATTAAAGAAGCGGTATTTTTCTTTTTTAAATCAATAATCTCAGTTTGATGATGATTTACCGTCTTCAAAAAAAGCACCTTCTGTTTGGGGTCCTGAAAAAGCACTACCCCATAAAAAATTTTTTTTAAAATCAAATTTAAGCATAATATTTTTCCTCTTTTCATACAATTAATAATATTATACCGATAAAATGCCAATTAATAAAACCTATTTTTGATTATTTTCTTTTCATTGTAAATATTGGTCTCAAAAAGCTTGGGCACGGGCATGCGAAAAAATAAAGGTTTGATTTTTAATTTGATTTTTCAAATTATCAACCTCTGATCAAATCATGTTTATAATATCTTGACCATATTTCCACATAATACGATTGCGGTTGAATTCTTTTAAATCAAGGATTTTATAGGCCCCATCCGAAAACACCTTAATATCTAAGTCATAATCAATGTATTTAATTGTTTTGCCTTCCATAATAAATGGGGAAGCAATATTGCAATAATAATTTAGTCCTGTTTCTTTAAACATGCAAATAATGTTACTTCAATTTTTTCGATTAAAAATTCAAATTGCTGGTTCGTTTGTTTTTCATTTTCGACCATTTAATTCCGTTACTGTTACATCTTCATTAACCAAAACTAAATAATCTGAATTTAATTCTAAGACAATAGCTGCATCTCAGCTACGATAAATTGCCCCATTATGTTTATATGCATGTACTAATACTACATCACCGATTTTTAATGTCTCCATCATAAAAATCCTCCTTTATTATTTAATATTTTATTCTCTTTTCCAATATAAAATCCACGAAACAAAATTAGTTTAAAACAAATAGTAATTCTTAATTCTAAATATAGTTTTAATTAAAATGATATTTTTATTACACTATCATTATAATTATATCAAGCAAATTCTGTAAGTAAATAGTCAAACCCCTAATTTATGTAAAAACCACACACATTTAAGACCACTAAATTCTTTAGAATAAATTTAGGAGGATTAAAAATGATAACAAGTATTATTACTGAAAATGAATTATATAAATTACATCGTGGTTTTAAAAAGTGGTATGGGCGTGTTGAACCAACTAAAGAAACAAATTATATCTATCATCATTTGTCAAATTATTTTAATTTATGCCATAAATACTATTTAAAAAGTCACTCATTAAACCAGTTAATTAAATTATTTTATAAAGGCAAACAAACATTTTATACATGATCAAATAAAATTAAAGAATTTTTATTAAATTCTTATGATTTTGAATGATTTAAAAAGACTTCAACACGACCAAAAACTATTCATTATCATTATAGTAAAATATATAAAAGAAAAATTGCTAAGATGATTAAAACATACCGAGAAAAATATGGCACAGGGATATATGAGTTTTATAATTTAACATTAGCAAATTATTTTACCTACCAAAATATGCCAATTAAACATAACATTAAAACATTAATAAAATGAGATAAAACATTTAATAATTATTCTAAGCGTAAAAATATAAAGAAAATATATCAACGTTATGAAATGCCCGAATTAGGACATGTTCAACATGATGTTAAAATATTAACTAAAAATATGACAGGTTACAAAAAAGATTTGTATATTTTTGATTACATTGATGAAAAATCACGTTATGCAGTGGCTTATGTTTCTGCGCATAAAACACAAGATATTGCTGCTAAACTATTTGAAAAAGCTTATTTTGAATTTAAAAATATTGGCATTAACATTAAGAGAATTCGAACAGACAATGGAACTGAATATGTATATAATCATCGTTCAAATTATGCTCATCGAAAAAGTGAATTTACAAAAGCAGTAAATAAAAAAGGAGTTGCTCATCAGACAACTCCAGTGCGTTCCCCACAGTCAAATGGGAAAATTGAAAGATTTCATCGTAACTGAAATAAGTTTTTTGAATATTTACCAAGATATCTTAAGGAAATTGATGATATTGAAAAACAAATTAAAATCTTTCTAAATTATTATAACAATATTCGACGACATAAGAGCATAAATCTTTTAACACCTGCTGAAGCTGTGTTAAAATTTTTAAAAGACTAACTGGTCTTAAATGTCTATGGTACCTTACACAAACCCCTAATTTAAAAATAAAAAAAGTACTTTTTCCAAAAAGTACAACTTAATTTTCAATAAATGGGGCGGCTGATGGGGCTTGAACCCACGAGTGCCGGAGCCACAATCCGGTGCGTTAACCACTTCGCCACAACCGCCATATCTAATTTAATTAGGTAAATATTTTTACCTATTTTATTATATCTAAATTTTAGAAATTGTAAAGATATCGTTCTTGGTAATAAAAAAATATTTTAAATTGAAAAATTACTATTTTTTTTGTATTATAATTAAGTTGTAATAATAGTTATGTATTAAATATTATCAACCCAAAAGAGAAGAAAGCAATGTATATTATTAAAAAAAATCAAATATTAAAAAAAGAAATTATTATTCAGTATAATAAATTTTTGTGTTTCGCAAAATATGTTGAATCTGAAAATGATGTTATTGAATTTTTAAAAACATTTAAAGATCGCAAAGCTAGTTTTAATGCCTATGCGTATGTTATTGGTTTACGCCGTGAAAATATTTTTAAAACTGATAATGGCGAAATCCGTCATGAAGCAGGTCGCCCAATTTTGGATGCCATCATTGAACGTGACTTAACAAACATTATTGTTCTTGTTATTCGTTACTGTAATAGTAATACAATTCTGGAGAATCCTAAATCAGCTTATGGAACAATTACACGCTTAACCCTTGAAACAGCTAACATGAAAAAAATTGCCGTTCAGTTAAAAATCGGAATTTTATTACGACCACTTTATGAAAATTTTTTACGAAACCTATTACAACAACATAACATTAATATTTTTAAACGAACATTCTATCGTCGGGAATTAATTATTACTATTATAGTTGAAAATAATCATCCTATCATAGGGGCATTAGATCAATTCATTATTGATAGAATAATTTATAGTTATAAAATTATTAAAACATAAAAAAACCTCGGATGAGGTTTTTTTATGATAAAGTAATTAATTCTGGTGACTCTAAAATTTCTTTTAATCGTGTTAAGAATATTCCTGCTTCGGCAGCATCAATAATTCTTTGATCAATTGTTAACGAAATATTCATCATTGAGCGAATTACTAATTTATCACCTTTAATAACAACTGGTTTACGAACAACTCGCCCGATTCCGACCACAGCTGAATTAGGATAAAAAATCGTTGGCGTAGCAGTAACTGCCCCAACTGTTCCATAGTTGGCGACAGTAATTGTACTTCCTTGTAATTCATAATCGTATAATTCACCTTCGCGCAAGCGGTCAATAATTTCTTGTGATGTTACAGCAATTTGTTTTAAACTTAATTTTTCAGCAAATTTAATGACAGGAATAACTAATCCCTCACTTGTTTCAGTTGCAATTCCAATATGATGGGAATTTTTAATAACAATTTGATTTGTTCTAGCATCATAATAGGAATTTAATTTTGGATATTCTGTTAGTGCTAATGATACTGATTTAACAATAAAACTCATTGTTGAAAAGCGAACACCAGAGTTAGCATTAGCATTTTTTAATTTTCGTTGTTGTTCAATTACCGCTGACATATCAATTTCCGTATTAATTGTTAATGGTGGAACACTAGCCTGGGTCATAATCATTGATTTAATTGCTGGATATTTTGCGGCTTTAATTTCCTCGCGGCTTTCTGGTCCTTGCGGTTCAATAATATTGTTACTTGTATTAACAATATTTAAACTATTATTTATTGGGTGTAATAAGTTTCCTTGTGGGGCCATATTATCGAATTTTTTAATTTGTAAATCTTGACTATTGTTTGTTTTATTTCCTAAGAAACTTTCTTTTAATAAATCAGTTAAAATAGGGTCGGCACTACTATTAGGGGTTGTTTTAAACATTTGTTGTAACATCATATATTGCATTAATTTATCAAAAGTATTGTTACTGTTATTTTGATTATTTTCTTTTAAATGACGAATTTCATTTAATAATTCATTTTGACGATTATTTTGTTCTTGTTGCGCTAATTTTTCTTTTAAGACAGCTAGCTCGGCTAAAATACTACTATCGCCCCCAGTTGCTTGGGAAGGCAAGAATTGTTGAAAAACTGGTTGTGGTTCTTTTTGGGCTGTTACTGGCGCTGTTTTTGGATTATTTTGTGGTTTTTCTAATTGTTTAATTGGTTCATTATGAGTAATCTGTTCTCCTCACCCATAATTATCACTTTCTGCTTGGTCAACACCACGATGTTCAGCATTATATTTATCATCTAACACCTTATACTGTTTTTCCATTTCTTCATATGATGGGCGTTTAAAATTATGGGTTGCTCCTAAAACATTATCAACTTCAACATCCCCAGCTGCAATTGCTTCCATTCTTTGTTTAATTAATTCGCGTTGGTTTCTTGTTTTTAAAATTTTTTGTCGTTCAGCATCATTATGTAATTTTTCAAATAAGCGATCACGGTATGTTTTATATTGCTTATGTGGAGTATGTTGTGGCTCATCCCCATCAACAAGAATTCCATCAGCATTAATATATGAATATTTTTCAGCATTATCATTTGCTTTTTTGCTTGGAGCCATGCCATATTCAGAACGTGTTCCTCGATAACTATCGCTTGTGTCACTAAAACTAGTTCCACTAACTTCACTTGCTGCCCGTAATCCTGAAGTATTTTCACTAATTAAATTATTCATACGATTTTGAACAATATTACGTAAAATAATTGGTTTACCTTCATCATCTAAAAAGTCCATCGCATTTTTATTATTATCCGCCTCAAGATTTAATTTCTGAAAATTATTATTACTATGTAATTGCTCACGACGTTTATTAACTAATTCCCGGAAATTATTTGTTGGGGCATTTTCCGTTTGACCACTTGCTAAAATTACACTAGTTGGTTTTTCATCATGAGTTTTTGTTGTTTGAACTAAATATTTGGCATATTCTTTCTCTGCTAATTCTTGTTGTAAAGTATTTTTACTTTCTGCTAAAGCTTGACTAATTTTTGCTTTTAAATCTTCCACCTGGGTAGACTCCTCACTATTATTTTTCTCATTTAAAAAAGACCCACTAAGTTTTGCTTCTTTAAATGACAAGGGTTTTTCGCTTGGTTTATTAAATGATAATGGTTTTTCATCTCAACGACCTTTTTCAACTATGCTTGTTTTTAATGGCGCAAAAGACGCATTAAAAATTGATTTGGTTTCTTCACTCTTTTGTTCTAATTGAGCTTCGGGGCGTGATTCTTGCACTTTGCCTAATAATGACTGGTAGTTTGGAGATTGGTGTTGGCTAAGGTTAGGTGTTTGTAATAAGCTTGTTAATGGTAAAGTTTGGGCTGGGGCTACTGTTGTTGAAACAAAACTTGTCCCTGAATAATTATCTTCTTCAACATCAGCTCATTTTGTTCCAAATTCGCCTTTATCAGAAGGCGAAAAGTCAACTTCAAGATCAGTTTTTTTATTAAGTTTATTATGATATTTTGTAATTTCTTTTTCATTTGTTAAGAGGTGGGCAATAACACTGTTATTTTTAACTTTGCTACCAATTTTAATTGGTTTAATAACAAGACCATCATCTGGTGCATTGACAATAATTTCTTCCTTGTTATTAACTAAAATTAAGGCAATCGGTTCTCCCGCTTGTACAACATCGTTAATATATAAAAATCGTTCTAAAACCCCTTTTTGACGGAGATTTTCTATTCTTATTTTTTTCATTTTCCTTACCCCACAACAAAATAATCAATAAGTTTATATAATTAGTTTAGCCTCTATTTACACATTTAAATTATACCATAAAAATTGACTTTTTTTTCAAAAAAGGTTATTATATTATTCCAACAAATCTAGGGAAAAAGTAGATTTTTGGAATTATTAAGTAAAGATTTTAAAACTTTTTTAATTTTTTTACTATCCAATTATTAATAGACCTTTTTATTAGATATAAAACTTTATAAAAATGAAAGAGACGAGGAAACAATGAATGAATTTTAAAGAATTAAGCGAAAAACGCCATACAATTAAATCATATTTGCCAAATAACGGAATAACTGATGAAGAATTACAAAAAATTCTTGAGGCAGTTTATTTAGCCCCAAGCTCTAATAACTTACAAGATACAAATATCTTGGTAATTAGAGATCAAAAATTAAAAGAAGAAATTGCCAACGATTTTGAAAGTTTTAACACCCAAAATGTTAAAGATGCTAGTGCCCTATTCCTATTTGTTGGAACCCCTTTTAAAATGCAAATGTTAAATAATGGCCAAAGCATTTATAATGCAACAATGAAATTTTTGGATATTCCGGAAGCAGACCGTCAAAAAATGAAAGAAGGAGTTTTACAATACTATGGTACTATATCTGAATCAACTGATTTAGTTCATATCATTAATACCACAATTAAATTTAGTTTTACAATGTTAGCGGCAACAGAACTTGGTTATGGTTCAACACCAATGTTAGGAATGCAAAAATGCAAATTGAAAAAGACATTAATTAATAAAGGAATGATGAAGCAAGGTCAAGAAGTAATTTTAGCCTTAACAATTGGTGTTCCAACCCCAAATGATGCTCGCAACAAAGCGCAAGCAAATCGCATTCGCTTGCCATTTGAAGAAACTTACAAAATATATTAAAAATTTTAATCATGATGACAAATAAAAAAAGGAATTTGGTATTCAGCCATTTTCCTTTTTTTGTTTTAGCTATTATTTTGTTCTTTTTGTTGTTTTTGCTACTTTTTCAGGCTGTTTTTTATTCATTAGCTTTAACATCAAAACTGACGTATATGAAATTAACACCATGATGCCATAAATTCCAATGGCAGCAAAAAATAAAATAATTGGCGCAGTAACAGGATTCTTATATGGATTCAAGATATTATAAGCATTTCACCAAACAATCGTTTGATTGTTCGGATCAAAACCATGATAACCAACATAAATAAATAAACGCACATAAGCAAATAAAACATAACAAACTGGGATAATTAACCCAAAATAACTAATTCGTTTTAAAAAGTAAATAAAATCATGTTCTTCATATTTCAAAAAAATAAAATATAATGCTAAAGCAATTGCTGGAGTTAGAAAATGAATATTAATAGTAATAACATTTCTCATTGCCAAATTTGTATAAATAAATCCTGATCCCACAAAAATTTGCTTAATAACATCTGGTCAAAATACTAAAATAATAACAATTGAATATAATAATAAAAAAATATTGTTAAAGAAAAATTTCTTAAATTCTGATTTTTCATTTCGATATCCTAAACGGGCTAAAAATACTGTTCCATACAAAATCGCAAATAAAGCATATCAATTTGTAAAAGCAACAAATAATCAAGATAATAACTGATCAATTGTAAATTTACTTGGCTCACCATTTGGCCCAGATTTAAAATAGTTATAATGTAACATTCGGTCACACAAATCAACAATAATTCCTGTTAACGGAATCGCAATAAGTAAACTCATTAAAACAATAATTGTAATTTTAAGAGGTTTACGATATTTACTTAATTTATACATTGTTTTTCTCCTTAATAAATACTTGATCGGTTGTCTTTTGTAAAAATGACTTTCAAATTATATCATAACGCTTTTTTGACCCAAAATTTCAGAAAAATAAAAAATAATGCATAATTGCATTATTTTTTACGCTTCAACTTGTTGTTTAATTTCTTTAACTTTATTATCTAATTCTGTTGTATGTTTTGTTTCAGTAATATTTTTGACTCATTTTTTACGATGTAATAAGATAACCGCCCAAATTGTTTTTAAACTGTCAGAAACTTGTAAAATAATAATAATATAAACAATATCTAAACTTGATGTTAATACTAAAATTGCTAATAATGGGACTGGAATAATTCATGTGTATAAAGCATCCAAGACGAAGGCGTTGAAAACGGCTCCCCCTGTTCTGATAATTGCATATGAGGTAGCACTGACCATCACAAATGGATACATCAACCCATAAACAAACAACATCCAGTGTGCAATTCGGAATGTTTCTTTTGTATTATTAACAAATAATACTTCTGGGAAAAATCATCCCCCAACAACTAACAACAATCCGGCAACTGTTCCGATCATAAACGATAAGATTACCAAATGTTTTCCATTGTATTCTGCTTCGGCCAAATTGTTGGCTCCCAATCGACTGCCGACCAGAATTGATGTTCCTGCTGAAAAACCATGATATAGCGGTGTATATAAGGCAGTAATAATCGTTGAGAAAATTGCGTTTGCTGTTAAAGCATCAATACTATAAATTGCTCGTAGTTTTACTTGGACAACCATTCCGACCGCTCAAAAGATTTCGTTAAAAACAATTGGGGTTGCTTTTTGAAATGCCCGCCGTGTAACAAAACCATCAAATGAATATAAATTCCGGGGAATAAATTCATACCGTTTAAAAGAGAATAAGGTGACAATAAAGGCCAATTGTAACACCCGTGAAACAGTTGTTGCAATAGCTGCCCCTTGTACCCCTAACCCATTAAATTCTCCTAAAAAAATTGGTTCAACTAAGAAGGGGTTCATTAAACAGTTTGTACTTAAGGCAATTAATGAAACTCATACGGCTAATCCTGCTCTTCCAGTTTCACGTAATGTTGTAATAAATGCAATATTAATTGCTAAAATTGGATATGATAAGGCAATTGTTTGAAAATAATGCATTCCTAAATCTGTTGAAATTGATGCTGCTTGATATTCAAAATACTTAAATCACTGAATCGCTAAATCTTTTTGATCAGCTGTCACTGGTAAAAAATCATTTGGTTTTTCTGCATATTTTGGTGAGGTGGTAAATTCAATTAATGGTCGTCCCGCTACTTGGGAAAGAAGTAAAACAACAGCACAAACTAAAATACAAACATAAACTTTTAACAATGTTACTTGTTGTAATTCTTTATATTTTTTAGCTCCAAAGTATTGGGCATTAAAAACCCCAAAACCATAACAAATTCCACTTAAAATTGCGAACATAATAAAATAAAGTTGATTTGATGCAGCAACCCCATTCATTGCTAATTGCCCAGCCGTGTAATGATAGCCAACATAGTGTCCTAATCCTCAACTATTTCAGACTTCTTGATTATGATAAATTTCATCTGATCCAAAAACGGTTTTAATTTGGTCCATTAAATCCTGAAATCCAGGAACATTAAATTTAATTGCATTAACAAAAAAGTTATCAACTAAGTCAGTTGATTCCATAATAATTTCTTGCATTGTTGCTAACAAAATTAAAACTAATGCTGTCGCATATCATTTTCGACTGGCAAATAGTTTATTTTTTTTGTCGCTCTGTAATTGTGACATTTGGCCCTCCTTAATTTTATCTTTACTGATTTCTTGCCACTATATTATTGATAATTGGTGCAACAACTCGTAAAAATACTTTTGATCCGTTTTAAGTAACAGTTTTTAAAATTACTATCTCATTCTTTTAAGGCTATTTAAAATTATGACTTAATAATTATATATTAAAATAAAAAAGTTTTAATAACTTTTTTGTTATTAAAACTTTTCTAAATTTTATTTTTCTTTTTTATTAAGTTTAACTTTTTTCGCGTCTTTGTTAACTTTGTCTGCTTTGGCTGCTTTATCAGCTTTAACTTTTTCATCACGAGTTTTGATAATAAACTGTTTCATTGAGATTGTTTCTCCCTTACGTTTTTTATCAATTACTTGTCAGAATCCATACATAAAGGCTGTAATTAAAGCTCCCACGGCCATGAATAAGAATGCTAACAATGTTCATTGTCATCCTTGTCCTCATCCATATTGACCAGCATCACCGTTTCCACGACCTAATGCTCCCAATAATCCAACAATTGGTCCTCCATGACCAGCTAAGTCAGCGATTCCTGTTACTCCAGCTAATCCTCCCGCAATTGCTGAACCAACAACGTTTGATGCTACAACACGTTTTGGGTCATTAACCGCAAACGGAATAGCACCTTCTGAAATTCCAATACATCCCATAAAGAATGCTGTTGTTCCCATTGTTTTTTGTTCTTCATTATAGAATGGTCTAAAGACTCAAGTTGCAATTCCCATTCCTAAAGGGGCAACTGGAATTGCTGTTGCCATTGCTCCCATCGGTGTATAAATTTTTGAACCAATTAAACCTGTACATGCTAAAAAGGCAATTTTGTTGATAGGCCCCCCCATGTCAAATCCAGCCATCGCACCAATTAAGATTCCAAATCCCAATCCAATTGCAATATTTCCGGCATTATCAGTGTTTCCTCATGTTGATTCAATTCATCCTTGGAATTTTCCCATTACTCAACCAATTGTTGAACCAATTACAAACATCATAATCATTGAATAAACAAATCCAACAACTAGTGGAATAAAGAAGATTGGCATTACTGGTCGTAATGATTTTGGCACATTTCATGTATTAATTCATTTAACCGTGTATCCAATTGCTAACCCTGCGGCAATCGCTCCAACAAATCCTGTTGGAGTAGTTACTTCATTAATCCCTGGTAGTGGGAAAAATGCTTGCGGTGAGTTTCCTAAATATGAAACAACCAATGCTGGTGCAATTGCAGCTCTCCCGGCAATTGAATTAGCAATGAATGCTCCTAAAATTGGAATCATTAAAGTAAATGATGCTTCACCAATTTTTAATAGATAATAAAAGAAATTTTTATTATCTGATCCAGGATCATAACTTGGTCCATAAATTGCTTTTGAAAGCCCTAAAGCAACCGCTAGGAAAATTCCTCCTAAAATAATGATAGGGACCATATATGAAACCCCAGCCATTAAGTGCTTCATTACTCCCATTTTTTGTCCTGAATTTTTGTCTGTTTTAGTATTAAATTCACCAGCTTGTTGCTTTCCTTCTTTTAAGGCAGCTTCTATTACCCCTTCTGGGTCTTTGATTGCTTTGGCAACACGGCATTGGTAAACTTTCTTACCATTAAAACGACTAGTATCAACTGTAACATCGACTGCTAAAATAATTACTTCGGCACGAGCAATTTCTTCGGCAGTAAAATCATTACGAATTCCTTCTGAACCATGAGTTTCAACTTTAATGTCATAACCTAATTTTGGCCCAGTTTGTGTTAGTTTTTCGGCTGCTAGAAAAGTATGAGCCACACCAGTGGGACATGCTGTAATAGCTAAAACTAATTTTTTATCTGTACTACTCATATGTTATATTTCCTCCATGATTACTATTATATATTTCAACGAAAATATTACAAGAAATATTTAAAGAAAATAAAAAATAAGATAGAATAATTTTCTATCTTATTTTTTATAACTAAATAGAGCTTCACCATCAACAATAAAATCAAGGTTTTCTGGTAAGTCAACTAATAAAGCTGATTGTCCCGCAGTTAGTTTTTGATTATCAATTACTACACTACCCTTAATAAGCGTAATTTGTGCTCATTTAATCCCTGTTAACTTAATTGTTTGATTTGATTTAAGTAAATATAAGGTAAAATATTCATTATCAATTAATTTCCCTTCATTTATCCTAATTACTTGTTCATTACTATCAGGAACAGTTGTTACATCAATACATTCTTGAATATGTAAGGGACGAAGATTTCCGTCTTTATCAGCACGATCAAAATCATAAAAACGATAAGTAATATCAGATGAACGCTGCAATTCAAAAACAGTTACCCCAGGGGTAATGGCATGAACTTTGCCAGGGGGGACATAAACAAAATCCCCTTTTTTAATTGGTACTTCACAAAATAATTCTTTTCATTTTTTGTTGGCAATCATTTCAACTAGTTCATCCTTGGTTTTAGCATTATGACCATAAATAATTTTGGCATTATCGGGACAATCCATAATATATCAACATTCTGGTTTTCCTAACATCTGATTATGCTTTAAACTGTAGGCATCATCAGGGTGAACTTGCACTGATAAATAATCATTTGCAGTAATTATCTTTGATAATAACGGGAATTCTTCGGCATTATCAAAAATAGTTGTTCTGTTATCTAAAAAATACTGTTTTAAAGATATTGATGATCCCTGATTATTATCTAAATAGGTCATCCCATTATCTAAACTACTAATAACTCAAGCTTCCCCATATTTTTCTGAAGTTGGCAGTTCAAAACCAAATTTTTCTAACTTACGTCCTCCCCATAGGCGTTCTGAAAAAAATGGCTTTAAGGTAAGAATTTTTGTCATATTACATTTCCTCTTTCTTTATTTGATTTATAAAATAATAATTTTAATTATTTCTATTAATATTATATACTTTAAGTAAAGAAAAAATCGAATTTTATCACAGGGGGCAGTTATGACAGTTGAAGATATTAAACAAATAATTAAAAAAAATAAGCGAAACCTTTTATGACTATTCATTTTTTTAGCTATTAGTAGTTTAATTGTTATTCTTAGTTTGCTTTTTGTTCAAGCAATTTCAACAAAAGATAAATTAATTTACTGCTTGCTATTTATTACAACTAATCTAATTTTAATTTTTATTAATTACTTAATTTTTAAAAATCCCTTTGTCTTAACAAAAGTTTTTATTTTTCCAAAAGAAAACCAAAAGGTTACTCTTGGTTATTATTTTTATTTTCTTAATCTAATTTTTGCTCTTGTGTTTTTCTTTGTAACAATTTGAGCTGTCCAACTAATTACAAATGTTGATTATAATCTTGTTTTAAAAAAACAATGATACTTAGGTTTTAGTATTATGACTTGAATATTAGTTGTTAATAGTGGTTTTACTTTGTTAACATTATTTGCAATTAATAAAAAATATTGACAAAAATAACTTAAATTAAATCATAGACTTTTAATCAATCTAAGCGTGGAAAAAACTCATTTAAATTTGTTGTAATTTCTTTGCAAATATCTTCAGTAATTGTATTTGGGGCATTAAAAATATCCCCTCAAATCATTCCTTTTGGATCTGATCAACCGCTAACCGAAAAAGAACTAAAACTCAAAGTTAGTAAATTATTGTTAATTGCTACTTTTGGAACACCTCGATCAGCATTATCAATTAAATTAACCATTACTTTTGGGGTTAATAATTTCCGAATTGTAATTTGATTATTAGCATTTACAGCATAAAGTTTTTCAAATTGATCTGATTCTAATGTTGTATTATCCCCTTGAAAGATTTTTAAAATCCCTTTTGAGCGTTGAATTACTGCATTAACTTCTAAATCACGATTTAATTGCGCTGTTAAAAAAGGGAAACGATAATAATAGTAATGTGTCGTTGTTCGCCCTTTTGAATCACGAGTTGTTTGTTTAATTTGTTGAGTAATTGTCCCATAGCAATAATAATTTTGTTGCTGTTCAGAAAAAATGATTAAAACATTATCAACTTTTGTTTTACCACTAGGTAAAAATTTAAAAGGTGATGTTTTAAAACTTTGGGTTAAATCAATTAATTGCAAATCTTGATTACTATTTTCTTGTAACGCAGCATGATAATATTCTTTATAGTTAACTTGTCCCATTACTTCGCTAATTCATCTAACAACTTTTCGATACTGCCCAAAAATTGTTAGCGCTCATATTAAAAAACCTGCACAAATTAAAAAGCAAATAATCATGACTATTAATACTATTGAGCTTTCCAATGTCATATAAATTCCAATCCCAAACCCAATTGTTGCCAACAAGGAAAAAATAAACATTAAGGTTCCCATTTTTTTCTTTTTCGCAATTTTTTGGATATTCGCAAGTTTCGCTGGATCATACTGGTTGATGATTTTTTTAATATCAGTTTGGACTTGTTCTTGTCAGTTATTATTATTTAAACTCATGTTTCCTCCTATATTTTATTTTTTTCTTATTTTAACCCTAATACATCAACTCAATAAAGGGCTTCAAGGAATGAATTAATATCTTTAGTAATTTTTTGACATAATGATTTATAAAAATTGTCTTTCTCAATTTCACTGTCATCTAAAATTTTATTTTGGTTATATTCCGAATCCTTTTGGTCAAAAGCAAACGTAATAACATCATCTTTTACCCCAATTACTGGTAAGTTTTTGCGATTAATTTGTTTAACTAAATTACTAATTACTTTTGGCGTTAATAGTTTTCGAACCCCAATTTGATTACTTGAATTAACTATAAATAATTCTTCAAATTTATTTGATTCTAACACTGTGTTATCATTTATTAAATTTTTATATTCTGTATTTTTTAAAATAATTGAACCATAATAATCATAAGATTTTTTTACCTTAACATTAAAATAAGTTACCGGGGAATATTCAACAATGTTTTTAACGGTCTGACCAAGACTAATAGTACCTAAAGAATAAATAAAATCTGTGTCTTTTTCATATATGTTTAAAACATTATGATTACTTGCATAACTATTTTTTGGTAAATCAATAGTTGATTGAATATGAAACTTTTGGGAAAGACCAATTAAATGATATTTATTATTAGTCATTTCTTCCAATGCTTTACGATATAATTTTTCATAATCTATTTCTTTTGTTTGTTTCATGGCTGGTCCTAAAATAAAATCCAGTTTACGAATTTGTTTGTTTATTATAAAATTTTGTACTATCAAATATATAAATGGTACGGTAACTAATACAAAATATCCAATAATAGGTCAGACTCACCATTCATTTTTTAAAATATTAGGTACCAAAAAGTACAATACAAAACCAGTAATTACAACTTGCATTCCTAATGCGACAATGACAAGAGAAAATGTTCTATTTTTAATTCTCAACTTATTAACTTTACTATTTAGTTCCTTTAAATCTTGGTTGGCATTATCCCCCATTGTGTTTGATAAGTCTTCATAAACCGTTTGTTCTCAGTTTCAAGTAATATTTTCTACCATGTTACTAAAACCTTTCTCTCAAGAAAAAATAGGAGCTTGTCTTCCTATTTTTTAAAATAAATTAACTTTAACATCTTGGCGTTCTTCAATAGTTGCTTCAAAATATAAAAATGAATGTAACTTTAAAGCACTTGCCGCAACATTTGATGGTCATGTTTTAATTTTTCCATTAAATTCACGAGCAGCTGAATTATAAAAACGACGAGCAGCGGCAATGTTGTCTTCACAATCACGAATCCCTTTTTGCAATTCAATCACATTGTTACTTGCTTTTAAATCTGGGTAGTTTTCTAAAGTCACATTAATTTTCCCTAATTGTTCATTTACTTTACTGTTAACTTTTTCAAAGTCTTGCACTTTTAGATTGTTTGCTTGTGTTCGTAAGGCAATTACCCCTTCTAAAGTATCTTTTTCATATTTCATATATTGTTTTGTTGAATCAATTAATTTTGTTAACATATCAACACGACGTTTTAATTGCACATCAATCCCTGATGCTGTTTCTTCAATTCGTTCTTTTTGACGAATTAAATTATTTCTTGTCCCAATATAAAAGAAAATTGGAAAAATTAAAATAAACCAAATATAAACAAAAAACTTTCCTAAGCCTGATGCTTTTGCCACAACTTCTTCATTTTTTGGGGTTGGATTATATGCCATTGTTGTTCCTCCTCATTGTGATTTTTCACTACATAAATAATTATATAAATAATTTCCAAATAAGCAAGAGAAAAACAAAAGAAAAACAACCATGAAGGTTGTTTTATTGTTTGTTTGATAATAATTATTTAATAATTGATGTAACTGTTCCGGCTCCGATTGTACGTCCACCTTCACGAATTGAGAATTTTGTTCCTTCTTCAATCGCAACTGGGGCAATTAAGTTAACAGTCATTTCAACATTATCAGCTGGCATAACCATTTCTACTCCAGTAGGTAATGTAATTGATCCAGTAACGTCAGTTGTACGGAAGTAGAATTGTGGACGATAGTTTCCAAAGAATGGTGTATGACGTCCTCCTTCTTCTTTACTTAAAACATAAACTTGTGTTTTAAATTCTGTATGTGGTTTAACAGTTCCTGGCTTTGCCAATACTTGTCCACGTTGAATTTGCTCACGGTCAACTCCACGTAATAAGACTCCAACGTTATCTCCAGCTTTAGCTTCGTCTAATAATTTTCTAAACATTTCTAAACCTGTTGCAACAACTTTTCTAGTTTCTTCTGTGAATCCAATAATTTCAACTTCTTCGTTAATTTTTACAATTCCACGTTCAACACGCCCTGTTGCAACTGTTCCACGTCCTGTAATTGTGAAAACGTCTTCAACTGGCATCATGAATGGTTTTTCTGTATCTCTTACTGGTTCTGGAATTCATGAGTCAACTGCTGCCATTAATTCAATGATTTTTTCTTCTCATTTTGGATCCCCTTCAAGAGCTTTTAAAGCTGATCCTCTAATAACTGGTGTGTTTTCTCCATCAAAGCCATATTCACTTAATAAGTCTCTAACTTCCATTTCAACTAAGTCAATCATTTCTTCATCATCAACCATGTCACATTTGTTTAAGAAAACTACCATTTTTGGTACTCCGACTTGTCTTGATAATAAAATGTGTTCTCTTGTTTGTGGCATTGGTCCATCTGTTGCAGCAACAACTAAAATTGCTCCATCCATTTGGGCTGCTCCTGTAATCATGTTTTTAACATAATCGGCGTGACCTGGACAGTCAACATGTGCATAGTGACGGTTTTCTGTACGGTATTCAACGTGTGATGTATTAATTGTAATTCCACGTTCTCTTTCTTCAGGTGCTTTATCAATATTGTCATATCCTGTTGCTTCAGCGAAACCTTTTTTAGCTAATACTGTTGTAATAGCAGCAGTTAAAGTTGTTTTACCGTGGTCAACGTGACCAATTGTTCCGATGTTTACGTGTGGTAAACTTCTATCAAATTTTTGCTTTGCCATTTAATTTTTCCTCCTATAGTTATAGACAAATGTCATAGTTATTTTAAATTAATTTGTTTTACTTTGCAATCTTTTTTGTAAAAATGGTAGATTAAACCATTATCAGCAACAGAAAATCAAATTATTCTGATTTTCCGGCTTTTTTAATAATTTCTTCAGTAATTGATTTTGGCGCATCTTGGTAATGTGAGAAAATCATTGTATATGTTCCACGACCTTGAGTAAAGCTTCGTAAGTCAGTTGCGTATCCAAACATTTCTGATAATGGTACTTTGGCTTTAACAACTTGAGCATTTCCCCGTTGGTCATTTCCTTCGATTTGACCACGACGTGATGATAAGTTCCCCATTACATCCCCATAATATTCTTCCGGAACAATTACTTCAACAGCCATAATTGGCTCTAAAATAACTGCTTTTGCTTTTTTAGCCGCTTCTTTTAACGCTAAACTAGCCGCAAATTCATAGGCCATTTGTGATGAATCGACATCATGGTATGACCCATCATATAATGTTGCTTTAATATCAATCATTGGATACCCGGCTAATTTACCAGTCAGCATTGAATCTTCGATTCCTTTTTTAACTGATCCAATAAATTCACGAGGGATTTTCCCTCCAACAATTCCGTCAACAAACTCAAACCCTTTATCATGGTTTGGTTCAAATTTAATTCAAACGTGTCCGTATTGTCCACGTCCCCCTGATTGTTTAATGTATTTACCTTCAACATCAGCACTATCTTTGAATGTTTCACGGTATGAAACTTGTGGTGCTCCAACATTAGTTTCAACTTTAAATTCACGTTTCATCCGATCAACTAGAATATCTAAGTGTAACTCACCCATTCCGGCAATGATTGTTTGTCCCGTTTCTTCGTCTGTTCATGTTCTAAAAGTTGGGTCTTCTTCCGCTAATTTTGATAACGCTAAACTCATTTTTTCTTGGTCAGCTTTTGTTTTTGGTTCTAACGCTAAACTAATAACTGGTTCTGGGAAGACCATTGATTCTAAGATAACTTCATTTTTTTCATCACATAAAGTATCTCCTGTTGTTGTTAATTTTAACCCAACAGCAGCAGCAATATCTCCCGCGTAAACTTCTTCAATTTCCTCACGGTTATTAGCATGCATTTTTAATAAACGACCAATTCTTTCAGTTTTTCCTTTTGTTGAGTTTAAAACAGCACTTCCTTTTTTCAAGATTCCTGAATAAACACGGAAGAATGTTAATTTTCCAACAAATGGATCGGTCATAATTTTAAATGCTAATGCTGAGAATGGTTCTGAATCGTCTGAATGACGTTCTACTTCGGTTCCGTCTTCTAAAGTTCCTTTAATCGCTGGAATATCAACGGGTGAAGGTAAGTAATCAATCACGCCATCTAACATTAATTTAACCCCTTTGTTTTTAAAAGCGCTTCCACAAAAGACTGGGAAGAATTGCCCGGAAATTGTTGCTGTTCTAATTGCCGCTTTAATTTCGGGAACACTAATTTCTTGTCCGTCTAAGTATTTAATCATTAATTCTTCGTCAAAGTTCATTGCCGCTTCAATTAATTTAACACGGTATTCTTCAACTAAATCTTTTAAGTCTGCTGGAATTTCGATTTCTTGGGCTTCTTCGTTGGCTGATCCATCATAGTGGTAAGCTTTACGTTCAATAATATCAATAATTCCTGAAAATTGATCTTCTGCTCCAATTGGAATTTGTACTGGGTGGGCGTTTCCTTGTAAACGTTCATGAATTGTTTTTACTGAGTATAAGAAGTCAGCACCAATTTTGTCCATTTTGTTAACAAAAACAATTCTTGGAACATGGTAAGTTGATGCTTGACGTCAAACTGTTTCAGTTTGTGGTTCAACCCCTGATTGACCATCTAATACAGCCACCGCCCCATCTAAAACACGTAATGAACGTTCTACTTCAACTGTAAAATCAACGTGACCTGGAGTATCAATAATATTTAAACGAACATTATGCCAGAAGGCAGTTGTTGCCGCAGAGGTAATTGTAATCCCTCTTTCTTGTTCTTGGGCCATTCAGTCCATTTGGCTCGCCCCATCATGAGTTTCACCAAGTTTATGAATTTTCCCTGTATGGAATAAAATACGCTCAGTTGTTGTTGTTTTACCAGCATCAATATGGGCCATAATTCCAAAGTTTCTTGTATTCTCTAGAGAATATTCTCTTGCCATTTTTCTGTTTTTCCTTTCTATTAATTCTTATCAACGGTAATGAGCAAAAGCTTTATTAGCTTCCGCCATTTTATGGGTATCATCTTTTTTCTTCACTGATCCACCAATTCCATTTGATGCATCAATAATTTCATGGGCTAATTTATCAACCATGCTTTTTTCATTTCTTAAACGAGCATAGTTAATTAATCAACGTAAACTTAATGCTACTTTACGTTCTTCATTAACTTCAATTGGAACTTGGTAATTAGCTCCCCCAATTCTTCTAACTTTTAATTCTAAGTGTGGAGTAATGTTTGCAATTGCTTTGTTAAAGATTTCTAATGGTTCAGTATTAGTTTTTTCTTTAATAATTTCAAACGCTCCATATAAAATTGTTTGAGCAACTCCTCTTTTCCCATCAATCATTAATTTATTAACGACACGTGTTACTAATTTTGAATTATACACTGGATCTGGAAGTACATCTCTTTTTTCAGCTTGACGTTTACGCATTTATTTTGCCTCCTTTCGTAATAATCTTCTATTGTTTTTATTTATTTTAATTAAGCTTTAGCAGCTTTTGGTTTTTTAGTTCCATATAATGAACGGCTTTGTTTACGGTTATTAACTCCAGCCGTATCTAATGTCCCACGAATAATGTGGTAACGTACCCCTGGTAAGTCTTTAACCCTTCCTCCACGAATTAAAACCACACTATGTTCTTGTAAGTTATGTCCTTCACCAGGAATATACGCAGTAACTTCCATTCCGTTTGTTAAACGAACACGGGCATATTTACGTAACGCTGAGTTAGGTTTTTTCGGTGTCATTGTGGCAACACGAGTACATACCCCACGTTTTTGTGGTGATGTTACATTTGTTACTTTTTTCTGTAAAGAGTTTAAACCACGATTTAAAGCTGGTGCTTTTGTTTTTCAAACTTTATCTTTACGAGGTTTTCTAACTAATTGGTTAATTGTTGGCATCTTCTTGTCTCCTTTCACATATCCGAGTGTATCAAACAATACAATCCGTATATAATAATACAGAAAAATAGAGATTTAGTCAATTAATTTTATGATTTAAATTATTTAATATAATCTGATATTTCTTTCAATTCTATGTTATGTTTTTTTATCTTTTCAATGCTGATTCAAATTTTAAAATATAAAAATAATTCATTAAAATCTTCAAAATTATGTCTTCCTCCGTTCTAATTATTTTAAAAGTTATTAAATTTTTACTAATTTTTTCAAAATTAATTTCAATATATTTAATAATTTCAAAATTATTAAATGTTCACTAAAACTAATATTTAATAAATTGTTTATCATTTAACATATATGCTTCTAATAGTTCAATTTCTTTAATTTCATTTTTCCTCATAAAATTCCAATCAAAAAAGTTGCCCTAAATTATTTGGAGTAAATTTAATAGGATTAAAAAAATAGATTTGTACTCTTACATAATATTAAGGAAGTAACTTTGATTTACTTTTTCATTATTTTTTAATTAGTTTTAAAATAATACTATATATTTCTTGAAAAAAATTTATATAATTTTTAACTTATCTTATAATTATCTGTTAAATAGTCTTCCTCTTTTCATCCATAATAAGTATTAAATGCAAGAAAAAATAAAGAGTTCATTAAATTATTTTGTGCCATATTTTTTAATTCAATAATAACTGTATCTTCTTTTGTTTTATTAAATTCAGGCATTTCATCAATAACCTTTTTTATTAACCATTTTAGTGTATTACATAATTTATAAAATGCTAATTTATCACCTGTAACTATTTCATAAAATTTATCTATTGAAATTCTTTTTATTCTTTCATTACAATTTTTCTTTCCATCTAAACTTAATTCTCATATAATGTTTTGACTTTTTTTGGCAATAATTTCAACTAAAAAACACTTTGCTTCCGAGTCATTGGCAATTTTGTTTAACATATTAATATATGTTTTTTGAGATGACGACGCATTCATCGTATTATGTTTATTTTTCATTTCAACAAAAATTTTATTATTAATATTTTCAATATCAAATCCTGTTTTTGGAACTATTCAATCAGAATTATTTATATATTTAAATAGATTTTGATGAAAATAACCTATAATATTATTATTACTTTTATCTTTTTGACGAATTATTTCACTTTCAATAATATCCTCAATATCTTTTTTAAAAACTAAAGAATCAAATAACATTTTAATTGGATCAACAATATTAGAATTAAATTGTTTCAAATTTATACCATTAATAGATTCACTATATTTTAAAATAGTATTCCTTATATGTTTTTCTAAATTACTTTGTGAAATAAAATTTAATTCGTATCTTTCCATTATTTTTTCTCCTTATTAACATTGTTGATATAATTAATTATAGAAATTCCTATATTTTTTGCAAGTTCAACAGGCACAGCATTGCCAATTTGCTTATATATATTATTAATACTTCCTGCAAATATTCAATTATCTGGAAATGACTGAATTCTTGCATATTCTCTTGTTGTAAATGGCCTAGTTTCATCAGGATGGCATCTTTCTGTTTGCTTTTGTGCAGGAGAACAAGTTAATGTCAAAGACGGTTCATTTCAGGAGATTCTTCTTGCCATTCCTGTTCTGCCACCACCCAAAAAATAACTTTTTCCCATATATTCTTGAGCTAAATCATCTGGAAGATCACGTCAACAACCACCAGGTGGAACTAAACTTAAAATTTCTTTTTTTCTTTTTGGGTATTCAGCACCAACTGAATTAGGAACTTTTTTTAGAACATCCTTAAGAACTAATTTTGGAGCTATTGGATTCGGAAAAAGAAATTCTTTATTCGAAAAGTCTTTTCGAATTCCTATCAAAACCAAACGTTCTCTTTTTTGTGCTACATTATAATCTCATGCATTTAATACTTTTCAATATAATTTGTAATTTAAATCTTCAAAAACATTTAAAATTGTTTTAAATGTTTTTCCAAAATCATGATTAACTAATCCTTTTACATTTTCTACTAAAAAAATCTTAGGTTGTAATTCTTTAACAATTTCTGCATAATAATAAAACATAGTACCTCTAGTGTCTTCTAAACCTAGCCTTTTCCCAGCATAACTAAAAGATTGACAAGGAAAACCTCCTGATACAACATCTACATTAGTATTTACAAAATTTTTAATACCTTGATTAACTATATTTATAATATCATCATGAATAATATTTCACTCTGGTCTATTATTTTTAAGAGTTTCAACTGCTCACTTATCAACTTCTATTAAACCCAATGTATTAAAACCAGCTTTTTCTAAACCAAGTGCTAATCCACCAGCTCCAGCAAATAATTCCAAAACTGTATATTTATTACTCATACCTTCTCCTTACCATTATTTTACAATTTATTTTTAGTATTTTTATTAAGTATATATTATTTTTTATATCTTTGCCATAATTCCAAAAAATATATTCTATTTTTTAAGTTGATATTTTTCCTTGTATTATTTGTCTAAATAATTAATATTATTTATAATAGAGACATCTAAAAATAAACTATAAATTAAATTAGTTTTATTAAAAAAATTAAATCTATTTTAACATTTATATTTAGATTATCAGTAAAAGAAAAAGTTAAAGATAAAAATTCTTTAAAGAAATTTATTAAATTTTTTTTACATGTTTCTACTCCTAAGTATTTATAGTATTCAACTCTTACTTTAATTTTATAATCATTATATAATCAATATTTTTTATTATTTAACATATTATTTGAATATAGATTTGTTAAATAATTAGATAAATTTTCTTTAATATTTTCTAAATTATCCAAAATATAGTCTTGCTTATTTTCCTGCGTTAAATCATCTTCTAATATTTCTCTAAAATAATTAAATTTATTATTTTTACTTAAATTAAAATTAATTTGATAATCAATAAAATAATTAATCCAATCATTTTTATTAAATAAATAAGTTTCCATAAAATTTAGTATTAGATTTTTGTTTTTATATACTAAATTATTATTTTGTTTTTTAAAAATAGAAAAACTAAATTTTATTCTATAATATTTATTAAAAATGGGACTCCCAACTCCCCCAAACAAATTGTGAGACTTTATTTTAATAAAATAATCATCTAAATTAAAATAAAAATTGCTTTGTATTTTTTTTATAATTAATTTATAAATTAATATATCAATTAAATAATGAGAATTATATAAAAAATTATTTTTTATTTCTAAATTATTTAAATCCTCATTATCTAATAAATTTTTAAAAAAAAGCCATTTTTGTAATTAAATATATTATTTTTAAAAAACAAATTTAAATTTTTTGAATTTAAACTTATTTTTTTATCTTCTGTATTATTATATCTATTATTTAAATTTATAAAATTTAATAAAAGTAAAATTAATACTAAAAATAAGTAGAAAATAATTCTAATTTTAATTTTTTTTCTCATAAATCTCCTTTACAAATTTCAAATATTATTTTATTAGTTAGCAAAAATTAAATTTGCTAACTAATAAAATAATAAATCTTCTAAAAATTATAATAGCGAAAAATGCATATTAAACATTAACTAAAATAATTAATTTTAAAATTTTACTATATTTTAATTATGTTCCTTAATTTGGATATTTATCTCTATTTAATTTTACAAATTCTATTTTTTGGAATTAATTTATTTATATATTAAAACTTAAATTTAAAATCATATTTTACATTATCTAAAAAAATTATTAATTTTAATAAGCCAATTATATTACTAAAATTATTCAAAACTATAATTTCAATAAACTTAAGACTTTTAATCAAATGCTTCTTTTCCACCTTCAAGAATATCTTCTGATATTTCTTCTCATGTATAGGGTTATCCATATTCTCAAAATTTTTTAAAATGCACTGCCTAAATATGTATTATTTTCTGCCCCATTTTTTGCCAATTCTCTATAAATTACTAAATATGACCAAGTTCTAACTCCAAGATTTGCATTGTAGTAAAAATTATAACCATTTTTCCAGTTTTTGATATTTCATTAATTCTAGAATATTCATATTATGAATATTATTTTCATTATCTTTAATATTAATTTCAATACCTGGTAATAATAAAATATTTTTTTCATTCAATTGATCTTCAAAAAAATTAAATTGATTTAAATCAAACAAATTATGATTAGTTATAAATACTATTCCAACATCTCAATTTTCTAGATTAGATATAAATAAATCAACTTTTGTTTTATCCATAATGTCTAAATTACGAGTTATATGTTCTCCATTTTTTATAGCACGAGTATGCTGATACAAATTAATTCTCATAATTATTTCCAATCTATGAATTTTCTTACTTTTTCCTATTGCAAAATTTTAAATTTATTTTATATAAGTTTATATTTTTAAAAATTATTAGAAAAACTTAAAAGTTTACTTAAAATTTATTTTTATTTTAAATTTAGCATATTATATTACAAATATATTTTGCACAAAATTTTAAGAAATAATTTGTTTTTTTTACATTTTGATAAGTATAATAAATTGTGTAGGAAGGTGCATTAGTCATGAAATTTTATATAAAAAATACAAATAAAATAGACTGAGAAATGTTAACAGCCATTGGGACATTATCAGCAGTTATAATTACACTTTTAATATGTTTAATCCCATTATTGATTAAATACATTAAATTATGAAATATATGATACATAAATAAAAAAGATAAAGAAATTAAAATTATAATTAATCATATTTATTGGCTTTATAAAGAAATTGAGAAATATTCATATTTTTTTACCGAAAAATATAGTCAAAATAAAAATCCTAAACCATATAAAAATTTTTTTGACTATGAAAATCATAAAAATGATTCTAATTTAAAATGATTTAATGAAATAATTAATTTTGATATACCAACTAATAATATAATTATGCAAATTAATGATAATGAATTTTTAAATAAATGAAACTTTAATAATCAAATAATTTTATTACTAAAAAATAATAAAAAATATATCATTAAAAAAAGTAAAAACCTTGGTAAAAAAGCTGGAATAAAAAGTAATTTTAATTTATTCTTAAAAGCCTACGAAGCTTTTTCTAAGACATGATTTGATAAAAATACAATAGAAATTAATTTTTTAGAAATAGATACAGTTAGTGAAAATGCTTTCCTTTATGCCTTATTAGCTACTATTAAAATTATAGAAAAAAAATGTTTAAATAACTTAATGGAAAAAACTTATAAAAATGGATATTATTTATATGAAATAATACAATCATTTTCAGCACTTTTTAAAATGGTTTCAAATAAAAATAATATTAAGTCTAATTAATACTAATCAATATATTATATAAATAAAAAAAGAATATCCAGTGGATAATCTTTTTTATTTCTAATATTCTTCGGCTTTTGCTTGAATTCCGGCAAGGATAATATCTTTTGGATCTTTTAATCCTGTACCTGCTGGAATTAAGTGTCCTAACATAATATTTTCTTTTAATCCTTCTAGACGGTCAACTTTTCCTTTGATAATCGCTTTTACTAAAACTCTTGTTGTATCTTGGAATGAAGCTGATGCTAAGAATGATTCTGACTCTAATGGGGCTTTTTTAATCCCAAAGATGACATGTTTTGCTGTTGGTGGTTTTTTCATCGCGCGAACAGCATTAATTGTTTCTTTACGGTAGCGTTTGATTGTCACAATTTCTCCTGGTAATAACTCAGTATCCCCAGCATCGATAATTTTAACTTTGTTCAACATTTGTTTAATGATAATTTCAATATATTTATCCGAAATTTCAATCCCTTGTAAACGGTAAACTTTTTGAACTTCTTTTAAAATGTAATTGTGAACATCTTCAATTTTCGCAACTTCTAATAATTCTTTAATATTAATTGATCCTTCGGTTAATTTTTGACCACGCACAACCGGTTCGCCAACTTTAACTCTTAAGACCGCATTAAATTGGGTTTTATATTTACGTTCATCATTTTCTGATTTAACATAAATGATGTGAATTCCACCCTCATCTTTAATTTCACTAATTGTTCCATCAATTTCCGAAATAACAGAAATTGACCCTTTTGGTGTTGTAACGTCAAGTAATTCTTTAATCCGTGGTAACCCTTGGGTAATATCAGCTCCCCCAGCAACCCCTCCGGTATGGAAGGTACGCATTGTTAGCTGTGTTCCTGGTTCACCAATTGATTGGGCTGCAATTGTTCCAACTGCTTCGCCAATCGCCACTTTTTCACCTGTTGCTAAGTTTTTACCATAACATCGTTGACAAATTCCTTTATCGGCTTCACAAGATAATACTGAACGAATGACAACTTCTTTAATCCCACTTTTAACAATGGCACTAGCATCTTCCTCGGTTAATAGTGTATTAGCTGGAATAACAACATCCCCTTTTAGTTTGATATCTTTTAAATTATATCTCCCCACTAAACGGTCATGTAATGGCACAATAATATTTGCGTGTTTTTGTTCAATAATATCGGAAACAACAAATCCACGTTTTGTATGACAATCTTTCACGGTAATAATAATTTCTTGTGAAACGTCAACTAACCGACGAGTTAAGTACCCTGAATCGGCAGTTTTTAGGGCCACATCGGCCATCCCTTTTCTTGCCCCATGGGTTGAAATAAAGAACTCTGATACGGTTAATCCCTCACGGAATGATGATTTAATTGGCAATTCAATAATATCCCCTTTTGGGTTATTCATTAATCCCCGCATCCCAACTAACTGCGTAAAGTTTGAAACGTTCCCCCGTGCTCCAGAATCAGCCATCATAAAGATTGGATTTTTTGGATCTTCACGTAAGATATGTTCTAACTCTGACTGAATTTGGTCTTTTACTTTTGATCAAACAGTAATAATCCGGTGTTGTTTTTCACGCGCCGTTAACATTCCTAATTTAAAGTAATCATTAATTTCTTTTACTTTTAAATCGGCTTTTTTAAATTCTTCTTGTTTTTTATCATACACTTTAACGTCAGCCGCTGAAACAGTAACCCCTGATTTACCAGAGTATTTAAACCCAAGGTTTTTCATGTTATCTAGCATTTCCGCTGTTTTATTAGCCCCATACAACTTAAAGTAACGATCAATAATATTTGACAAGTCTTTTTTCTTGAATGGTAAATTAACTTCTCATGTTGTTAAGTATTCATTTAAATCAACATCATCCTTAATTAAACAACGTTTTGGTAAAGCTGTTAAGTTCTCAACATTTGGTTCATTTAAGTATGGGAATTCTTCTTTAAAGATTTGGTTAAAGATAATTTTCCCTGGTGTTGTAACAATGTACTTGCTCATGTCACTATCTTTGAACCCTTTATTAACGAAAGCATTAACCGGGATTGCAACTAAGGCATGTAACCCGACAGCGCTTGTTTCATAAGCAATAATTGCTTCGTTAACATCTTTAAAGATTGTTCCTTGTCCAACTTGGTCTTTTTCTTCATAAGTTAAGTAGTAGTTCCCTAATACCATATCTTGGGTTGGAGTTACAATTGGCTTACCATCTTTTGGCCCCAAAATATTACGGCTTCCTAACATTAAACTACGTGCTTCGGCCACAGCTTCATCAGTAATTGGCACGTGAACCGCCATTTGGTCCCCATCAAAGTCAGCATTAAACGCCGTTGTAACTAAGGGGTGTAAACGAATTGCTTTTCCTTTAACTAGTATCGGTTCAAACGCTTGAATTCCTAATCGGTGTAATGTTGGTGCCCGGTTTAATAAGACTGGGCGTGTTTTGATTACTTCTTCTAGTACTTCTCAAACTTTATCATCTTGGTTTAAGATTAGTTTTTCCGCCACTTTAATGTTTGCGGCATAACCTTCTTTTACTAACCGTGAGATAACAAATGGTTTAAATAAAGTAATCGCCATATCTCGTGGTAAACCACATTGGTACATTTTTAAGTCTGGTCCAATCGCAATAACTGAACGCCCTGAGTAGTCAACCCTTTTTCCTAATAAGTTTTGACGGAAACGACCTTGTTTTCCCTTTAAAATACTTGTTAATGATTTTAATGGTCGTTTATCTTTCCCCGTTACTGGACGTGCTTTACGTTCATTATCTAATAAGGCATCAACAGCTTCTTGTAACATCCTTTTTTCATTGTTAACAATCACACTTGGTGCTCCCATTGATTTAACTTTTTTTAGCCGTTCATTACGAATAATGATTCGACGATACAAGTCATTAATTTCGGAAGTTGTAAAACGACCCCCATCCAATTGAATAATTGGACGAATATCGGGGGGGATTACTGGCACAGCGCGTAAAATCATTCATTCGGGACGTGACCCTGATTTTTTTAATGAATCCAATACTTCTAAGCGTTTCATTAATTTGTTTTGATCTAATTGCGTTTTCTTTCCTTTTAAATCAGTTTTAATTTTTTCAATTTCACTATCAATATCTAATTTTTTTAACAGTGTTTCAATTGCTTCCGCCCCAATCCCAAAACGAGCATCAGTATGGCGGCTAATGTATTGCGTACATTCATCCATTGAGAATGGTAATGAGGTATTTTTTAAATCCTCAATCATTGTTTCTCCAATTTCATAAGTCATTGTCCCTGGTTTTAGGGTTTCTAAAATTTCACGTAATGTTTTTGTTAATCGTTGACGTGTTGCCGCTGATGTTTTAGCATTCCCTAAGTCTAAAACCATTTTTTGTTTTAAAGCTTTAGCATTTCCTGAATCTAAAACAATGTATGACACAAAATAAACTACTTCTTCTAGTTCTTTTGTTTTCATATCTAAAATCAACGAAATTCGACTTGGTGCTGCTTTTAACATTCAAATATGTGACACTGGTTCTTCTAGCTCAATGTGTCCCATGCGTTCACGACGAACAATTGCTTCAGTAATTTCAACCCCACAACGTTCACAAATTTTTCCTTTGTTTTTTGATTTTTTATATTTTCCACAAGAACATTCAAAGTTCTTTGTTGGTCCAAAGATTTTTTCATCAAACAAACCATCTTTTTCTGGTTTTAAAGTTTTATAGTTAATTGTTTCTGGTTTTTTAACTTCCCCATATGATCAGCTACGAATGTCATCAGGATTAGCTAAACCAATTTTAATCATGCGACTATTTTTATCATTAGAATTTGTCATAATTTATTTCCCCCTAATTACTTTCGTTTTCTAGCTCATCATCACTTGCGTCATTATCGCCAAGCAAGTCTGCTTCGTCAATATCACCATTACTATAATCATCTTCATTAAAATTATTTTTATTTGGATTTAAGATAAAACTATCAATATCAAATTCATCTTCTAATTCATCAACAGTATTTGTTAATAAATCTTCATCAACATAATCAGTTTCATCATAACTATTAATGTTTTTAGCATTTCCTTCTTCATCAATCATATGGATATTAAATCCTAATCCTTGAATTTCACGTGTTAAAACATTAAATGATTCTGGAATTCCAGGTTCTGGAATTTTTTTATCTTTCACAATTGCTTCATAAGCTCTTGTTCGTCCTTTAATATCATCGGATTTAATTGTTAAGATTTCCCGTAAGGTATGGGCGGCTCCATAAGCTTCTAACGCTCATACTTCCATTTCCCCAAATCTTTGTCCCCCATTTTGAGCTTTTCCTCCTAATGGTTGTTGGGTAATTAATGAGTATGGACCAACGTTCCGTGCATGTAATTTATCATCAACCATGTGTGATAATTTCAGCATGTACATCACTCCAACTGAAACAGGATTATCAAATTTTTCCCCTGTTCGCCCATCAACTAACACTTCTTTCCCGAAGTTTTTCATATTTGCTTTGTTCATAATTTCAATTAGTTCATCATTTGTCATCCCATCAAAAACTGGTGTTGCAACTTTTTGTCCTAATTTTTTAGCGGCCATTCCTAAGTGGATTTCTAGCACCTGTCCAATATTCATCCGTGAAGGAACCCCTAATGGGTTTAACATAATATCAACTGGTGTTCCGTCTTCTAAGTGTGGCATATCTTCTAATGGTAAGATTTTTGAGATAACCCCTTTATTACCATGACGCCCCGCCATTTTATCTCCTTCTTGGATTTTACGTTTTTGAACAATATAAACTTTAATTACTTCTAATACATCAGCTGCTAGTTCATATTTTTCCCGTGGGAAACGTTTAATTGCTTGAATAATTCCTTCCCCACCATTCGGAACACGTAACGAATTATCTTTAACATTTTTTGATTTTTCCCCAAAAATTGCTTGTAATAATTTATCTTCTGGTGATAATTGGGTTTGTCCTTTTGGTGTTACTTTCCCAACTAAAATATCACCCGGTTTAACTTCTGTTCCGATAATTACTAACCCATCATCATCTAAGAATTTACGAGCATTTTCTGAAATATTTGGAATTTCACGAGTAATTTCTTCTGGTCCTTGTTTTGTTTGACGACGTTCAATTGTATATTCTTCAATATGAATTGAAGTAAAGACATCTTCTGACACTAATCGTTCTGAAACAATAATCGCATCCTCATAGTTATAACCATTTCAAGTTGTAAAGGCAACAACAACATTTTGTCCTAATGCCAATTCCCCTTTTTCAATTGATGGTCCATCAGCTAAAATTTGATTTTTTTCAACTTTTTGCCCAAGTTTTACTAATGGAACATGTGTCAATGATGTTCCTTGGTTACTACGCACAAAAGTATCTAAGAAATATGTTTTTAGACCCTCTTTTGTTTTTAAAATAATTTTTGTCGCATCAACAAAGTCAACAGTTCCATCATATTGTGAAACAATTGCTAACCCTGAGTCACGAGCAGCAGCATATTCAACCCCTGTTCCAACATATGGTGAACTTGGTGAAATTAATGGGATGGCCTGACGTTGCATGTTCGCCCCCATTAAGGCACGGTTAGCATCGTCATTTTCTAAAAATGGAATACAACTTGTTGCGATTGAAACAATTTGCTTTGGTGAAACGTCAACATAGTCAACTTCATCACGCGGAGCAATAATATTTTCCCCTTGGAAGCGAGCAATTACTTGATCATCTAAGATTTCGCCTCTATCGCTTAAACGGATGTTAGCTTGCGCCACAACATAGTTTTTTTCTTCATCAGCTGTTAAATAATCATTTTGGGCTGTAACTTTATTATTAACTACTCTTCGGTATGGTGTTTCAATAAACCCAAATGAATTAATTTTCGCATAAGTAGCTAAGTTGTTAATTAACCCAATATTTGGCCCTTCTGGCGTTTCAATTGGACAAATTCGTCCGTAGTGTGAGTAGTGGACATCCCGCACTTCTAATCCCGCACGTTCTCTTGATAATCCCCCTGGTCCTAAAGCTGTTAAACGACGTTTGTTTGTTAACTCAGCTAATGGGTTTGTCTGATCCATAAATTGTGATAACTGTGACAAGTTGAAAAACTCACCAATAATCGCTGATAATGGTTTATTATTAATAATGTTTGATGGTTTCATCTTAAATAAGTTTGAAGATGTTGACATTTTTTCTTTAACATTTTTTTCAATTCGTAATAACCCAATTCGGAATTGGTTTTGTAATAATTCCCCAATTGTTCGAACACGACGGTTTCCTAAATGGTCAATATCATCAACTTCTCCGATTCCTTCTGTTAGATTTAATAAATATGAAAATGTTGCCACAATATCAGGAACAGTAATATATTCATCAGTTGCGTTTGGATCAATTCCAATAATATTTGTGATTTTATTACGAGCTTCATTATCAGTGTAAATTTGGATTTTTTGGATTTTATCACTACAAATAATTTCATCATTAAAAGTAATTGTTTCTAAACATGCTCCTGTTCGTAACAATCCTTTTAATTTAATCACGTTTTCTTTATCCATTAAGGTTCCTTCACTAAAAACAACTTTTCCGTTAGTATCCTTAATATCAGCGGCTAATACTTTATTATAAATTCGATTTTCCACTGATAGTTTTTGAATTAATTTAAAACGCCCAGCTTTTGTTAAGTCATATTTACGTTTATCAAATAATAACCCAAAAAGATATTTTGTTGCTCCATCTGGTGTTGCTGTTTCTCCTGAACGAATTTTTTTGTATAATTCTTGTACCGCAATACTTTGATCATAGGCAATATCACCAGTATAGTTTTCTAATTCATAAGTATTTTGAACTAATTTACTATCCCCAAAAATATCAAAAACAGCTTCTTTTGTTAAACCTAAGGCTGTAAATAAGTTAGCAACTGAAACTTTTCTTGATTTATCAATTTTGACATAGAAAACATTTTTAAAGCGTTCTTCTTTTTCTGTTTTAATTTTTTTGTTATCTGATTCAAATTCTAATCATGTCCCACGTGATGGAATTAAATCAACATAGTAAACATTTTCCCCGTTTTTACGGTTTAAATCAATTTTATAATATGCTCCTGGTGAACGAACTAGTTGTGAAACAACAACTTTTTCTGAACCATTAATAATAAAAGTTCCTTTCCCTGTCATTAATGGAAAATCACCAAAAAAGACCTCTCCTGTCTTTTCAATCATAATGTCAACAATTAATTTTTCTGGTTGACGATCTTTAATTGTTACGGTGCAAGTTGCCTCTTCGTCACCGGTATGAATATCATAGTAAACAACATCAGCTGATTTTTTTAAAATTGTAATCATATGCCCAATGCGTTCTTCAATTCAAGCTTTAATTAACTCTGGTTCTCCCTTAACAATTCCAGTTTCAATTTCAATATCTTTTGAATTAATAGTTAATTTTAAATTTGAATAAATTGGAGCCTCAAATATTTTTGACTCTTCTTTTGCTTGTGGAATTGTTCTTCTTGGTTGCTTAAACTCCCAATCCAACATTTCTAAAATAATATTACCTTCATGGCCAACAATTGGAAATACTTCATTAAAAACTTCACTAATCCCTGTTTGTTTAAATCAATCATAAGTTTCTGTTTGAATTTCAATCAGGTTTGGTAATTCTAGGTTCCCACTTACTTTTGTATAATCAATTCTTTTCGCATAATGTCCAAATTCTTTTTCTTTTAGCGCCATCTAATTATTACCCTCACTTTTCCAAATCTACGCAATATATGCTAATCAATTTTATATTGATTTGATATTAAAGTCAAGAAATTTTAAAATAATTAAAAATTTTACCAAAAAAAAGCGCGATTACTCGCGTTTTGTTTTTTAACGATGACGGGGGCAAACATAGATTTCACTATCAGTTGAATCAACTAATCCTTGTTGCATTTTACCAAATAAAACACTATTTGCCCCTCCCATTGTTCCTTTTTTTGTTTGTTCGTTAATACATTTAAAACATTTTGCATCAAAATCTGCCATTTGTTTTTCCTCCTTTTTGTTACCTTATTAATATATTTTACCTTGTTTTAAAAGAAAAAAACAGGTTATCCTGTTTTTTTACCGTGCACCTTTGTCAAATGGAATTCCGGATGCTTTTGGCACTTTCGAATACTTTGAAAAAGCAACCATTGTCACTAAGGCAAAGACAAATGGTAAGATTTTTAGTAATTGATTTGAAGGATCCGCAATATTTCATCCCGCAAAACGTCATAAACTACTTGCTAAGGCAATTAAGAAACTAAATAGCACTGCTCCTAAGGTAATATATTGAATTCGTCATTGACCAAAAATCATAATTGCTAAGGCAATATAGCCTTGCCCTTGGACATCTCCTCGAAATTGGTTTGATAAGAAATGAGTAAACATTGCCCCCGCAACACTTGCTAGGACACCAGAAATAATTACGGCTGTATAACGAATTTTAACAACACTAATTCCGGCCGCATCAATTGCATGCGGATTCTCCCCACAAGCTGCAAAGCGTGTTCCAGCTTTTGTAAAATAAAAGAAAACAAAGGTGAAAATTGCTAGAATAACAGCAATAATAACAAAAATATTGACAATTTTAGCATTGTCAATGCCAATAATTGTAAACCCTGTTTTAATCATGTTTCCGACTGCTAAAGAAGGAATTGAAACAAAGAATAACCCTAATCCTGTTGCCAATAAGTTAATTGCCACCCCGGAAATAATTTGTTGTGATTTTAAGGTGATTGTGGCAAAACCATGCAAGAGGGCAAATAATCCTCCAACTAATCCGGCTCCTAGTAAAGCAATTAATTGCATTCCATTACCATACTGTGATAGCATTTTTCCCAATAAAGCATATGTTAACGCCCCAATGATCATCATTCCATCAATCGCAATATTAACAATTCCGGCACGCTCTGAATATAATCCCGCCATTGCCGCAATTAATAAAACTGCAAAGAGAACTGAGGCATTAGCAAATAATTGTTCAACTGCTCCCATCGTTATTTTCCTCCCTTCAAAGTTTTATTATGATACTGTGATTTTTTACGTAATAATTCTTGGCGTAAAATAACATTATCTTCTTTAACTGCATTAATAATTAATGTTACATTAGCATTATATTCTTGCGCATAATTTTTTTGATTAGCACGATTACTATTTTTTAAAACAATAAGTTCTTCTAAATAGTGAATTTGAGCATTTGCAATTTCAGCCATTGCAGTTTCAACAATTTTGCTAATTTGTCTTTTTAACTCTTCATCATGTTGATTTGCTTTGCGTGCTTTTCATAATTTTTTTGATAATTCTTGGCGTTTTACTTTATAATTTTGTTTAAAAGCAACTACTTCAAGTTTTTGTTGTTTTTTTAGCGCCTTAATTTGCTCTTCAATTGTTTTAGTTGCTTTCTTTTCTTCTAAAATAAACTGTTGGTAGTTATCCCCATATTTTTGCTGAATTTCATCAAATAAATGGTAATTTTGTTCTTTTAAATTAATAATTTCATCACTATGACGACTTAATAAATTAGCATAACTCGATTGTAATAATGTTTGTTCAACTAAATAATCTTTTTTATATGCTTTCCTTAGCGCTTTAATTTCTTCACGCATTTTTCCTTTTAGCTCACGCATTTTTTTAGCATGTTTTTGTTTAAAAATACTTACTTCATTCTTTTTCAAATAGTATTGATTTTTAAACTGAACATATTGATCCATTGCTAAACCAATTGAACTAAAAATTGCTTTGTTGTATTGTGTTTTAATACGACGTTTTCCTAAATTAGCCGCAGCTTTATATTTTGTATCAACAAAGAACTTGCGACTAATTTTTAAGGTTGTATTTTGCCCAACTAACGTTGTTAACTTTTCATTCGTTTTTTCACGTAAAGTAACAATTGCTTCCTTATCTTTTGCTTGTTTTAATTCACGTAATTTAAGACGGTATTCTTTATTAATCGCTTTAATTTTTAACTTATTATTTTTAATTTCTTTTTGATAAGTTTGATCTTCTGCTTTAAATTCAGGATTTTTCTGAATATTTAACCAACGACGGAACCATAGGATTGGTTTAAAGTAGATAAAAACGGCTGAAATCGCTGTCATATAAATAATTAAACCAAAGATTAATTGTCCCATTTCTTTTGACATTTGAAACTGTGGTAATTGTGTTGCTTGCATTGCTGCTGTTTTAATAATCGCTCATAGTAAGGCAATTGGAACAATTGACACGGCATTGGTAAAAGCTACCAAGGCAACAGCAATTGCATCAAACCCAATTACTGGTAAAGCATCGGTTGAAAACTGAATTACCGTTGACTCGGTCATATAATAAATCATTCCCAAGATTCCAGCAATTCCTCCCGATATCGCCATTGAAGCAATTGTGTAAGCTTTAATATTTGTTCCCGCATATAATGAGGCTGTTTTTGATTTCCCAACCGCCTTAATTCGGAACCCTAACACGGTGTAATTCATCATAAAGATAACACCAACTAATAAAATAACAGCAATAATCATTGGAATGATTCATGTTTGCTCATTAATTGCTAGATTAAAGTTTGGAGCAGCTGTTGTAATATCAATACTTGAATTATTATTGGCATTTCATAGCCCATTCTTAAGATCCATAAACATTCATTTCATTACGTATCAAACAATTCAATTTAACATAATTGTTGAAACAACTTCATGAATATTAAAGAAGGCTTTTAGTACTCCCGCAATCGCGGCTAATCCGGCTCCAACTAAAATTGAAATCGCAATTGCCCCAACAACACCAGCTCCTTGTGAAATGGCAGGATTTTTTAGTCCTAACACAATTGACATACTTCCTGCTAGTAACATTTGCCCTGGAATTCCGATGTTAAATAATCCGGCTTTAAAGCCAACAGCAACTGCTAGCCCAGCAACGATATAAATTGCTCAATATGTTAGAGTTGTATTTTGTAATAACGGGTGAAAGGCTAGCTTAAAAACATATTGAAAAAATAGGAATGGGTTGCTGCCATTAATCCCAATAATAATAAAACTTAGTAAAAAACCGACTAAAATCGCGCAAAGAGAAGCTTTAACAACATTCATTTTGTTTTTAAATTCATTAGAGCGAAAGAAGATCCTTGTTTTTTGTGTCACTAATCACGTCTTATTTTTAACGATGTTCCCCATGACTTTGTTCTCCTTTCAAATGATATTTTCCGGCCATCATTAAACCAATTTCTTCGCGTTTAATTTTATGGTTTGGAACATTTCCAGTAATATGACCACTATGAATAACCACAATACGGTCAGCTAAACTCATAATTTCTTCTAATTCATATGAGATTAATAATACCGCTTTGCCATTAGCTTTTTCTTCTAAAATTTTTTGGTGGATATATTCAATTGCCCCAACATCTAATCCTCGCGTTGGTTGGACAACAATTAAAATATTATGATCACGTGATAATTCACGGCCAACAATTAATTTTTGTTGGTTTCCCCCTGATAAACTGCGTGCCATCGCAAATCCAGCACTTGTCCCCCGAACATCATATTTATTAATAATGTTTTGGGCATATAGTTGAATTTCTGCTTTGTTTAATAAACCATAATTAGCAAATGGTTTTTCATTAATATTTTGTAAAACTACATTATCAATAACACTAAAATCTAAGACTAACCCATATTTTTGACGATCTTCAGGAATATGTGCCATTCCAATACTATATTTTTGATGAATATTAACTTTTGTTACATCAATATTATTAAAAACAATTTTACCTTTGTTAACTTTTTCTAACCCGGTAATTGCCCGAACTAACTCGCTTTGACCATTTCCTTCAACCCCAGCAATTGCGACAATTTCCCCAGTTTTAACTTCTAAATTAAAATTATCAAGGGCCAAGAGTTTTGTAATTCCCTTTTTCTTAATTGATAAATTTTCAATTCGCAATAATGTTTCATTCCCTGCTGCTTGACCTTTATTTTTAATTTCAACCAATTGGCGACCAACCATTGCCTGGGCAATTTCTTCCTGGCTTTTATCCTTAATATCAAAAGTTTCGATTACTTTTCCCCGGCGAATAACAGTTGCGCGATCAGCAATTTTTTTTACTTCATCCAATTTATGCGAAATAAAAATAATTGTTTTTCCATCGGCTTTTAAATCTAAAATAATTTTTAATAATCCTTCAATTTCTTGGGGTGTTAAAACAGCTGTTGGTTCATCAAAAACTAAAATATCTGCTCCCCGGTATAAAATTTTTAAAATTTCTACCCGTTGTTGCATCCCAACTGAAATGTTGGCAATTTTAGTATTAAAGTCAACTTGCAAATTATATTTCATTGCAATTTGGGCAATTTCCCGAATTTCGCGTTGGCGATCTAAAAAGACTTTTCCTTTGGTCTTTTCATCTCCTAAAACAATATTATCTAGGACTGTAAAGATATCAACCAACTTAAAGTGTTGGTGAACCATCCCAATCCCTAGTTTGTTGGCCTTAATTGGCCCTGAAATATACTCTTGGCTACCGTTAACAAAAATTTCACCTTTCGTTGGTTCATATAAACCAAATAGAATACTCATTAAAGTTGATTTTCCTGCCCCATTTTCACCAATTAAGGCATGTATTTCTCCTTTTTTAATCTTTAACGTTACATCATCATTTGCAATAACCTCACCAAATACTTTTGTAATATTGCGCATTTCAATCGCATATTTATTTATCTTATCCATTAAACCGATTCCTTTCTTAGTTTCAGCTTATAAAGCTTCATTAATTTTTTGCAATATTCAAGCTTTTACTTGGTTTTGGTCATCATATGTTTTTGTTAAAGTTTGGTTAAATAACTCTGAGGCAATTTTATCTGTCCCAGCTGTACCATTATATAATTTTTGTAAGACATCAGCTATTTCATCAAACACAGTTTTACTACTAATATCACTACTATGAATTAAATTAACTAAATTTTTTGGCACTGATTTTGTTGTTTCAATCCCTGTTCAAGTTGGATGATCAGCTGAAGATTGGTCTGTATTAATTCAACATTGTGTTGGATCAACTTGCTCATTGCTTCAAGCCCCACTATTATTATCATATCCACAAACTGGTGAATAAATATTATTTAATGCATCATATGTTGATTCAACAATCTCTTTTAACGCACTGGTAATAATATAGTCTTCCCCATAAATTTTTCCCTGCTCAGTATCAACCCCAACTACTTTGGCGTTTGATTTATTATACTGAATTCGGTCAATTGTATCTTGGGTTTGTGGTCCCGCAACAGGGAAAATTATACTTGCTTTTCGTGATAATAATTCATCAGAAATTGCTTTTCCTTCTCCTGCTTGGAAAGATTGGGAAAATCAAGATTCATTTTTTTCTAACACTTTTTGAACTTTGTTAACTCGTTTTAGTTCAAATGCTTTATTATTTTCTCCCGCCAAGTTTTGCGTTGTTCGTAAATCTAACACTGCTTGTTTTACCATCGCACTTAATTTTCCTAAATTAGGATATTGTGAATTATCTCCTAAAATGATTTCATTAAAGATATCACTCGCCGTTAAGAACCCTCATAGGTAATTTGAGGTTGCCACAGGATTATCCATTCCCCCATAAACCCCAATGTTTAAATTACCAGCGTATTCTTCTTGGTGGGCATTTAAATAAATTGCTGTTCCAATTCCTGCCAAGAACCCTGATGTTTCAGCTTGATAAGTAATTCCAACAATATTTTTAACAAGTGGTCGGTCTGGTTTCATTTGCGCATGAATTCCTTGACCACTACCATCAATGTAAATAATATTATCAACCAGATCAGCTGCTCAACCAATCGTGTTACCATGGACAAAACCTGGTAAAACTAATGTTTTAGCCCCGGCAATTTTAGCAGTAACATAACCAGTCTTATAATCTGATGGTGTATGTCCTGACGGTTCAAAGTAACTTGCTCGTGAATTTACATCTTTTCAGTTTTCTGGTAGCTCCCCGGTTTTTTGTTCAACAACAAATTTGCTAGCCCCTTCTCAAGCGGACTGATTAAAAGATAAATCATTAATGGTTCCCCCATCGGTAATAACTCATACATTACTATTAAAGTCATATTTTTTGGCACAGGCCACAACAGAAAATGTTGATGTGACTAATAATGATGAGGCTGTTAAAATACTAAAAAGTTTTCGCATTGTTTTTACCTCTTTCTGTCGTATTAAAGTAATATAAATTTTAATAAATTTAATCGCCCCTAATGTTTTATTAAATTTTCTTAATTATTCTAATTATCTAATTTTTAAATAATCTTTAATCCAAGTTAAAGTTTCATTTAATTACCAGATTTTCAGATGGTGTAAAATGAAAAACTAACTAAGCCATGTCTTTATTTGACAAATAAAGTTAATGTTGTAAAACATCAACCACTAGAGTCCCTTTACATTGGTTGGACGTAGAAACACTAGACCATATTTCTAGTTTATAATGGTTAATTACTATTTAATTTTACAATTTTAATATAACAAATTATGACAAGAAAACCAAGATGCTAGCATTAACTTTTCGGTTTATTTTTTTCCTTTCCCCGAATTTCTAGCATTTTGGTAATAAAAAAATGAGAATTTTTTTTCTCATTTTTCGATTTATAAAAGGTTTTATTTTTTACATAATGGGCAATTTTCAACAAAAGCAACATCTTTTCTTGTATATTTTGCAATATTATGTAAATTAATATGTTCGTATGTAATTCCATTTGTATTAATTACAATATTTCCTAAATCATCAATTAAATAGTTTTTTGCGCGTGTTTGGTAGGCGCTAGGGGATACTTCTTGCGTAGCATAAGTATTTGAATATCCAGCTTTACTATATAGACTATAACGCCCTGGATTAATCCCAATATTTTTACCTTCTAATAATGAAGTTAGCCCATTAGCATATTGAGCTTCAGTTGCTCTAATTGCCGCTGTATTTATTTCTATTTCATTAATTTTGGCATTAACTTGTCCTGTTTCCGCTTCTAAAACTTCAACTTTTTGATTTAATTCTTGTAAATTTTCTTGTAAATTATTTAATACTTTCGATTGTTCTTGTTGTGTCGCAATTGAACTATTAATTAATTCGGTTAATTTGTGATATGATGTGCTATCATTACCATTTGTTTGTGTTGTGAATGAATTATCAACTTTTTCATCAAAACTTTCTGAAAAAATAGTATCATTATTTATTTTTTCATCAAATTCATCTAAACTATATGATTCTTCAAAATTGCTAACTTCTTCTTTTGGTGTTTCTGTTACTAATGATGATTTAACTGGTTTTGAAACAATAATATCATCTAATAATTCCGGTGTAGCACCTTGTTTATCCATAACAATATCACTAGCAACAAAAGTATCTTCTGAGGTTACTGGTGAAGAAACTAGTTTTTCTTCTACCTTAGCATCAAAAGTAATAATATCTTCTAATAATTCTGGTTCGTTTTCAACTGCTTTATCAACAACTGGTGTTGTTTCAGACAAATCAAAGTTTGCAAACCCTGTAGTATAATGCTTGGCATTTCCCTCTTCATTATCTGAATTCAGTGTTGGTGAAACTTCTTCTTCTAATAATTTATCAAAAAAATTGCTAAATTCTTCATCATTTTCTTCCACTGGCTGGTCCGTTGGAATTTCACTACCTTGTGTCCCTGATTCATCGGTAATTAAACCTTCTAGGAAATCAGCTGTTGATTGACTGTTATCTCCGATTACTTCTTGCACTTCCATTAATGGTAAAAGAACTTCATTGTTTAATTTAAATTTATTAGCTAACTTATTTGCTTTTTGTGCAAGTCTATTATAATAATTAATATTTTTAACAACTACTTTATTTGGTTCATTTTTTTCATTAATTTGTTTTTCAATTAATTCGTTAATTAATAAGGCTTCTTGATAGATTTTATCATGCTTACGATTTGTAACTGGTTCATCATCAATAGCAGTATCCAAGAAACTAATTTCTGTTTCTTTTTCCTCAGTTGGTACAACTTCAGCTGTTGCTGGTTTAAATGCAGATTCTGGTGTTAAAACTGTTGGTTGCTCTTTATCATAATCATATGAGTTTGGTGAAAAACTAACTTTTTCCGTTTCTTTTCCTGTTGATTGCGTAATATCTTCTTTTTTGTTTACTTTATTAAGATCATCAATTAAGTTGGTAATTTCAACCGTCTTAACATCATCTTTGATTGTAAACATTTCTGTAATTGTTTCTTGCTGTATTTTTTTTTCTTGTTCGGTTTTATCAACCGCGGCGGCGTAATCATTTGCGTCTAAATTTAATACGCGTTTTTTTTTCTTTGCGGTAACTTTTGGGTGACCCAAAGTTGCACTTCCAAGCTGCTTTCCCTCTTGCTCAATCTCTCTTTCAACTTTTTTATCTTCACGATAAATAATAATCATGTTTCTTTCATCAGCATAATTTTTTAAAGCATCTAGATCAAATAGAACTGCTTCAATAAATAATAGCCCAATAAAAGCAAATCCGGCTAAAACTAATGCTGAAACTTTTCCAAAAACAAGTGAAGCAATAATTAATACAACCAGTAAAATTTTAATATATGGTTTTGATAATTTGTTTCCTCGTTTAATTCGGAAAATTTCATATGAAGATAATGCGATTGTTGCAACAGCAACTAATAATAATAACGCACTAACAGCATATGTTCATGTTGTTCCCGTAATTGTTTCTAAAATTTTGTCTTGTTTAAAAATTGATGTTTGAAAGATATCATTAATTTTATTCATAATTGTTGGAAGTGCAACTGCGTTAACTACTAATAAATTTAGCACAGCTGCAAAGATTTGGATCAATGATCCGATAATAATTAACACCCACCCGAATGTAACTAAAAATGTAAACATTGTTCTTCTCCTATCTTGGTACTTTATTACGCATTGCTCAGTAATCATATTTCGGTGGATTAGTTTTTTCCACCGGTTCATTTAATTCTGTGGTTGATAAAAAGCTATCTTCAAGATTCGCTCCTTCTGCATCGTAATTTTCCTCGGTATTTTCTTCATGTAGAAGATATTTTTTTGCATAAATTGATAACTCACTATGTTGTAAATTATCTGTTAAATTTGTTCCATAAACATCTTGCCCATATTGGTCTAATACATTCTCATTGACACCAATAATAAATTTAAAAATTGGTAAACCTTGAAAAATTGCTTCAATTAAATTTAACGTATTTTTAAATTTCTTATAGTCATTAATTTTGTTAAAGACGATTACAAATTTTTCTTTTAAATCATATGCTCGAATAATTTCTTCAAATTCCTTGCGAATATATTCAATCGGGTCATCAAATTCTAATTCATTAATAATTACTTCTGAATTAGCATCTACTTTCTTATTCGCAATTTCATCACTTTTTAAAAGTCTTGCAAATAATTTGATCCGATCTCATAATACTTTTTTATCTTCAAAACTGATTTTTGGTAACCCTTTAACAATTTTTTTCAAAAGAAATAAAAATGGATCAAGGTATAAATCATTTTTTGCCACGTTAATATTAACAACTGGCATTAAAAAAAGTGATTCTGATATTTCCGAAATTAAATTACCATCATGGTGATATAATGCTAAATAAAATTGAATATCATTTGTATTACTTTTTAATGTCTTTGAAATATCTTTAATAATTTCATAATCAGTCATTTGAAATTCGCGACTTGTAGCTCTCATAGTTGCTGGCTTGAGTTCATTATGAGCAGCTTTATTATTGGAATGTAATTGATTTAATACTCCCATTTGCCCCTTATTTAAATTACCCGCGAGCATATCATAATCTAGTTCTTTTTTACTATTGCTAAGTGTCGATTCATTTTTAACTTCTGTTTTCAGACCTTTCATTCTTTCAAATGGATTTATATACATACTTAGCCCTCCTATATTTAACCACGTATTAATTATAACATATTTTTAAAAAAAATCGCTAAAAAAATTGCATTTTAAAATGCAATTTGATATTATATTATGCCTTTATTTTATATCTGATTCCTCATCTTGCGCCTTTAATTTTGCAATTTCAGCCTCTAATTTCTTAATCTTTTCAGCCTTACTTGTCGGTTTTTCGTTATCACTCGGATTTGGAGACGTTGGTTTTTTACGATAATCGCTAACTAATTTTTTTGCTCCACTTTTAATTGCTTCTTTATTGCTACCTAAAAAAACAATTAAAAAATAGACCCCAACTCATAGTCCTAAAAATAAGACACTAAAGGCAAAGGCAATAATAAATTTTTTTTGATCAATGACAATTAAGACACTAAAAATTATTGTTAAAACTGTTAATAGTATAATTGCTGTTAAATTAATAATTTTAGTTCATTTTATTTGTTTCTTTTTTACTTCCATAATTTCCTCCTACCGAATAAACTGTTGGGTTGCTAAATCAAAAATCTTTGATGGTGGATTATCAAGCTGTCCATCATAGACAATTCCATCAACATTAAATTGTTGTAATTCTGTTAAATTAATTGCTGGGTGTTCCCCTGTTTTATTCACACTTGTTGCATAAATTGGACCAACTTTTTTAATTACTCGTTGTAATCATTTTGCTTTTGTTATTCGAACAGCTAAGCGGCCATTATTTGATAAATTTTTAACTTTACTTTCTCCTATTATAGTAACTGATGTTTTATCCCTTAAAATCTTTATTGCTGTTTTTGTGATTTTGACTAATTTTTTAGCCATCCTCAAGGAGCTAACAATAATTGCTAATTCCATTGTTACCGGACGGTGTTTTAACTGATAGATTCGTTCTTTTCCAGTGCGATTATCAATCGTACAAGCTAAACCATATATTGTATCAGTTGGAATAATTAAAACTTTGCCTGTCTTAAATAAGGCAATAATTTCTTTTTGATTATTAATTTGATATTGTTCCATTGCCTTTTCCTCCCGTTATTTTTTTATCGGAGCAATAATTTTCCCTTGCTTAATTTTTAAAATGTGTGAAATCCCAATTGCTAATAAGGCAAAAATAAAGGAAAATGATAAAATTGCACTAGCGACTAATTCATTACCATGTAATCAAAAATAATCAATTTTTGTTGTCCCAAACAGTGGTTTGGTTACAGTTCTTTTAAACTCATCACTTTGTGAATTTCAGAAATCAATCACAGAATTTAATTCATTTTGTGAGACTAAAAAAGCTGTTAACGATATTCCCCCAATAACTAAAAATCCAATATATAAATTAATAAAACCTATTTTTGAAATATTTGGTTTATTAATCATAATAAAGGCAAACCCCAATAATAAAGTTGTAATTAAGGCAATCACAATAATTGGTAAGACAAAAATCAAATCTGAATTCCCTGGATTTTTACTCATAATATCATAGTAATCAACATTTGGTTGTTCAAGTGATGAACTTGTTCCTGGAATAATGGCATTACGTGTTAAAAATGGATATAAAAACGAAAATAAAATAAATTGATGAGCAGCAGTAAATGATAAATTAATTTTAAATGTATAAATTACTTGCGGAGTAAAGACCATTGCCGAACAAATAATAATCCATAACGAAATATTAAATTCATTTGGAATTAAAAATAAACTTAAAATTTTTCGAGCAGCCCCTTGATTAAAAGTATCTTTTAAGACAACAAGTTCTTCATTTTTTGCTAAATTAATATTGGTATTAAAAAGACGTTCAAGACGGAAGCCTAATTTCAAAATAATATATAAAATAATCACGGTTTGAATCCCTGTAACTCATCAAATTGTATTAACTCCCATTCAACGTAATGGATAAACATTATTTGTTCCTGGTCCTGTCGCTAAATTAGATAATTTTTGAATTAAGGCTTCACGGCCTGGTAAATCAACAGGAATCATATCTTCAATATTTTTAATAAACTCTGGCCCGTCATAACCTCCCCGTAACGAACGACATCATTCATCAACTTTATCATAAGCATATTCTGACATTGAAAACATAAATGATGCAACAAATAAAAAAGCAATAATTGATAGTGTTCCAACTAAAATCATTTTATTATTACTCCAATTATTTTTTACATCATAAGCAGCCAAATAAAAACCTGATAATAAAAAACTAGCGCATGTAATTGCTAAGGCAAGATATGAAAAAGAAAAGATTTCTAAACGCCCAGGTAATTTTGCTGTTGTAAAAATATTTAAAATTTCACTAGGTGTTTCTTCAATAAAATCAAAATAATTTTTTAAAACAGAATTAGTATGTGAAACATACATAAAAATAAAGTATGGAATCATAACAGCAATAACAAGCAAATAAGCTTTTACAATTAATTTTCATTTTTTAGCATTTCTTACTTTACTATCCATCACTTTACCCCCTTCTGTTAGTTTAATCTATTTTACTACAAAAGATAAATAAATAACATTCGTCACTTTTTATTGACATCTTTTGTAAATTTATATTTTTTCTTTGGAAAATAATGGCGAGCAAGTTTTTCTAATTGGCGTTTTTGATCATAACCATGTTCAAAACATAAAATACCATCTTCTTTCATAACTTTTTCCCAATTCTTAAAAATCTCATGGTAGAAAAATAACCCATCTTCGCCACCAAATAAAGCAACATGGGGTTCATAATCTTTAACCCTAGCACTAATTTTTTGTTGTTTCGGAATATATGGGGGGTTGCAAACAAGAATATCAGCTTTTATCTTTTGCTTAATAAATGGTTCAAGCATATTACCTTGCAAAAGTTCAACATTTTGACAATCTAATTGCGTAAGGTTCTTCTCCGTTACTTTCAAAGCTGGTTCAGAAATATCACTTGCATAAATTTTTAAATCCGGATTTTCTAATCCAATACTAATTGCAATTGCCCCACTGCCTGTTCCAATGTCTATTAAAGTTAGTGGTCCTGGTTTTTTTGTTTTGCGATCATCAATAATAACATTAATATAGTCAACAAGTTCTTCTGTTTCATAACGGGGAATTAAAACATTACTATCAACATAAAATTCATTACCATAAAAATATTGGCGGTTAGTAATTTGTTGGAGTGGTTTACCATTTTTATACTCCCTAATTAATTCTCAATATTGTTCTAAATTAAAATTAACTTCATCTTCTTGCATTGCATACAATTGTGCTAATGATGTTTGTAGCGAAAAAGCAACCAAGGCTTTAATATCACTAATAAAATTAGGAATCGCTACTTCACTTAACTCTGCTTCAGTTTTTTTAATCAATTCACGAATTGTCATTAGTTACCTTCCATTTTAAGTCTTTGTTCTTCATTTATTAAGGCCGTAATAATTTCATCAATATTACCTTCCATCACTTGGTCTAATTTTTGGAGTGTTAAATTTATCCGGTGATCAGTAACACGGTTTTGAGGATAATTATAAGTACGGACTTTTTCACTACGATCACCTGTTCCAACAGCATCTTTTCGTAAAGTTCCTCGTTCTTCATTAATTTTGCGTTGTTGTTCTTCATATAACTTACTACGTAAATGTTGCATTGCTAATGCCTTATTATCATGCTGACTACGACCATCTTGTGATGTTACAACAATCCCTGATGGTAAGTGTGTAATTCGAACAGCTGAATCTGTCGTATTAATATGTTGCCCGCCAGCTCCTGAAGCACGATAAGTATCAATTTTTAAATCAACTGTTCTAATTTCAAAATCAACTTCTTCAATTTCCGGTAAAACTGCTACTGTCGCTGTTGAAGTATGAACGCGACCTTTACTTTCTGTTTTCGGAATTCGTTGAACACGATGGGCCCCTGATTCAAATTTCATTTTTGAATAAACCCTTTCTCCTTTTAACATAAAGGAAATTGAACTAAAACCTCCAGCTTCTGATTCACTTTCATCAATCACTTTTACTTTTCAATTTTGTTGTTCGGCATATTTTAAATACATTCGATATAAATCTCCAGCAAAAATATTACCTTCATCACCACCAGCAGCACCACGAATTTCAATAATAACATTTTTTTCATCATTTGGATCTTTTGGTAATAACATCACCTTAATTTCCTCCTCAATGTTACTTTTGCGACTTTCCGATTGTTTAAGATCTTCTTTTGCTAAATCAATCATTTCTTCGTCTTTTTCTGTTCCCAGAACTTCTTTGGCATCACTAATATTTTGTAAAATGGCTTTATACTGTAAATATTTCGCAACAATGTCTTCTAACTGCGATTGTTCTTTCGCTAAACCTGCTAATTTTTTTGCATCCCCAATTACTGATGGATTTACTAATTCTTGTTCAATATGTTCCAAGCGCTTTAACATCGCCTCTAACCGTTCAATTGTTTTTTGATTCATTTTTCCTACTCCTAGAATTTTCTCATTCCTATCAATTATAATATATATTTAGCCGTTAGGGAATTAATTTAACAAAAAAACCACCAATGAAAGGTGATTTTATTTTATGGTAATTAATGCCATGATTTTTGGCAACTTATTTAACTGATCAACTAATGTTAAACGTAACTCATAACTTTCAAATGTTTTACGAACAGGATGTTTTGCGATAATTCGCTGTGAAACTTTAAAAACATTTTTATTAACAACAACTAAATAACCTTCTTCCACTTTTACTTCTTCAAATATTATTAGTTTTGAATTGATAGGCAAGTTTTCAACAAAATGCCCTTTCAACTTAACAACTTCTTTTGCAGTTGGTTTTGCTAATATAAATACTTCAGCATTTAATCCTAATTTTGTCGCCATTTTTTCTTTCTCCTTATTTAATTTAATATGTCACTTCATGACAATGACGGCATCGTGCCTCATATTTATCTTTTTCCCCAATTAAAACAATTGGATCATAATAATTTGCTGGTTGTCCATTAATTAACCGTTGTGTCCGATTGGCTAAGTTTCCACATTGAACACAAATTGCATGTAATTTTTTCACTTCTTCAGCCCGGCTCATTAATCTTTCAACATTTAGAAATGGTTCACCACGAAAATCTTTATCCAAACCATTAACAATGACAATAATACCGCGATTAGCTAACGAATCAATTGTTTCAACAATATCTTGGTCAAAGAATTGGACCTCATCAATTCCAACAACTAAAGTATCTGGATCAATTTTTGTTAATAACTGTGCCGAATCTAAAACTGGTATTGCATCAATTGCTTTTTCACTATGACTAACAACTTTTTGTTCAGCATAGCGATTATCAATACTTGGTTTAAAAATCTGAATCTTATATTTTGCATAACTCAAACGGACAACTCTTCGAATAAATTCTTCCGTTTTCCCGGCAAACATACAACCAGTAATAACTTCAATTCACCCTAATTTTGCCTTACTATTTAAAAAATACATTCTCTCTCTCCCCCTGTGATTAAATAATTTTATTATCACGAATAACTTCTTCTAAATCTTTGATCACTTTCTTAACATCATCTCATTGATAAATTTTAGCTCCCGCGGCTAATTGATGACCCCCACCATGGTGTTTTTCGGCAACCTCGTTAATAATATACTTACTACTACGAATACTAACATTAATATAATTCTCGGCTTTATTTTCAACAAATATGACCCAAATTTTAAATTCTTTAATACTACTCATTAAATTAACTCACGATTTAACTTGTTCATATTCCATTTTATGTTCAACTAGCATATCATGATTAACTTTAATATAGGCAATCCCTAATGAAGCATATTCAATTTTTGCAAACAAATAATTTTTTAATTTTGCATCATGTCATGTTTCATTATATAAGTTTTGATAAATCGCCTGAGCATCAACCCCTTTTGCTAGTAACTGTGATGCTAACATTAATGTTTGTGATGAGGTTTTTTTGTACATATAACGATTTGAATCGGTAATAATTCCGGTTAATAATAATTTTGCTGTTTGTGGTGATATTGTTAAATTTGATTCGAATAATAATTCTGCCACCATTTCCGAAGCGGAAACTCGTTCGTCTTCCACTCATTGAATATCACCAAATGAAGTTTTATTTGGGTGATGGTCAATTTTAATAACTGTTTTCCCTAACTTTCAATATGGGCTATCAATGCGTTCTTCATTTGCCGTATCAGTAATAATAATTAAAGCTCCTTCATAATCTTGATTGTGAACAATATCAGGAGTTGCTAAAAAGTTTAAGTATGGGTTTGGTTGGCCATCAACAAGGACTTTTTTCGTTGGATAATTATCCTTAATAAACTGAGCTAAACCAAAGGCTGACCCATATGCATCGCCATCTGGGGAAACATGTCGTAAACAAATAATTTTATTATGGTTCTTAATTTTTTCTAAAATTAAAGCTTTTGTTTTTTCCATTTTGCCTCCTAAAATACTTTTATTAAATCATTATTTAAATCATAAAGTAATATTGCTCCTTTTTCGAGAAAAATTGCATTAACTTTTTTTCGATTAATATTTTTATCTTCAATCATGAATTTAATAATATTACCGGTTTCTGTTTCAAAAGTACATAAATTTGTTTTAAAAATTTTTTTCAATCCTTTAAGATGTCCTTTGATTTTTAAATTATCACTCTTATTAAAGTTTTTTGTTTTTTCTAAGGTAATAAATTTAGGATTAATTGCCATTTGGTAACTATTTTCTGTTAAACTCATACCTTGAACTTCCCCAATTGTAAAATCATTTCATAACAAACCTTTTTTCTGTTCGTCAAAATTTACTTCATAAATATTATCAAAATTATTGTAAATTGTCTTAAATAAAGTTAAAGTTGCTGGTTTCCCCAATGCTTCACTTTGGGTGATTATTTTTGCTTTATTTTCTAAATCAAAGAATAAAAATTGGTCAACATAGTTTTTAATGTTTTCAATATTTTTACCAATAATTAAAAAACTTGTTAACGGATAATCTTCTTTTAATTTTGTCATAATATCATTTAATTCTTGCGCCTCTTTTTGGGTCAAATTATCAAAAGTATTATTAAAAATAAAGAGTTCTTTTTTCGTTAGAATTGCATTAATTATTTTAATTTTAATGTGATCAAAATTACTTAAGTTTTTTGTTAAACGGAATCAATTCATTTTAATCTCTAAATGATCCATTAAGGTTTTAACTTGGTTAAAAGCTTGATTATAGATAGTAATAACCTTTTCTTGTGCTAATTTTATTTCAGCAGAATTATCATATGTTCTTGGCACTAATGTTCTATTTAATAGGGCAATATGATATTTATGGAAATATTCTAAAACTTTCCCTTTAATTAGCGAGGCTTCGTCTGGTAACAAATTTGTAATTAATTGTTCTTGTTTTTGATTATATTCAAATCACTGGTCATCTGCTAATTGGATTCATTTTAACGAACTAACATTACTATTATTTAAAATATTTTTAACAACCCCCATTTTGTTTTTTTCTTTCCCTAAAGTATTTAAAACATTAATCCGATAACGACGATAGGCTTTTCGGGCATTCATTAAACGGTAACGTTCATAAGTAATTTCGGCTCCTAAAATTTTTAAATATTTCATTGAAACTAATTTTGCTTCAGCAAAACCAAAACTCTTATTTTTAATTTTCCGTTTTTTGGCAATGAATTTACAATCACATAAATAATCTAAATCACCCACATAGGCAATTTTATCCCATAAAGCTTGCAAAAAGGCAAGATATCCTTCTCTGACACGAATTTCTTCTTTTTTTTGAATATAGGTATGTAATGTTTGCGATAAAATCGTTGAAGAGTCTTGTTTAATTAAGGCGGCAATTTCTTTTTGATGGAACAAACTAATTTCTTTTAAATATGTACTCATTCAGTCTTTTTTAATTTTAATTGAATTTAAGTAGTACTCTTTAATAATATTTTCCGTAATTTTCATTAGTTCCTCTAAATATAAGTCATCACCAACCATTTGTAATTCTTTATAATTATATTTATTTGTATAATATTCAACTCCTGCTTCATATAAAAATTTTGGTGATTTCAATATATGATAAGCCATTCGTAATTTTGTTGGTAAAAATCCTAGTTTTAAAACTCCTGATGAAATTGTCGCAATTTTACGTTCTCTAGGTAGTAACGCTGTAATATTATTATTATTTAAAATTATTTTCCCCCGCGTTACTTTCTTTTTCCCTAATAGTAGTTTTAAAAAAAAGTTTGCTGCAATCCGATTGGTAAAATTAACCCCCAAAACATCTTGACTGTTAACCTCAAAATCTAGGTCAGTAAAAATATTTTTTTTATAGCGCTTATATTTTAACTCCGTAATTTTTAAACCCATTTTTTCACCATTTCCTTAGTCATATTATACCGAATAAGCAAAGAAAAAAACACCTTTTAGTGTTTTTCCATTTTGTTATTTTTGTTTACTAGTTTTTATGTTAATTTCTTTTTGTGATTTTGAATCTTCTGCTACTTGTTTTGTTAATTCTTCTTTTTTTGTAAATTTTGATTTAAATCTTTCCACTCGTCCAGCTGAATTTGAAAATTGTTGATTACCAGTATAAAATGGATGGCATGAAGAACAAGTATCAACTTTTAATTCTTCTCCTTTAGTAGAACCACTCATGAAATCAGTTCCACAAGTTGTACAGATAATTTTTGCTTCAAAATATTTTGGATGGATTCCTTCTCTTGCCATTTTCATTCACCTCTCTTTAAATAATATTTAATAATATTATTCGCACGTAAATAATGATAACATAATTTATCTTAAAAACAAAGAATTATTTTTATTATTCAATAATATTAACAAAATCATCGGTTGAGATTCGCAACCGTGGTAGGGTTGAACCCTCCGTTTTTTCATCATAATAGCCAAAAGCCATTGTTAAAATTGAATGATATTTTGTTAAATCTAAATAACCTAACTCAGCTAGGATTTTATCAGATTCTGGGGCATTAAATCCTCCCATAATTGTCGAACCAACTTTTAAATCAGCCGCTTGTAGGGCCATAAAACTAGCTGTAATATGAATTTGTTGCGCAACATAAGATTTTAAATCAACTGCACTTTTTTCAAAATAATTACGATAACGATTAATATATTCTTGTAGTTTTTCGGCAGAAATCCCCTCAGCACGTGATAAACGCGTTGATAAAAATTCATCTGTTAATAAATAATCTGGGTTAACACCAACTAAGAATACTAACGCATCCGCTTCTTTTACTTTTGCAATATTACCTTGCATTACTTGATCAGCAACTTGTGCTTTTGTTATTTTATTACGAATAACAATTAATTTGGCAACTTCTAAACCCATTGAACTTGGTGCTAAGCGCCCTGCTTCAATAATTAAATTTAAATCATTGTGACTAATTTTCTTGTTTTCATTATATTTTTTAACTGTTTTTCTTCAATTAATTGCTTTTTGAACTGACATTAAATTTTTACCTCTCTTTTTTCTATTACTGCAAGCACTTTATTTTTGACAATTGCTTGCTCTGTAGCTGTTAATTTTTTTAATTCCCAAATATGTCGTGGTTTATTAACAACTTCGGGACTATTAACAATTACTTGGAAAATAATTTTAGCATTTAATGTTCCATAACGCAATTTACGGAAGCGATAATATGTTGTTAACGCTCCAATTAAAACAAAAACTGCGACTCAAATTAAAAGAATTGCAAAGTTTTGCATAATTTCTAATTGATAGCTAGCAATCCCTCCCGGAGTTGGGGATGTTAAACCATAAATAATTGTTCCCATATTTTGTAAACCATAGCGGAATGGTGTTATATAAGATATTACATTGAAAAAACCATTTTGCATAAATGATGGGAAAGTTCCTCACCCTGCCGATAAGTTTAAAATCAAATAAATCAACACTAAAACACGACCAATCATTTCGTCTTTTACTGCCATTCAAATGCTCCCAATGATAATGACAAATACAGAGCCAATGAAAAGAATTCATAGTCATAATCAAATATACGATAGACCAATTGCCCCGAAACCTAAAATTAATAACGATAACATTAAAATTGTTGTTTGTAGTCAAGATGTTGTTAGCATTAATAATATCTTCGAAAAATAGTGTTGATACCATTTCGCATTTGTGCTACGACCTTTACGATCATAAACAAAGGTTTGGGTTAAAGTCCCAACTCAAACTCCAATAAAAATAAATAATTCTCCCAAGCCAATTCCATATTCATTAAACTGATAACCTTGTACATCATAAGGAATATCGATAATATTACCAAGATCACTAAATTTTCCGGCTAACTTATCACTTTGAACAAAATAGTCCGTACGCGACAGTTCACTATTATCTTTAAAGATATAACTTCCGGTCAAATGACGAACAATGCCAAATGTTTTTAATAGGGTAATAATCTTTTTACTTTGTGTTTTTGTCAAAAAACCTTTTTCCGTTAAATTATTAACCAAAGTTGTTAAATGACTGACCTTAATATCTTCAAGATATTTTTGAAAATTCTTTTTCGTTACTACACCAGTATTAGGATCAGCTACTATTGTATACAGGATTGGTAAGATTAATTGCGTTACAGCATCTTTAATAAAACTTTTTCGTAATCCGGTAAATTCATTAGCAAAATAACCAATTAAAAAATTTTGTTTATACGTTCCCCAAATATTAACTTGATGTTCTAATAACCATGAAATATTATCATATAAAGTTGCTTCTGATAAATTACCATCTTTTAAATTTAACATTAGTTCTGTTAAATGTTCACTATAATCTTGTGGAATCTTTAATTGGATTCAGTATTTATCTTGTGGTGTAAAATTATCAGCTGGTAATTTTAAATAGTCTAATTTTAAGGTAATTACACTAACTTTTATTTCTACCGCGTTTTTATCTTGATTATAATAACTTGGGCCAGTAATAATATTATCGGTAATACCTCCAAATTGGGCAATTTTCCCAGGTTTAGCTGTTGCTTTAGCTAAACATGCCTTTTGATCTTTAACAGAATAATAGTCAAATTCTGTTCCATTGGCAATTATCTGGTCACTATCATTTGCTGGTTTATAGACAATACATTGATTTGCATCTTGGCTAGCAATTGCCATTGGAATTTTATCAACATTAATAAAAGGATTCCAAAAAGCTCAAATACAAAAGAAACCATATAAAAATGGAACAAAACAAATTGCAACAAACTTAATAATACGATGTTTATTTTTAACTGTTTGTTCACAAAATTCTTTTTTAAACACTTGTCCAAATTTTGGGTTTTCATTATTTTGTTCCATTACTTTTTCCTCCTTTATAAAATTGAATCACGATCTTCATTTTTCTCAATGCCAACAAATTTTTTCGCTTTCAGTTTTTCAATTTGTTTTTGATATTTTTGTTTGTTAGTTTCGTTGTACTTAACTACTAAGTGATTAATTTTTGCCTTATTTTTTGCATTAAATTCTTTTTCATTTAATTGCCATACATTTTTTTCTAACTTTTCTAACTCTTGGTCAGTTAAGTTTCTTAACAAATAATTAGTTCCATAATGACTTGCCACAAGATTTAATTTTTCTAAACTTGTTTTAATTTTTTTATTATTAATAGTTCCAAATAATTCTTCTTTCCGTCATAACGTTGTTAATCCTAATGAAATAATTATTAAAACTGGGATTCAGATTAGTAAAATACCACTATTAATTAAGATTTCTTTTTGGTATTGTCATAAATTACCTTCTCCCGTTGAAATCCCGTAAATAATGTCACCCATCCCATGAACAACATATTTGAACGGAGTAATTACCGATAAAGTATTAAAGAAATCTGCTTGTAAAAATGATGGGAACGTTCCTCACCCCGCTGTTAGGTTTAAAATTAAATATAACACAATAATGAATTTACCAACATCGCCATCTTTTGGGGCAAATCAAATCGCATGTTCTATCACCGTAAAAATTAAACTACTAAATATTAGCCAGACAAAGAAAGCCAAAAAACCCCCTCATCCCAATACACTAAACCCTAAAATTGCTAAACTAATTCCAAGTATAACAGTTTGAATCACCGTTGTTGCTAACATTAAAATTAATTTTGAAAAATAATGCTGGACTCCTGTAGTAAATTTTGTTCGTGCTGCTCGATCAAAAATAAATGTTTGCATCAAAACTCCGACTCACATTGCAATTACAATGAAAAATTCCCCTAAACCAATCCCGTATTTTCCAAATTGATAACCTTGAATATGGGTTGGTATTTCAAATATTCCTTGGCTTAAATCATTCCATGACGCAATACTTTCTTTCATTTTTGTATTATATTCATTTCAACTAATATGAGCCTCTAAATCAGGAAAAATTTCTTGTAAGTAATTTGTCACAATTGCTTGTCCTTGGATTGAAAGAAAAGTTAAAACGTCTTTAACAGTATCATATAAATCTGGTGCAAAAATCTGTGTTAAATCTAAAATAATTTTTCCAACATCCCGGTTTGGATTTAGAATGTCAACAATATTAAAAAGATAATTCTCAAAATCTTTCCCTTGAATATAATAATTTCCTTCATTATCTAATTTGGCAAATAATCAAAATAGTGATGGAGCTAAAACTGTTGGTAAAGTATCATGAATCAAAGCTGTTTTAATTTGGGTAAAAGTATATAGAACTTGGCCAGCCAAAAAATTTTGTTTATAGGTTGTCCAAAAATCTGGTTTGTTATTAATTAGATATTGTAATTCTACTTTTAAACTATCTTTACCACTGGGTTCATCTTTAAAATGTTCTAATAAACGAAGAGTTTTAAATGTATGCTCAGTATAACCACTACTAATATTTAATTGTCCTCAATACTTATCATTTGGACTAAAATTTGCTTTTTCATTTGCTAAGTATTGCAAATTAATTTTCATTTCTCCTTGTTCAATTTCTAAACTTTCTGTTGTCGGATTATATCAGTCATTATTTTTAATTGCTAAATCAATCATACTTTCAAACCGCGTTTGCAATTGATAGTCTTCACCAATCCCCAATCCGGCAAATCACTGTTCCCCATTACTTTGACAACCGGCAGCACTTTGTGTATTACTATAATTAATCTTTGGGCTTGTTAATAGGTTTTGTTCATCTGGGCCATTTTTTTTAACAACATAATTAATACATGGCGCATCATCTTTATTTACAATTGCTAAGGGAATATTTGAAACACTTGCTAAAGGGTCTCAGAAGGCTCAACTACAAATAAAACCATACAAAAAAGGAATAAAGCAAATTATTAAAAACTTTATAACTTGTAATCTATTCTTATAAATTTTTTCTTTAAACTCCGTCTTTAAGACAATGAAAAATTTTGGCTTATTTTTCATGGGCAATACCTTCTTTTACTCTAATTTTAATTCTAACTTATTTCTAGTATATTGTACACTAAAACAAATTATAAATAAGATAAATAACTAAATCAATTAAATATTTAACAAATAAAAAACAGTTTTTCCGTTCAGCAATATGCTGCGATCTAAAACTGTTTTTATAAAACTATTGTCTAGTCAATTACAAATGGTAATAACCCAACTTGGCGAGCACGTTTAATTGCAACTGCTAACATTCTTTGGTTTTTTGCAGTTGTCCCGGTTACTCTTTTTGGTAAGATTTGGCCATTACCTGATATAAATTTTTTTAATAATTCAATATCTTTGTAATCAATGTAAGTAATTTTATTTTTTGTAAAATAACATTGTTTTTTAAAACGTTTAAATTTTGGATTCATTTACTTTTCTCCTTTTAATCTCATAAAATTGCATCATCACCATCAAAACTAATTGGACCATTGTCTTCCATTGGCGCTGCTTGGTTTTGATTTGGTTGAGCATAAGTGATATTCTCAAAATTAACATTACTTGGTGTTGAAATCACATCTGTGCTAACATTGCCAACATTTGAATTAGTATTACGGCTATCTAAAAACGAAACATTATCAGCAACTACTTGCATAATTGTCATTTGTTGACCATTAACATTATCTGTTCTTGTTTGTAAACGGCCATCAACAGAAATTAGTGACCCTTTTCGCAAATATTTTGCCATATTTTCTGCTACTTTACTTCATGCAAAACATGAAATAAAAGCTGTTTGGTCATTGAAATTATTATTAACCGCTAATGTAAATGCTACAAAGGGTTTATCATTAACTGATCTTTTTAGTTCTAAATCTCTTGTTAGTCTTCCGACTAATGCAACACGATTTAACATTTCTTCGCCTCCTTCATGCCAATGGGAATTATTCTGCTGCTACTGTTGGTTCAGCTTTTGGTTCTGTTCTTTCAACAGCTTCCCCATCATGACGGTCATTACGTCTGTTATCAAATCTTTTTCCCCCAGGTTTACGTTCTCCACGTTCTGGTTTATCATTTTTAACTTCTGTTTTTGCATAAACAACAGATTGAATATAATTTTTTTCTTTTTCAGTATTAATTACTAATGTTCTTAAAACATCTTTTTCAATATGACTAATACGAATAAATTCATCAATATTTTCTGCTGTTGTATTAACAATTAATACACCATAGTATCCTTTTGTTTTTTTCTTAATTGGATATGAGAAATCTTTTACGCCTCAGTCTCCATACTCTTCAATTTTTCCGCCGTTAGCTTCTAAAATTTTATGCAATTTTGTTTGCAATCCTTTTAGATCAGCTGCGTCGGGATTTAAAATATACATTACTTCATATTTACGCACTATAATAATCCTCCTTGTGGTCTATAGGTCCGATTTGGACAAGGAGCTAATAACCTAATTGCTTTTGGCTTTATTAACTCGGTTTCAATTATACCGTATATTAACAATAATTGTAAGACTATTTCTTAATATTTTCCAAATTTTGCATCTTCATAATATGTAATCTTACGATTGTCTTGTTCACCAGCGATTGTTGCAATTTCAACCTCAGGGCAAAATAATTCAATTAAATATGCATCATCATAAATAACGTTTGATAAAGTTCTTTTTTGTTTTTCATAACATTGATAAGCTGTTTGCAAAATTGTTGTCTTAAAAAGCTGTGGGGTTTGGACTGTGACATATTCTTCTCGGACCATTGTTTTAACAACTTTATTATCCTTCATCATCCGAATTGTGTCAGTGATTGGCAAAACTGGAATTAAGACCTGACAATTATTTTGATGAAAAAAAGTTATCATTTTATCTCGTAATGTCCTTGTTAAAAAACAACGGGCCCCATCATGGACAAGAGTTAACTCTGTTTTGATTTCTGTTTCTTGCAAACAAGCTAAGACAGTATCAACACGATTATCTTGTCCTCGTACTAATGTAATTTTTTCTTCCTTAGAATAGCGCTCTTGTAAAAATTGACCAACAAGGTTATTAACCCCAATAATAATGGTAAGACAAAAAGGATCTTCTAAAAAGATCTTAATTGTTTTCTCAATAACACTCTCTGCTTGTTGACCGCGATAAAGTAATTTATGTTCATGATGTTTAAAGCGTTGACTAACTCCCGCCGCAGGAATAATAACTGTGTACTTTTCCATTATAAAATTTCAATTCCGTTTTTATTAACATATTCCAGAAAATCATCTTCTCAAATTGAAGTGACTACTTCAGCAATATGTTGTTTTTCTAACAATAGTAAATCTAACTGTGTTTTGTAAATTCCACAAGTAATTGTTGGGGGCAATTCCTCTTTTGCTAATTTCGCATCATAGTTTGTTCGAATTTTAATAATTTCTTTTGTAACTGCTAATTGTTTTTTTAACGCTTCTTTCCCAACACTTGCTGCACAGTAACCAACACAAATTGCTTTTTCCAAAATAAAATCATAAACAAAGATTTTTGTATATAATTCTCAATCAACAACATCAAAGGATTCATTTAAATCTAAGCTACCATTTTTAATAACATCTTGGAGCCCATATAAAATAACTGGGCCATTTTCACGGGTATACTTATCAATCCGTTCTTGATAAGTTAATAAACGCATTGATTTAACTAGTTCATTATAATCAACTCAATTAGTTTTTTCACTAAACTTGCGATTCAGTTGCGGATGAGTTTTTAATAAATTATCTTCAACTTGGTAAATTACTGTTACAAGTTTTTTAACAACTTGTTCTAAATTATGCATTGTTAATTGTTTTTCTTCAACTAAAATGTCAAAACCAATTTCACTACAAACAACTGCCTGATTAATTGACTGAACAATATCGCGACGTAGTGGATTGGTAACAGTTAAAATGCCTTCATCTTTTAAAATATCATATTTCTGAATAACACTTCTTCGTCATTTATTATGAGTTTGTAAAATCTCTCCCACTAAATTACTTGGCAAAATATCAAAATCAATTGGGCGTTCAGAAATACGAAAATCATCATTTAGTCCTGTTTCTTCTCGACAAATGATGGCTGGTTCAACTTCTAATAGTTTAAAAGTTATTTTTAACTTTTTAATTAATTCATTTTTGGTATCGCTAATTGCTGTTACTGTATCACGCAAATTTAAAATTGAGCTATAACCTATTTGCATTTTAAAAGCCATTTTTTCACCTATTTTCCTCTTGGACGCATATGAGGGAATAATAAAACATCTTTAATTGACTCTTGTCCTGTTAATAACATTACCAATCGATCAATTCCAATTCCTAATCCACCCGTTGGGGGCATTCCATACTCTAATGCTTCAACAAAATCAATGTCTAATTCACTTGCTTCATCATTTCCTTGATGGCGTTCCTCAATTTGTTTAACAAAACGATCATATTGTTCAATTGGATTATTTAATTCAGAATAGGCATTAGCATATTCACGACCATTAATAAATAATTCAAAGCGATCAGTAAAACGAGGGTCTTGAGCATTTGCTTTTGCTAATGGTGACACTTCAACAGGATGACCGTAAATAAAAGTTGGTTGGACTAATTTATTTTCAACAAATTCTTCAAAAAATAAATTGATAATGTGACCAACTGAATTATGAAATTTTTCAACATAAATATTATTTTTTTTGGCAATTTCTTTTGCTTGTTCAAAAGTCATTTTTTCTCAAAAATCAACACCACTATATTCTTTAATCGCATCAACCATATGTCAACGTTTTCATGGTTGTTTAAAACTAATTTTTTGACCTGAATAAGTTACTTCATCTGTATTTAATAATTTTTCAGCAATATAACAAATTGTGTCTTCGGTTAATTGCATCATGAAACTCATATCTTGATAGGCAATATAAATTTCAACTGTTGTAAATTCTGGGTTATGACGAGTATCCATTCCTTCATTACGAAATAAACGCCCAATTTCATAAACCCCTTCAAAACCTCCAACAATTAATCTTTTCAGTGGCAACTCTGTTGCTACTCTTAAATAGAAATCCATGTCTAAAGTATTATGATGAGTTACGAATGGTTTTGCTGCTGCTCCCCCATGAATTGGTTGTAAAACCGGTGTTTCAACTTCTAAATATCCTTTGCTATTAAAAAATTCGCGCATATAAGAAATAATTCTACTTCTTTTAATAAAAACATCTTTTGTTTCTGGTGACATAATTAAATCAACATATCTTCGTCGATATCTTTCTTCAATATCACTAATTCCATGATATTTATCTGGTAAAGGACGTAAACTTTTTGTTAATAAAATAAATTTATTAACACGGACTGTTAATTCCCCTGTATTAGTTTTCATCATTTGTCCTTCAACTCCAATGATGTCCCCCAAATCTAATTCTAAAAATTTGGCATAAGCTTCTTCACCAATTGCATCTTGGCGAACATAAATTTGAAAAATGCCATTCTGATCTTGTAAAGTTGAAAAACTTGCCTTTCCAGCTTCGCGAAAGGTTTTAATTCGACCAGCAATTTTTACTAATTGGGGCTTTTCAATATTACTTAATTCTTCTTTTGAAAAATGACCAAAAGTTGTTTCTAATTCTTGACTTGTATGCGTTCTCTCAAATTTTGCTTCAACAAAAGGGTCTATTCCTTCTTTAACTAATTTTTCTAATTTATTACGACGAACAATTTCTTGTTCACTAAAATTACGGCCTTCCATCTTTTTTTTCTCCTTTATAATTATCATACCCATTTATATATTCATTAACAAGTTCTTTTAATTCATTAATACTATTTATTTGTGTTGCGCGAATCTTATAACTTGTTGCCGCTGGTTTGCCACGAAAATAAAATGCTAAGTTTTTGCGCATTTCACTCGCCGCAATTCGCTCTCCTTTTAATCCCATTAACAAATCAGCATGGCGGAAAATAACATCGCGTCATTCTGCTAAACTAGGTTTTGGCATTTTTTCTTGTGTTGTTAAATAATGGTTAATTTCTTGAAAAATTCACGGATTCCCCTGGGCTCCACGGGCAATCATTACTGCATCACAACCGGTTTCTGCTAACATTCGGGCAGCATCTTCACCACTAAAGACATCACCATTACCAATAACTGGAATTTTAACACTTTCTTTAACGCGTTTAATTCAATTCCAATCTGCTTTACCAGAATAAAATTGGTTTCTTGTCCGACTATGAACAGCAATTGCCTGAGCCCCTGCTTTTTCAATTAATTTTGCTACTTCAACACAATTAATATTATCTTCATCTCACCCTAAACGAATCTTAACCGTTACTGGTTTATCAACCGCCTCAACAACAGCCTTAACAACTTCATAAATCCGATTAGGGTGTTTTAACAGAAAGGCCCCCGCTTGTGATTTAATCGCAATTTTTGGCGCTGGACAACCCATATTAATGTCAATAATATCACAATCACTATTTTTATCGATGTACTTTGCTGCTTCAACAAATGTTTCTAAATCAGTCCCAAAAATTTGCATTGAAATTGGGTGCTCTAATTCATTAACTTTAATCATTTCCAGTGTTTTCTGGTTTTGTTGGATAACTGCTTTATCACTGACCATTTCGGCATAAACTAAACCAGCTCCTAATTCATGACAAATAATTCTAAACGCTTCATTTGTTACTCCCGCCATTGGTGCTAAAAAGATTGGCGTTTTAATTTCAACATTCCCAATTTTCAACATTTTTAATTTCCTTTTTTACTTTAACAATAATAAGTAAATATTAATAAAAAAAATTAGTTAATACAAGATTTGATTAACTAATTTTTAATTTATTCAGTAATTTGTGTTACTGGTCGATTTTTAATTGAATGCATTGCTAAAATTCATGATGCGAATAAGATTACTGAGACAATTGCTAAGGCAATTAATGGCCCGGTAAAGTCAATTGGAATGTTTAACGGTGTCGCAAAGAATTTATAAACGATAATTCCGACCATTTGTCAAATTAAGACTGATCCTAATCAAGCGAAAATAAAGGCAATAATAATTCCAAAGACATAATTCCCAATAACAACAAAATTAATTTTAGCATTTTTATATCCAATTGCTTTTAGGGTTAAAATAATTGGGGCAACTTCATCAATTACTACCATTACAATAACAACTAAAAGAATTAGAACAACTAACGCTACTAATACCTCAAATAATATCATTGAGTTATTTTGTTTTTCAAGAACATCATTAATTGTTGCTTTCATAACATCAATTGGAAAGACTGAGAAATCTGATTTACGTTGACTTGTCATCATTCCCATTAATGTTCCCGTAACAACATAACTATTTTGATCTGTTATGGCTTCTCAAATTGTTTTACTATCATTGGCAATAATCGATAAATTATTTCCTTGAAACTGTAATTGTGAAATTGAGGTTGCCATATCTTTTAAATCAATAAAACCATTATAAAGTTTTTCTTGTGAATAAAAGCCAGTATAGAAGTTATGTTCTGGTTGACTAGGATCTAATGTTCCTGGCACAAAAATGTTTGTAAATAAATTGTTATAACCAGTATAAATATTTGATGTTACTGTGTCATTACGAATAACTCCTACAATATTAATATTAATTGGTACTTTATTTTGTGTTTCACTTTTAATTGTAATTTGATCACCAACTTTAAAGTTTCCATTTAAAGCTAATTTATAAGAAATTAAACCATTAACAGTATTTGTATTATTAGGTTGATCCGCAAAAATTTGATTAATCGTACTTTGGGAAACTCCTGTTCAGTTATATCCTGTTGCATAATTACCACCAATTGAATCATTTTGGAAAACTCCTACTAAATTAGCCCCAGAATTTTCTAGATTTCCTGTAATTTCCCCTTCAATTTGATAAACCATTGTTTCTGTTGATGGTTTATATCATAAATCATTAAATGAAACTACTGTTTGAGCTTGATCACTCATCATCATGGCATTAGCCGCTAATTCCATTAAAACTGGGCCATTGAAACTATCATCCCCTGTTTGAATACCATTTGGTCCAGCTTCTTGTAAAGCAGAAAATATTGTTTTTAAATCGCTTAAATAAATATATTGTTTTAACCCTGTATTTTGGTCTTTAACTTTATAAGTATTTAATAACGCTAAATATTCTTTGATTGACGAAGCTGCTAATACACCCTCATGGAATTTATCAGCACTACTATTTTCTTTTGTAATATCATCAATTGTTTGGTATGTTTTATATTCAAATTGATAAGTATTATATTGTTCATCACTAACAGTTAGTTTTCCTTTGTCATCTGTCCCATTAACTTTTGGGAAATTATTAAAAGTATAAACATGATCAACTTTAGGATTCATTGTATTAAAAATTCCCCCAATAATTGAATTGGCGACTCCTGTTGCTCCTAACATTAAAATTAACATTAGTGAAGAAAAGAAGAATAAGATAATAACTAAGGCAAATTTCCCTTTGTTTCGTGATGTAAACGCTAATTGTAGACGTCAAGTAAACCCTTTTCCTCGTTTTGCTAAACTACGTGAAATTAACCCCTGGCGAATTAGTTTCTGACTTTTTCCAACATTATTTACCAATGATAAAATTGGTTCTTTAATATAAATAAAAGTTGAAATATATGAAGCAATTGTGAAAAGTAATGGAATTACTAAAAATAGTACTAGCATAAAACTAATTCCGGCATAAACTTGGTTATAACTAAAAGTAACCATTCCTTGAAATTGACCATACATATAAATTTGTAACGGAATTGAACATAGATAACCTAATAAAATTCCTAACAAAATCGTAATTAGTGTTTTAACAGTAAAAATTCATGATAATTCACTTGTTCGGTATCCTAATGCTTTAAAAATTCCGATTTGGCGGCGAGTTTTATTCATTTCTTTTTTCATAACAAAGCTAATAAAGATAAAAGCTAGCAATGATAACCCGGCCCCTAAAATAATATAAACTGTTACTGTAATGTTCATTGAGTTCAATGTTGAAATTGATTTAATTGAACTAAATGGTGTTAAAACATTTTGATTCTTTTTGTAAATACTAAAATCACTATCAGTTTTTTTACTAAAGATGTTTCTAAAATCAACATAAGAACTATTGTTTAAAAATTTCACCTTTTGATTTAAACCAAAAACAAAATTTTGTGGTTTATTCCCTAATCAAACTTTATTGTATAAATCTTCTAAAATGCTGTCATTAACAAAAATTGCCCCATATTTTTTTGGATCTCCTGTAAAAGAGAAATATGAAGATTGTGATAATGTATCAGCCTTACTTCCAAATCCTGAAATTGTTGCTGTTTTTAATTCTGGTAGCAATGTTCCTAAGGCATAAAAGTCTAATTTTTGATCAATATTAATTGCATTATCACGAGCAAATTTATCGGTAATAACTAACGAATTAGCATCTAGCTTATTAGTTCCCTCAACCATCACTAAATTATTAATTCAACTTTTTGATTGTGAATTAATATGTTCAGTTTTACTAGTAAGATAATAATAAGCACTTGGTGTTAAGTCCCCTTGTTTTTGGTATCCTTCATAATAAAATTCTAAATCAACCGCAAAAGCAAATTTATCTTTTTGTAGGTCTAAAATATTTTTATTAACATAAAAACTAGCATCATTATAATAATTAGCAATAATCCTTTGATATTCTGAATTCAACATTTCACTCGCTGTTAAATTTTTAGTACCATTAAAAATATTTGTACTACTATTTTTATTGTTAAAATATAAATTTAAAACTTCTTTTAAATCTTTCCCTCACGCTAATTTGTTTTCAATTATTGTTGGATCTTTATCTTTTTTTAATAAGGCTTGATATCCCTCATCCGTTAAAATGCCTTTTTGATCAGTATTTTCTAAAATTGGATTTAAATAATATTGATCTGAATTATCAACAAAATAATCATAAGTAAATTCATCATCAAATTTATTAGCTGCACTGACTAAACTATAATTCCATAGATTGGATTGGTTTAAAATTTTATTACTTTTCGTTGATAACTGCATTGGAGAAGCAATCATTCCAATAACTACTAACGAAAGAACAGTAATAAAAAGTACTAATCCCAATGATTCAATCCATTGTTTTAAGTAAGTCCTTAAATAACTTTTAAAAACTTTCGACATCATAGCCTCCTACTCACTATTTTTTTACTATTTTTAGAAAGAAAAACGCTTTATAACAAAGCGCTTTTATGATCAATCAATATCGCTTGGTCTTTTTGGTTTATCATTTCTTTTAATTTGATCAATTAAACCATTTCTAACATGAATAACAGTATTAGCAATATCAGCAATATTTGGATTATGAGTAACAATTATAACAGTTGTTTTATATTTTTTATTAACATCTACTAAAATTTCCAACACTTTACGACCCATCTCTTCATCTAGGGCCCCTGTTGGTTCATCACCGAATAAAATATCTGGGTTTTTAGCTAAGGCACGAGCAATTGAAACCCGTTGTTGTTGACCCCCTGACATTTGGTGAGGATATTTATTCATTTGTTCTTCCATTCCAATTGTTTTAAAAATGTCCTGAATTGTTAAATCTTTTTCTTTTGATTTACTTAAGTTTTCCCCAACTTCGGCATTTTCTTTTGCTGTTAAATTAGTTAAAAGATTATATTGTTGGAAAATAAACCCAACATGATCTCTTCGGAATTTTGTTAAATCAACATCTTTTAACAAGGATAAATTGTAGCCTAAGACAAAAACATCACCACTATTAACTTTATCTAATCCTGAAATAACATTCAACAATGTTGTCTTCCCTGACCCTGAAGGCCCTAAAATAACAATAAAGTCTCCTTTTTCTAAACTTAAATCAATTCCTTTTAAAACTGGTGTTTCAACTTCCCCTGTAATATAAGCTTTTTTAACATTAACTAATTCAATTACATATTTATCGGTATTTGGGGTTGCTCCTGTTGTCGAAACAATCTCTCCTTTTAATATTTTTTTTGAGTATTGCTTGGTTTGTTGTTTTTGCTCTTTTAAATTCTTTTTAAATTCCTTAACAACTGTATAATCAATTTTTTCTTTTTTTTCTTTTTTAACTGGCGTTTGCTTTACTTTAACTTTTTTTCCAACTTCTTGTTCTATTTTTTCCTTTTCGTTCATTTTTTCATCCTCCTATTACCTATATTCATCTTTTTTACTTAACAATAATATCATAACAAAATTTTATTAAAAATGTTGTCTTTTCTTTTTAATTACTTTTAAAGGTTACTACAACGCTTCCCAGAAAAAAACGTGACTTTTTACGTGACTCTTTAAAAGCAGTAAATTCAGCTTTATATTTTTTTTCATCCTCTGTTGGCGTAATTATTAAATAAACATCATTTAAAAATTCTGATAAATATTCTAAATTATTAATTAATGGTAAATTTTTTGTAATAAATTTCATAAATACTTGTAGCATTGTTGGTTTTGGGACGTCACCTAAATCATCCTGTTCTGTTTTTAAAATATTCGGTTCAGACGGTTCGTTAATTGGTTTCAAATCATATGTTAATATGACTGTCCCATAGTATTGTTTTTCAGGTTTGTCAACATCTTCATTTCATTCACTTTTTTGTGTATCAATTGTTATTGTCTGGTTTGTTTTATTAATTAAAATTTTACCTTTAACAACATCATCATCTTCATAAATTTGGCGATTTCATCCTTCAGGGGTTTGTTCCCCTAAGAAGAACTCCCCAAACTTGTCAAGTTCCATAATAATGTCTGTGTTTTTAAAAATTGTTGCAATCAAGATTGTTTTTGGGCGTGTATCATGGATATTTTTTAAATCAGTTGTTCGTATTTTATCAGCAATATGGTTTGAAGTTGTTACTTGTTTAGCAATTGTAATAACATTATCTTCATCAACAAATAATTTAACACTATATGTTCCATTCCGATAAAAATCAATTTTAGTGTTAGTAATATCAACATCATTACGAATTACTTCTTGTTGTAAATCATCAAAATTTCATTGTGATCTGTCAAAAATTCCTTTTATTTCTTTAAAGATTAAATTTCATAACGTTTGTTCTTTATTTTGGGCATTTACATGCGAAAAATCTAATCCGGCAAAGCCCTTAACCTCAAATGGAACTAATGGTGGTTTTAAGGGGATATCATCTCAATTCCCCCCATTACTTTGGCAAGCGACCGTTGATGTTACTGACATCGTTGTCAAACTAACTGCTCCTAGTATTGTTAAAATTTTTTTCATTTCTTTAGCCCTCCTAATTATCTTCCATAATTGCAATTAATGGTTTAATTTTATTCATACTAAATCAACTAATTAAGTAAGCTAATAAGTACAATCCTAAACCACTACCAATTGCAACAAGGGGAATTCAAAAGTTCAGAATTAATGGTAACGCTAACCCTATACTTGTTAAAATACTATTACCAATTACTAATCCTAATCATCCAAAACCAAACCCAGCAATTGTCATTATAATAATGACTGGAATATACATTCCAATTACTAACTTAGTAATATAACTATTTTTATATCCTAAGACTTTCATTGTTGCAATAATTGTTCGATTCTCAGCAATAATAATATTACTTGTTAGAATAATAATCATAAAACTTAAAATAAATGAAATAACTATAATGAAGATTAATATACTATTAACAGCCAGAATAATATCAGCTAAGATTTTTTTGGCTTCAGCGATTGGTAATAAATTATCAAATGCATTATTGGCATATGAAGGATAAGTAATAACATCATCATTGCCACTTTGTTGACGAGAACCACCATTTAACCCATAAAAACTATAGTCACCAAATGATTGAATAGTTGATAAACCATACTCAACATCATCAACAGTTTTACTGTTTGATGTTTTATAATTGAAAATTGGATATTCATTATTAAATACTTTAATTCAATCAACTGCTAAATCAGCATTGTCAAATGTTGAAACAAACTTGTTTCATAATTCACTAACTGGTGTTATTTGATTGCTATTACTATCAATAAATTCTTTTAATTTTTCTAAAGCTGTTTTATATGAACCACTTAAATTAAATACTGCTGAATTTAAAATTGAATTAGATCATTCATTCATAAATAAACGTAACAAATAATTTCTTGTTTGGTCAAATCCTAATAATTCTTCCGCTCTTGTATTGTTAATTCAAGCTTTAGCTGCTCCATATTGATTTGTTACTCCGACAACTTTAAAACTTTGATTAATCGTGTTACTTTTTAGTAATAAATCACCGCTAACTACTTTTTGATTTAAAACTGTTGGAGTTGTTGAAGTTGGATCATTTAAATCTAAAGTACTTTTTAATACTTCATCATTTTCTTGTCCATCACCAATATAACTATTTTTATATTTGTTTTCTTCATTAAATAACATCTTCCCAATTGTTCCAGCAGCTTTACCACTACCATCATCATAATTTCCAGTAACAGCACTAGCATCTCAACTATTTAAAATTTTATCTACTTGGTATCCTTTATCATCATTTTTTGTTAATAATTTTGCAATAACAGCAAAATCAATTGTATCACCTGCTTTTAATCCCAGTGTTCGTGATAGTGTTTGGTTAATCACGATTCCATCATTACCACTATTAAATAATAAGTCATTTAAATTACCCTTATTATTACTATTAATTAAGTTTTGGTTTTTAAAGCTTTCATCAATTCCATAAATTTTAAATTTAGTATTATTTGTTGTTGCTTCTAACATTGTTCCTCTATCATCTGTTAATGGGTTGAAAGGAACAACTCCAAAACTTAAATTAAAGTTTTTAGTTGGATCATTAAAAGCTGTTTTAATTTTGGCTTGAATTGTTTGGGGGGCTTTTGTATAAACTCCTTGCGTAAAACATTGGTTAACATTATTTACAAAATATGAGTAAATTCAGTCAAATAAATAGAACATTGGTTTTTTAACTTCATTAATAAAGTTATCAGCATTCCCTGACTGTAACGGAATTAAAAATGATTCCGACAATGGTCTTTCATCAGCTGGTCGTAAATGATTATCTTGTAAATTAATAACACTAATATTTTGATTGAATTCGCGGGCAAAATCATCTTTTGTAAAAATGTTATTGTTCAAAATTGAATTACTACTATCTAACGAAATTCGATTATCTTCAAAATATGGTTCACGTTGAATATCTAAGGCAACTGTATTACGATATTTTCAATAGAATAAACGGTACTGTTCTAATTCACGAACATATTTTAACGCTTGTGTTGGTGATTCTAAAAAGTTTAAAATTGTTTTTTTACTTAAAGATTGAAGTCCATAGTCACCATAATCTTTTCATGTACTACGACAAATTGCATTAGAAATTGTTTCATTATCTGTTCCTAAAACACTTAACTTATTACTTTTTAAGAATTCTTTTGAAATATTACGATATGTCAATGAACGCATTTCACTAGCATCATATGTTGGTGCATAGTTTTCCGAGTTTATTGTCCCATTTTCAAAATCAATTAAATACTGATCACCATTTTTTGTCATGTTTGTTTTTTCTAAAGCACTATCTGCTGTTCGTCATGGTTGCTGACTTGGATCATATGTTTTCATAAAAGTTGTTGGTAAATTATAAACTGGGCTATTGTATTCAACTAACGTATTGTAGTTATTTCCAGCATACGAATAATCAATATTATTTGTTAACATAATTGGAATCATTAATGAACCAGTAATCATTGCGGTACTAATAATCATTGTTAAAGAAACTCCCGCCATTTTTCCAAGAGAATTTGATAATTGCACAGCTTGGAATCTACTATCAAAAGTATTACGGAATGAAAACATTTTCTTAACTGCTCGTTTGATTCTTCCTGCTGAGAAAGAATCTTCTTTCTTAATTAATTCTAATGGTGTTTTTTTGACCACCATTAATGTTGCACTAATGATTGTTACTAATAATAACATTGTAAAAATAATAACAACTGAGGTTACTAATGCTCATGGGGCAAAAGCAAAACCAGTATATGGTAAGTTAAAGTATGAGCCAAAAATCAATTTAACAAAGAATTGCGCTGAAATTCCAAGTAAATAACCCAAGGCTCCTCCCGCTAGGGCAATCATTAATGGATATGATAAATAACTTCAAATAATATATCGTCGACGATATCCTAACGCTCTTAATAAACCGTTTTGTGGTCCTGTTGTTTCAATTTGGCGACGTAAAACTAAAATTAAAACAAAGAATGAAATAATTAAAATCAAGGCAATTAAAATATATGAACCTGTAATAAAGCCATTTAAGGCAGTTGTAAAGTAAACTGTTCGATTAGCAAATTTATATGTTGTATCAGTTTTAAAAGTTAAAACTGGTTCATCTGATAATAATGTTTTTTCATAATGCGATTTAAGAGCAATTTCTTGACTTGCTTGCGTATTTAAATACTTATTTAGTTTTCTTGATAAATTTTCTCTATCCGCCATTGAAACATTAGCATTAAATTTTCCTGCGTAATAGATTTCCCGGTCAAAATTACTTTCAGCCGCTAAAACTTGGTTTGTTAAGTCAAATTTATCAACGTCATATGTTTTACCATCAACATCAATTTTTTCTTTTGTTAGTCCAAATAATTTTGGATTAACATAAGCAATCCCTTCATCTTTCATATTTGGAAAAGGATGAGTTGAATCAATAATTGGAGTAATGAAATCAGCTGATTGGCCAAACCCAACAACACGAAATCATGTTGTTGATGAATAATTACTATTTGGTAATCAATCATTAATATCTTTCCCAGCAAATTCTGATAAATCAACTGGTGTTATTTCACTATCGGCAACTTTAATTGTTGTTCCATAAATATCTGCTTGCAAACGAATAATGTCATTAATTTTAATATTATTATTTTTAGCAAATTGGGGTGTCAAATATGTTCAGTGATTTGTTTCTCCCCGAATTGATTCCAAATATTTGGCATATACATCTAATGGCATTCCATTTGCCACAACAAATTTATCAACTGCTTGTTGTGGATTTAATGTTACTGCTTTAATAACTTTGTTATCTTTTAAATTAAATGTTCGAGCTTCAACTCGATTATATTTAAAATCTAACCCCATTTTCTTAATCTCTTCACTTTTCGCCAAGTAATCAACAATTGCATTTTGGCGTTTTTCTAAATCAGTAATTTCTAAAAATGGATCATTTTCCCCTTGAATGTATGATGTCTCAGAAAAATCAACAATAAAATCATGTTGGTTACTCATTTTTTCTGAAATAAAATTATTATAAACTAGATCAACCCGTTGTTTTGAAACTTCAACAATTGTAAAAATTAAACTTGTTAAAAAGACCAAAACAATTAAACCAAAAAACTGAATTTTATTTTTTGTTGTATTCCTAAAATTATTTTTAAATAAAAGCTTAAATCCGCGCATCTTTTTTCCCTCCTTGATATTAAAAACTATTACTAATTAATAAGTAATGGTGGGCAAGTCTCCTTTTTAAATTGAACTATTTTTTCACTTTGACGCAACTTATCAATCAATATTGATTGCTTAATAAAATTAATTCTTTTATTACCAAATAGTTGATATCATTTAATTTCAACTTCAGTAATTTTTAAAGTTTCATCTGTTTCAAAAATTAATTTTACCGCAGTAACAAAATTATCATTGGCTATGAAAAATAAAGCGTTTAAAAATTTATTATATGCTTTAACAATAATTAAATTTGTAATAAAAATTAATGTTAATATTAGGTAAAAAACATAATAAATTATTAACAAGCCCAAATATTCTTCAAAATGAACAAATAATAGCATTGTTTTAACTACAGCATTTAAATTAATAATAAAATTAATTTGGACAAAAATTACTAGATTAAAAAATCCAATCATAATAATTAGTCAATTTGTTCTAATAATTTCAAATAAATATTTTTTATTTGTATGCTTTTTAAATTTTCTTAAAATATCTGATCAAAAAAATAGGAAAAATAATAAAACAATATCAGTAATAATTAAATACAAGAATTTAAAAATAAATGAAAAAATTTGAAAAGCTGTACTTGGCATTATTAAAGCTAAGTAATTAAAACTGACATAACAAAAAAAGAAAACAACAAAAGTAGTAGTAAAACTAATATTAAATTTTTTAAAATTTATTTTCACTAAATTCACTCCTATTTTTTACAGTTTGTCCTTTTATTATAACATTAAAAAAGAAAAGTACAAAAAATGGCAATAAAAAAACAATAGTAATTTATTGTTTTTTTAATAATTAATAAAATTTTTAAGATTATGATACCATTAGTTTTTTAATATCATCACTACTAATTAAGTATTTTGTTCGACAAAAATCACAAACAATCTCAACTTCGCTATTATTTTCTAGCACCTCATTAATTTGTTCTTCTCCTAATAATTTGACTGATTCTAAAGCTTTTTCAAATGAACAACTACAACTAAACTTAATTTCTTCTGGTTCATAAATTTTACATTCTGGATCAATTAAATGAAAAATGTTTTTTAAATCATCAGATTCAATTAGTTTTTCGGTAATACTTCCTAAATTTTCAACTTTTCCTTCTAAATAGTCAATATCTTCTTCTTGGTGTTCAGGCAATAATTGAGCATATAAACCAACTGCTTTTTCAATTGTGTTATCTTTATTTAATTTAACTGAGCAAGCAATTAATGATTTAATTTGTTCACTTTGCACTAAGTAATAGGTAAAATCTAAATTAATTTCTCCTGAAATTAATTTAATTTTTCCTGTAAATGGTTCTTTCATCCCCAAATCTTTAATAACTTGTAAATAACCCTTTGTTCCAACTACTTGGGAAATTACATCATGGTCACGATCAATATCTTCTAAACTAAATTGGGGATTAGCACAAAAAGCTCTAACTTTATGCCCAGTATATTCAGCCATAATTGTCCCAATTGGACCCTTTCCGTTTAGAATCGAAGTAATTTTATCGCTTTCTTCTTTCATGTCACTACCAATTAAAATTGTTGCCATTGTTGTTCGCGCTAAGGCAATTGTTGCTAACGGATTTGTTTCATGTAATTTAATAATTTCATTTAACAAATTTGTTGCATCAGTAATGGTAATTTTTATATTATGGTCATTACTTAGACCTTTAACAATTCTGTCCATTTTAAACTTCTCACTTTCTTACCTCTTCAATTATATTATAGATTTTACCTAATCACAGAAAAAAACAAAAAAACCCCTTTAAAAGGAGTTAATTAAAAATAAAAAGGAATTAATTATTCCTTTTTATCTTTTGGTGTTTCTTTTTCACCATCTTTTTTATCTGCCTTTTTTGAATCATCAGCTTTTTTACGTTCTTTGGGTTTAATCTCTAAAATTTCCCCATTTGCTTCTTTTTCACGATTGCGTTCATTACGTTGTTTTTCTTCTAATACTTCTTTTGGCAATTGATGATTATTATTAATATACTCAATTTGTTCAGCAGTAATTGTTTCTAAGACGCGTAAACTTTCAGCAATTAAATCTAATAATTCTTTGTTTTCTGAAATAATTGCTTTGGCTGTTACATAACAATCATCTAAGATTTTGCGAACTTCACTATCAATTTTAGCTGCAATATCTTCTGAATAACGTTTAACACCACCATTATATTCATCTTTTGGTGATTCAAATTGTACTAAACCTAATGGACTCATCCCATATTCAGTTACCATATGACGAGCAATGTTTGTTGCTTTTTCTAAGTCATCATGTGCTCCAGTTGTAATTTTTGTTTTTCCAAACATTAATTCTTCTGCTGCACGTCCTCCTAAATAACCAGTAATTGTTGCATATAGGTTTTCTTTACTATGGAACATTGTTTCTTCTTTTGGTGTCATAATTGTATATCCCCCAGCTTGTCCCCGTGGAATAATTGTTACTTTTTGCACCATACTTGCTGCTTCTAATTTAACACCAATTAAGGCATGACCAGCTTCATGGTAAGAAACAATTTGTTTATCCATTACTGAATATTTACGTGATTCTTTTGCTGGTCCTCCAACTACTCGATCAATTGCTTCATCAATAATTTCAACTGAAATAATTTTAAGACCTTTTCGAACACAAAGAATTGCCGCTTCATTTAAAACATTTTCTAATTGTGCTCCTGAAAACCCTGGTGTTCTTTGGGCAATTCGACGGAAATCAATTTCCACTGAGATTGCTTTATTTCGGGCATGTAATTTTAAAATAGCTTCACGTTCATTAATATCAGGTAATGAGATTTGAATTTGACGGTCAAAACGTCCTGGTCGTAATAACGCTGGGTCTAAAACATCTACTCGGTTAGTTGCTGCCATCACAATAACTCCGGTATTTGTTCCAAATCCATCCATTTCAACTAGTAACTGGTTTAGGGTTTGTTCATTTGCCCCACTTCCTAGTGAAACTGTTCTTTTACGTCCAACAGCATCAATTTCATCAATAAAGATAATACAAGGTGCTGATTTTTTCGCCGCACTAAACATCTCACGAATTCTTGAGGCTCCAACCCCAACAAACATTTCTTCAAATTCTGAACCAGAAATTGAAAAGAAAGGTACACCAGCTTCTCCGGCAACAGCTTTTGCTAATAATGTTTTCCCTGTTCCTGGAGGCCCTTCCATTAGAACTCCTTTAGGTGCACGTGCTCCCATTGCTGAATATTTTTGTGGATTTTTTAAGTAATCAACAATTTCAACAAGTTCTTCTTTTTCTTCGTTAATTCCAGCAACATCTGAGAATCTTACAGTTGATTGAATTTGACGAGCTTTATTTTTCCCCATTGAAAATGGACTTCCACCAGCCATTCCCCCTGACATTTTCGTCATTTTCATCATAAATCAAATTGTTACTCCAATTATTAATACTCATGGTAGGGTTTGAACTAATGCTTGTTGTCAGAACGGCACAAAATCACGGTCAATTGAATTAAAGCCCCCTTCTAATCTATTACCTAGGTTAACAACTCAACGGTTTAATGGTTGGCCTGAGTCATCAGTATAGTAAGTAAAACTGTTAAAACCAGTTAAACTTCATTCTGAAGTATATTTAACTCGTTGGTTTCCCTCTAAAATCATTTCACCATCAATTTGGACACTATTTCTTCCAGTTTTGGCCACTACTGACATTTTTTTAACTTCTTTGTCATTATATTTAATGACTCTGTCATTGTCTCCCTCTTTAGTCCCAGTTACAACTGCTGCTAATTCGCTTTCACTAATGCGAGTTTTATCTGATTTTGACCAAAGAACAAGCATTAATACAAGTAATCCAATAAAAATTATTGTACTAATAATTGAAAACCACATTCTCTTTTTATTCATATATTCCCCTTCCACTACCATTTATTGGTAAATTAAACACGCTATTTTAAAACACTTAAAATAACGGCTACTAAACTTCTTTTTTATTTTATCATAAAATATATTTTTTTGTCTTTTTCTAAATCACTATTATTAATAAATTCTTTTACTTTTTGCCAAACTTTTGGGTTAGCATAAATTAAATTATTTTTTTGATCTAAAACATAATAGTCATAGCGGCTAAAAAGATCAATTTTTTCATCAATAAATCAGCGGTTTAATTTTTTATTTTTGATAATAATTGTTCGTAATTTTTCGATATCATTAGTTATTAATAATGGGTATTGATTAGGGTTAATTTTAAAACTATACTTTTGACAGGTTCCCTTATCAATTTGATAATTTTTTCAGAACGCTTTTGTTGCATTATTATTAATTACAGTTGAAACAACTTCTAATTCTGTTTGCTTAATAACTTTTACTACTTGATAACTCTTTACAAAATAATATTCTTTATTAATGGCTACTATAATATTTGGTTTTTTACTTTCTAATTCTTCTCTTAATTCAATTAAAAACTTTCGCTTTTTATTCGTAATTAAGGATGCTAATCCTAATTTTTTAAAATAATTAAATAAAATCATTTGTTTTAAGTTGGGGTCGCTAATTGCTTGTCATGTCTTAATATTAATAGTGCCCTTGTTCGCTAAAAAATAGCTTGTTGTTAAATCTTTTAATTGATCATTTATAGTATTATAGGTTTGCATTTCGGTCAATAAATCCATTATATTTAAATCTTGAATTTCTTGGCGAATAATATTACGATGATAAATCGGTAAAATATTAGTTGAATCAATAGCATAATTTATTTTATTATTACTCAAGTATTCTAAAATAAACTGGCGCGAAACATCTAACATAATTCTTTTAATTGTTAATTGGTCTTGTAATACTTTTGAAAAATAAGTACTTTCCACACTTAATCCATAATATTCAACCATCCCATTGCGCTGTTTTTGTAATAAGAATGTTTCAATATTATCAGTTAAATTATGCGCAATTAAAACAGCTAAGCAATCATATTGTTTTGCTACTTCAAGGAAAAAATCATAGCGTAAATAACGAGCAATTGCTTGAAAATTATGCGATAATTTTTGATACTGTAAATAATCTGCTGGTGTTACAGTTTTAACAAGCAGTTTAATTTTTCGTGTCTGACAATACTGTTCAACAATTTGTTGATCATAATAGCTATCTTCGCGCTTTTGATAATTAACAAAACAAACAATGAAATTATTGATATTTAGATCACTATTATTGTAGATATTATCTAACAGAAAAATACTATCTGGTCCTCCTGAGACAGCAATAATATATTTTCTATCAGGTTTTAACAGATCATAACGCATCATCTTATTTCTCCTATTTTGAAAATCATTTTTGAACCTGTAAACTATATTCCCCATTTTGATCATGAACAATAATTGGTTCTTCAACTTTTAACCCTGGTGCCCCTTGAAAAGTGGCTTCAATTAAAACATTAGCAGCCTCACTGTTATGAAAGGGATAAATAAATTGTAAACGTTTAACAGCAAAACTGTGCTTAGTTAGTAAAGTAAAAATTTCGGCTAAGCGATTAACACGATGAACCATCGCAAAATACCCTTTATTTTTAATAATTTTTGGTAAACTAGCAATTAAATCTGACAATGTTAAATGTGTTTCATGGCGAGCAGGAATTAATAACGTGCTTTTTTCATTTAACTTATAATCGCCAACTTTAAAAAATGGGGGGTTACAAATAATTAAATCAAATTTATTATCTGTACCAGCTTTAATATATTCTTTAATATCAGCATGAACAATTGCAATTTGTTCTGCTCTATTATTTAAAATTACATTTTCTTGTGCCAACATTATCGCATCCTTTTGAATTTCTACCCCAGTAATATGAGCTAATGTTTGGGTTGATAAGATTAGGGGGATCGCAGCATTATTTGTCCCAATATCTAAAATATTTTTGACCTTATTATTAATTGTTGCGAAACGAGCCAACAAAACTGTGTCAATTGAAAAATTAAACATGTCTTTACGCTGATATATTTTTAAGTTTTCATAATTTAATAAATCATTTAACATCTTCATTAAACCACCTCATTATAAAAATCAATCATCGCTTTTTCTAACACTAATTCTTTATTTAAGTTATCAGTTAATAAATTACCCATCGCAAAACAAATTTCAATTAATTTATTTTTTTTAGTTTCTAGCGTTGTAATCAATTTTTGACTACCAATATTATATTCTTGCCATGCGCTATTTTTAATAACATTACCAATCAAAAAGAGAATTTCTTGATTATCAAGATTACTATATCCAAATAATTCCCTAATTAAAATAAAAATATTTTCTTTATTGTTTTCTAAACTACTAAAAAAGTTAATAACAAATTCTTTTTTAAAATCTTCAATTACTTGATTTACAATAACATTATTCAATAGTAAATTTAAACAACGCGATTTAATTGTATCCAACACTTTATTTTTATTTTTTGTTAATAAAATTGCATACGTTGTTTCTGATGGTTCTTCTAAAAACTTTAGCAGAGAATTAGCAGCTTCAGGGGTCATTAATTCGGCTCCGCGAATAAGATAAATCTTTTTCCCATTTGCTTCTAAAGCAGAATATTGAAAACTAGCAATAATTTCTTGAATTTCTTCTTTTTTAATTGCGCTTAGATAATCACCACAAACTTTCAAATCATAGAAAGTATTATTATTAATTCTTTGACAATTATTACATGAACAATTAAGCTCAAGATTATTTTGACATACTAAAAAGCGTGCCAGCAAATTGGCAAACTGATTTAATTTATCACTATCATTATTAATAATTAACAGCTGATTAGGAAAAGAATTATTTTTAACTTGTTCTTTTAAAAAAGCAATTTTTTTAAAATCTTGGTCGGTAAACAAGCTATCCATTTTTTTGCGCCTTAATTTTATCAATTGCATTATAGACATAATAATATACTTGTTCTAACACTTCGTTAATTGATTTATCAGCATCAATCACTTTAATTCGTTCTGAATGCTCACTGATTAAAACTTGATACCCTTCATATACTTTTTCATGAAATGTACTTTTTTCTAAATCTAAGCGATTCATTTCATCCTCTGAACGTTCTTGCATTCGATTCAATGCGACTTTTGGTTCAATATCAAAGAAAAGTGTTAAATCTGGTTTTGTTGTTCCTAATACCATTGATTGAATTTCATCTAATGTTCTAATTCCTAATCCTCTTGCATAACCTTGATAAGCTGAAGTTGAATCCATAAATCGGTCGCAAATAACAATTGCCCCTTCTTTTAACGCTGGTAAAATATCTTGAGAAACATGTTGACAGCGAGCCGCAATATATAATAGGGCTTCTGTTCATGGATCCATTTTTTCATTTTTCTTACTTAAAATAATTTCACGAATTTGTTCAGCAATCTCATCTCCCCCTGGTTCACGAGTTAACACAACATTATAGCCTTCTGATCGTAATTTTTCACGTAATAATTTGGCAATTGTTGTTTTTCCTGACCCATCAATTCCTTCTAAAGTTATAAATAGCATATTTCCACTCCTTAAATTTCTTTTCGTCCTTCTAAAGCTTGCTTTAATGTAATCTCATCAACATAGTCTAATGAACCTCCAATTGGGATTCCTCGTGCTAAACGTGAAATTTTAACATCATTGTACCCTAAGATTTTTTTCAAATACTGGGCAGTTATTTCTCCCTCAAAAGTCGCGCTTACTGCAATAATGACTTCTTTAATTATTTTATCATTCATTCTTTTTTCTAGAGCAGAAAAAGTTATTTTCTCTGGTGTAATACCATTTTTAATATTAATTTCATAATTTAAAACATGGTATACACCATTAAAGATTTTTGCTTTTTCAAAAGTTAAAATATCAGAAAGATTTGTCACAATACATAGTTTACTTTGATCGCGATTAGGATTATGACAAAATAAGCAATTGCCTTTCTCAGCTAACGAAAAACAAATTGGGCATTGATAATAATTTGTTGCTATTTCTTGCAAAATATTTTGTAATTCAAAATTTTGTTTTTGATTAACAACTAACTTATTAAAAACTTTTTCCGCATTCTTTTTACCAATTCCTAAATAATTCTTTAATTTTTGAATTAATTCTTCATAGTTCATTTTTTCACCCTAAATTTTAATCGATAATTTTAATATTATCAAAAATTTGTTTTCCTGTTTCAATTGCTTCTTTGTGACTTTCATAGTCATCAATTTGCTTAATTAATAAGTTTTGATAAAACTCTTCAACATCAACTAGTGTTACTGTTGGTAATTTATTTACTTGTCGTAATTTTAAATAATCACCTTTAATGTTTGATCATTCATTTTCGCTTAAAGCAATAATAACAAAATCAGAATCAAAGTATTCAAATAATTTATTTCTAAATTCTCAGTCACTCATTTCATGACTAATTCAATTTGCTTCTGGTTTTGTGCTTGTAACAATAATTAGTCCTTGGTCAGATGCCGCAGTATATTTAACACCATAGAAACTAATTAATTTCTCAAAGTTAATTTTTTTATCTTTTGTTTTAATTAATTCATTAAAAAAAGTTTCAAATTTTTCGCGGTTTTCTTTATTGGCAGCTACTAAAATATTTAAAATTTGATTAACCGAATAATTAATATCAGTGAAATTATAAATATTAATTCGTTTCTTAATATCATCACGGTACTTATCAAGATTTGTTATCCCAGCAATATTATTTTCAAATCCACTATTTGTTTCATTCAATTCTTCATTTTTAATTATTACTTTTTCACTAGCTGGGATTCCTGTTTCAACATTTTCTTCATTAGTAAAAAACTGGTCAGGATCAGCAGGAGCTATAAAACTATTTTCAAATAATCCTTCCATTGGAATATCCTCTTGTTCAATTTCAACATTGTCTTTGATTTCTGCTTGTTGCTGTTCTGCTGTAAAAAGATTATTATCAACTGGTTCTTGGTTATGTTTAATATTATTTTTAGAATATATTTTTATATTTTTATTACTTTCTGGATAAATATTTTGTTCTTTAATTTCTGGTTGCACCATTTTAAAATCTTTAATTCCATTTGAAAGTACTAAATCTGTTAAATCTTTCTTATTATCTTCAAAAAATGATAAAGCTTTTAGTAAGATTAATTCAAAATATAACTCTTGCGATTTTGCTAATTTCATTTTATTTAAATTATCTGTTAACAGATCAATTAAACTTACTAGCTCTTTAGAAGTTAGTTTATTCGCAAAAATTTCAGCTTCGGTTTTTGATAAGATTGTTAAAAAATTAAGATTATTTGTTTGTTTAAACTCAAAAATTTCTTTTAAAATATCTAGCAAGGAAATTGCTAATAGTTCAAAATCTGTTCCAGCAAAATAAAGTTTCTTACTAGTTTCTAAAACTTCATTAGCATTATTTTCAAAAATATTTTTTAAAATCGCTAATTTATTTTGTTTTGAAACTGTTGCAAAAATAGTATTAACTGCCTCTAATGTAACATTGCGATTTGAAAACATTACAACTTGTTCTAAAATACTCAATGAGTCCCTGGCACTACCATCTGATAATAAAGCAATTTCTTTAATTGCTAATTCTTCAAATTTAATTTGCTCATGGTTTAAAATATTAATTAAATTTTGTTCTAATTCGCTTTTTGATATTTTTCGAAAATTATACTGCTGACAACGGGAAATAATTGTTGCTGGAATTTTATGACTTTCTGTTGTTGCTAAAATAAAAATAACATGTTTTGGTGGCTCTTCTAATGTTTTTAATAACGCATTAAAAGCGGAATTAGTTAGCATATGAATTTCATCAATAATATAAACTTTATATTTTGCTTTTGTTGGTGATAACTGAACGTTATTCCGAATTTCTCTAATTTCATCAACCCCGTTATTTGAAGCGGCATCAATTTCTAAAACATCAACAGCAAAACCTTGATTCATTTCAAGACAGTTAATACAATTATTACAAGCAACTCCACTTACCAAATTTTCACAATTAATACTTTTGGCAAAAATTTTTGCAATTGATGTTTTTCCTGTTCCCCGTGGTCCGGAAAATAAATAGGCATGTGAAAACGAATTATTACTAATTGCGTTTTGTAATGCAACCTTAATTTCTGTTTGTCCTATTACACGATCAAAGCCATTAGGACGATATTTTCGATATAATGATATGTAATTCATTTTATTCCCCCCAAATAGTAATTAATTAAGCTAATTAAATCTAGTCTTATTTTACTATTTTTAAACCTAAATTGTTATCTTAGTTTAAGAAAAAAACCTTGCATAATATTTTTTAAATCATTTTTTTCTTTATTATCATTAATTTTATGTATTGCCATTTTCGATAAGTCAAAGGTGTGGTTAGATTTTACAAAGCCAAATTTTTCATTTTCTAAATAATAATTAATTTTTTTTATCCCTGCGTTTACAATCGCCCCCAAGCACATCATACACGGTTCAACTGTTATCCAAATTGTACAATCTTGCAATTTTGAAGCTTTTATTTTTTTACAAGCTTGATTAATCGCATAAATCTCTGCATGGGATGTAACAATATTTTTATTAGTTTTATTTTGTCCAATACCAATAATTTCGCCCTTTTTGTTGCTAATAATCGCTGCGATTGGGACTGAATCTTTCTTTGCGGCTTTTTTTACTAAACTATAAAGTTTTTGAAAAATCTCTTCTTTATTATTCATTTTATCCACCTTTTGCTATAAAAAATGCCAATACACATAGTCCTTAGTCTTATGGCTGCTACCTTCCGGTCCTGACCAGTTTCAAATGTAACTATTGTAATGGCATTAATTATTATATCAATAATATCTAAAAAAGCAAACTTTTTAATGTTAAAAAACACTTCTTTTTTTTGTTTCACGTGAAACATTTTTTAGTAACTTTTTTTAATAGCACTTTCCCAAATATTTCTGCTTGAATTTACTTTTGTTTCACGTGAAACATTAAATAAAAAAAGCTTAATAAACGCTCTTACTTAATTTCTTTTTCACCCTGCATATAAGGTTGCAAAATTTCGGGAATATTAACAGTCCCATCTTCATTTTGAAAATTTTCCAAAATTGCTGCAATTACTCGATCAATAGCTAATCCTGAACCATTTAATGTGTGAACATATTTAATTTTTTCATCTTTATCACGATAACGTAATTTCATTCTACGAGCTTGGAAATCAGTACAATTTGAACATGATGAAACTTCGCGATATTTATTTTGACCAGGCATTCATAATTCAATATCATATGTTTTTGCTGATGAAAATCCCATGTCCCCTGTACATAAGACAATTACTCGATATGGGATTTTTAATAACTGTAGAATATTTTCAACATCAAGAACCATTTTTTCTAACTCATTGAATGATTCTTCTTGTTTAACAAATTTAACTAATTCAACTTTTTTAAATTGATGTAACCGAATAATTCCTTTTGTATCTTTTCCAGCTGATCCAGCTTCTTGGCGAAAACATGGTGTATAAGCACAATGATAAATTGGTAATTGTTCTTCTTTTAAAATTTCTTCTCGATATAAATTAGTTACTGGTACTTCTGCTGTTGGAACTAAATATAGATTATCTTTTTCAATATAATAAGCATCATCAGCAAACTTTGGCAGATTTCCTGTTCCATACATAATTTGTGGTTGTACTAAAATTGGTGGTTCAATTTCAACATAATTTCGTTTGTGATGCTGGTCTAACATCAAATTCATTAGCGCTCGTTCTAGCCGTGCCCCCATTCCTTTATAAACAACAAATCGTGCTCCTGATAATTTAACTCCACGTTCAAAGTCAATAATATTTAACTGACTCGCAATTTTGTCATGTTCTATTGTTTCAAATAAATGTCTTGTTGGTTCTCCTCAGCGACGAATTTCAATATTATCTTCTTCATCTTTTCCAACCGGAACACTTTGATCAGGAAGATTAGGAACAACTTCAATAATTTTTAAAATGCTATTTTCAATTAATTCTAATTTAGTTTCAATTGCTTCAATATCTTTTTTTTCATTATTAACAAGTTGTTTTAATTCCTCAGCTTGTGTTAAATCTTTTTGCACAATTAGTTCCCCAATTTTTTTTGAGTTAATATTACGTTTTTCTTTTAACTTTTCTAAATCATTAATTAGACTTTTTCGCTCTTCACTTAAAGCTACTATTTCTCGTAAATTATCAAAGCTACTATTTCTTGTATTTAATCGTTTGATTACTTCTTCAATATCAGTAACCACTACTTTTTGATCTAACATACTTATTCTCCTTTTAAATCATTGATTCTTAGTAATTCAACTACTTCAATTTTATCATCTTTATTTAACTTAATTAGTTTGACACCTGATGTTGTTCGCCCAAATGTTGGAATTTGTGATAATGGTAGTCGAATAATATTACCTTGTTTTGTTGCGATAATTATTTCCGCATCATTTCTAACAAAGTTAACAAAATTTAATTTTCCTGTTTTATATGTTAAGTTCATAGACTTAACACCTTTACCACCACGACCAGTTACGCGATATTCAGAAATTAAAGTTTTTTTAGCAAACCCATTTTCTGTTACTGATAAAATATATTCTTCGCCGGCCAATCGAGATGAAATACTGATTGTTTCCCCTTTATCATTTATAATACCTTTTACTCCAATTGATTGTCTACTCATTGAACGAATTTCTTTTTCATTAAAACGGATTACTTTACCATCATCATTTGCAATAATAATATCACAATTATCTTCACTAACAATAACATCAACTAATTCATCACCATCTTTTAATTCAATTGCCACTTTTCCTGATTGACGAATTTGACTAAATTCAGCTAGTTTTGTTTTCTTAATTAATCCTTTTTTTGTAACAAAAAATAAATTACTTTCTTGGGAGATACTTTCATTAATCGTTAAAATTGTTTTAATTTGCTCTTTTTTATCAATTGCAATTAAATTAATAATTGGTAATCCGCGAGCTTGGCGTGAATAACTTTCAACTTGGTATGCTCGTAATTTATAAACTTTTCCCGAATTAGAAAAGAAAAATAATGAATCAATACTATTAGCTAAAACTATCTTATTGATACTATCATCAACATTATTAGCTGTTCCAATAATTCCTTTACCACCCCGATTTTGAGTTTTAAAAGTATCTTCTGTAACACGCTTAATATAACCATCTTTTGTTAATAAAATTAAAATACTTTCTTGTTTAATTAATTCTTCCGGATCAATCTCTGTTAATTCTTCTTGAATAATTTGACTTCGACGTTGATCACCATATTTATTTTTAATTTCTTCTAATTCTTTAATCATAATTTCAATTTGATAATCACTATTATTAATAATTTTTTCTAGCTCCAGAATCTCAGTTTTGATTGCTATTATTTCACTAATAATTTTTTTAATCTCTAATCCAGTTAATCGTTGTAAACGCATTTCTAAAATTGCTTTAGCTTGTTCAACAGCTAACTTAAATGCTCTAACCAAACCATCATTGGCTTCTTGTGTTGTTGGTGATTGTTTGATAATTCTAATCACTTCATCAATATGATCTAAGGCAATTCTTAATCCTTCTAAAATTAGTAAACGATTCTGACATTTTTTTAAATCATACTGGCTTCTTTTAATAATAATATTAATTTGATGCTCAATAAAATAATTAAGAATTTGTTTAATCCCCATTATTTTTGGTTGATTTTTGGACAACGCTAAAATATTTAATGAATAATTTGTCTGCAATGGGGTCATTTTATATAATTTATTTAAAATAAATGTCTCTTGCACATCGCGTTTTAATTCAATAACAATTCTAACCCCTTCACGGTTTGATTCATCCCGTAAATCAGCAATTCCAACAATTGTTTTTTCTTTAATTAAATCAGCAATTTTTTCAACTAACTTTGCCTTATTAACTTGATAGGGAATTTCTGAGATAATAATTTTTTTCTTATTATTATTTTCTTCAATACTTACTTTTGAACGAATTGTAATTGCCCCATTCCCTGTCTCATATGCTTTTAATAAACTTGTTCCCGTTGTAATTAAAGCTCCTGTTGGGAAATCTGGACCACGAATAATTTTTGTTAATTGGGCTGTTGTGATTTCTTTATTTTTTGTAATTGCAATAACTCCATCAATTACTTCCCCCAAATTATGGGGCGGAATATTAGTTGCCATTCCAACAGCAATTCCACTTGCCCCATTCACTAATAGGTTTGGAAAATAACCTGGTAAAAAAGTTGGTTCTTGTTCACTACCATCATAATTATCAGCAAAAATTACTGTTTCTTTTTCAATATCTTTAATTAATTCCCCAGCAATTTTACTCATCCTTGCTTCTGTATAACGCATCGCCGCTGGGGCATCACCATCCATTGATCCAAAATTTCCATGACCATCAATTAACGGATAACGATATGAAAAATCTTGTGCCATTCTTACCATTGCTTCATAAACAGCTGTATCTCCATGCGGGTGATATTTCCCAATTACTTCCCCAACAATCCGCGCTGATTTTTTATGTTGCTTATCATATGTCATATTTAGATCTCACATTGCATAAATAATTCGACGATGAACAGGTTTTAACCCATCGCGAACATCTGGGATTGCCCGTGAAACAATAACTGACATAGCATAATCTAAAAAACCTGTTTTCATTTCATCAGAAATATCAACATCTTTTATTTTTCCATCATAATCATAGTTATTATCTTCTGGATTCATTTTCTTTTCTCCTTATCTTTAAATATCTAAATTTTTAACATATTTGGCATTTTCTTTAATAAACTTTTTGCGTGGTTCAACATTTTCACCCATTAATTCTGTACAAATTAAATTAGCATCAAAAGCATCATTAACTGAAACTTTTAACAATACTCGGTTGGTTGGATCCATTGTTGTTTCTCATAATTGTTCAGGATTCATTTCTCCTAATCCTTTATAACGTTGAATTGTAAAATTATTTATTTTTTTTGCTTTTAATTCTTCCTTATACTCTCCTAATTCAAGATCAGAGTAAGCATATTTAACATTATTACCATTTTGGATTTTATATAACGGTGGTTGGGCAATATAAACATTACCATTTTCAATCAAATCTTTCATATAACGATAAAAGAATGTTAACAATAAAATACGAATATGAGAACCATCAACATCAGCATCAGTCATAATAATTACTTTATGATAGCGTAATTTTTTCCCATTAAATTCTTCTTTAATTCCAGCTCCTAAAGCAGTAATAATAGAATTAATTTCATTATTTTCAAATACTTTTAATTGACTAGCTTTTTCAACATTTAAAATTTTTCCTTTTAATGGTAAAATAGCTTGAAACTTACGATCACGTCCCGCTTTGGCACTACCACCCGCTGAGTTTCCCTCAACAATATATAATTCAGCAATTTCAGCATTTTTTGTTTCACAATCCGATAATTTTCCTGGCAATGAAAAGCTCTCCATCGCATTTTTACGTCGGGTTGACTCTTTTGCTCGTTGCGCAGCAATCCGGGCTTTTAGGGATAATGCAATTTTTTCAAAAATATTTTTGCTATCTTCTGGATTTTCTAATAAAAAACTTGCTAAACCTTTTCCAACAATATTAGAAACAATTTTTTTAACTTCACTATTTCCTAACTTTGTTTTTGTTTGTCCTTCATACTGTGGTTCAGGATGACGAACAGAAATAATAACAGTTAATCCTTCTTTAATATCATCTCACGTGTATTTTTCCTCATTATTATTCTTATTACCCTTATTATTTTTAATATAGTTATTAAGTTCACGAACTAACGCTAGTTTTGTTCCCTCTTCATGGGTTCCCCCTTCATGAGTATTGATATTATTACAAAAGGAAAAAAAGTTTTCCGTATAACTATCATTATATTGTAAACCAAATTCAACCATAATATTTTCTTCGGTTCCTTCAACATAAAAAATATCATTTAATGGTAACCCAATTGTTTTATTTAATTCTGAAACATAATCTTTAATCCCATTTTTAAAATTATATTCAACAAATGTATTTTCCTCATCACGATGATCTAACAAAGAAATATTTAAACCTTTATTTAAAAAAGCTAATTGTTTAATCCGTTTTTCAATTGTGGAAAAATTAAAAATTGTGGTTTCTTTAAAAATTTCAGGATCTGGTTTAAAAGTTACAGTTGTCCCTTGTTCATTTGTTGTTCCTACTTTTTGAATTGGTGATAAGATTTTACCCCCATTGTAGAACTCCATTAAATATTTTTCACCATCACGATTAACTTCAACTTTTAAATAGTTACTTAAGGCATTAACAACACTAGCTCCAACCCCATGTAAACCCCCAGAAATTTTATATGTATCTGAATCAAATTTCCCCCCAGCATGTAAAACAGTAAAAACTGTTTCTAATGTTGAAACTTTTGTTTTACTATGAATACCAGTTGGAATTCCTCGACCATTGTCTTTTACTGTAATTGATTCATCATCATTAATAATAATTTCAATCTTATCACAATAACCTGCCAATGCTTCATCAATTGAATTATCAATAATTTCTCAGACTAAATGATGTAAACCACGAATATTAGTCGCCCCAATATACATCCCTGGGCGTTTACGAACAGCTTCTAATCCTTCTAAAACTTGAATTGAATTGGAATTATAAGTTTCTTTCATTTTAATCCTCATTTCTTGCTAAAGACATTTTACCATATTAGACGATTTAAGTACCAAATTATGCCAAGAATAAATTATTTTTAATTTTTTTATTTTAATTTTTTTTATTCCTTATTTTCAATAAAACAAACTAATAAAATAAAAAAATAGTTATTTTAAGAATAACTATTTTAAAATTTTTAGTTTTAAACCACTAACTTAATATGAACGAATTGGTAACACTAACTGTTGTAATGTGTCATCTTCTTGGGCAACAATAATTAATGGTTTTGCTTCATCAATCATTTTAATTGTTACTTCTCTTGTTTTAAAAGCTTTTAAAGCATCTAAAATATATTTTGAGTTAAAGGAAATAATTTGATCACTTCCTTCAATTTTATAATCTTGAATTTCTTCTTCAGTATTTCCAATTTCTTGTGTAAATGAAGTAATTTTAACTTTTTGATTACCAATTTTTAAAGTCACAATTGTTGTCATTGCTTCATTTGATAAAACACTTGCCCGTTCAATAATTTTAATTAGTTCACGATTATTAACTGTTAATGAAGTATTAAAATTATCTGGAATAACTTTTGTTGTATCAGGATATTTTCCTTCAATAATTTTTGATTGAATAATTGTATTATTTAATAAAACACTAACTGATTTTTCATTGATTTTCATAATAATGTCATCATTATCATTAATTAATTTACCAATTTCATTAATAAATTTCCCAGGAATAATAACATCAAATTCGTTTGAATTGTGATACTTAATTTTTTTAGATGATAATCGGAAAGAATCAGTTGCTGTAATAATTAATTCTTGTTTTGTTAAATCGGTTTTTAAATTAAGACCATTAAAAACAATTCGTTTTTCTTTTTCCCCAATTGCAAAACTTGTTTGCGAAATAATTTCTTTTAATAAATTACTTGTAAAAGTAATTTCTTTTCCTTCTGTTTCAAATGCTAAATGAGGATAATCTGATGCTGTTAAGGTATTTAAAACTGAATCAAAATTATGAGCTTTAATTTTAATTAATGATCCTTCTACAGCCTCTAATGTAATAAATTCATCTTCAATTTTTCGAATAACTTCAATAATGAATTTATTTTTAATTAAAATATTACCAATTGATTTAATTACTAAATTATTACCAATTAAGATTTCTGATTTAATTGAAGTATCACCATCAGATGTAGTAAATGTTACTTTATCTTTCTTTACTTCAATCAAAATTCCTAATAAGGAAGGAATTAATGTTTTTTGTGAAATAATTCGACTTACTTTTAATAATTCTTCTAAAATACTTTCACGTTTAATATTAATAATCATTACTTATACCTCTCTTACAACCATATATAATCATTATATCCTAATATATATTAAATTTTATTTATTTAAATTATTATTATTAGTTTGTTGAAATTGTGGATAACTTTTAAAAAATAAATATTAATAAGGCTATTTCACCAATAAAAACTAGTGGATAAAAATGTGATTATTTTCCTTCAATTTTTTTACGAATTGAATTAACAAAATATTTAAATTCTTTATTTGTTGTAATTTGGTTTTCAACTTTTTTAACACTATTCATGACAGTTGTATGATCTTTACCACCAAATTCTACCCCAATTCTTGTAAAAGGGTCATCTAATAAAGTTCGACAAAAATACATTGCTAATTGACGTGCTTGCATAACATTGCTAACCCTTGTTTTACTCATCATTGCTTTGATAGTAATATTATAGTTATCAGCTATTACTTGTTTAATTTTTTTAGAAGTAATTTTTTCATTATTTTGCAAGGGTGCATCTTTAAAAGACTTTTCAACATCCTTTAAAGTAATAATTTCATCGGGTTTTTTATTCATTACCGCAAAGAATAAGAGACGTTTAATTGCTCCTTCTAACTTTCTAACATCACTGTTAAAGTTTAGGGCAATAAATTCTAATGCTTCTTCTGAAAATAATGATAAGTTACGTTGTTGTTTTAATTTTTGCTCTAAGATTTTTAAAGCTGTTTCAAAATCAGGTGAATCTAGGCCAATACTTAAACCATAGGAAAAGCGTGAAATAATTCGGGCTTCAAATCCCCCTAAATCATCGGGATATTTATCAGAAGTAATAACAATTTGTTTATTTTTTTCAATATATGAATTAAAGATGTAGAAGAAAATCTCATTTGTTTTATTCCGCTTTGCTAATAGCTGAATATCATCAATCATTAAACAATCATATTGATCATATGATGTTTTAAAGGCTTCAATTACTTGGTGACCTTGGTTTAAAATATCCATCGCAATTTTTCCAAATTCATCAGCGCGTAAGTATTTTACTTTTAATTGTCCATCATATAATTCTTCAACTTTATTCTTAATTGCATATAATAAATGGGTTTTTCCTAATCCTGAATCCCCATAAATAAATAAGGGATTTCATTTATTTCCCAGATCTTGGGCAACAGCTAAAGCTGCTTGTAAAGCCTCTTGGTTTGAATCTCCACTAACAAAGTTTTCAAAAGTATAATTTTCATAGTAAATTGTTTTTTTGGCATTATTTAAAGTATCAACATTATTTGCAACAATTGGATTTTTATTAATATTTTGTTCTAATTCAAACGAAGTATGATATTCAATCCCAGTTAGTGATTTTAGAATTTGGGTAATTTTATCTTTTAATCCTGCTTCAAAAACACCAATTGCAATTTCTGATTTAGTTGTAATTAAACAGTTATTATCTGATACAGTATATAAGTTTGTATCACTAATATAGTAGTTATATATTTCTGGGGGGATCGATTCATCTCGTGCCAAAATTTCTTTTACTTCTGTTCACAATTCTTTTGTGTTCATTGCCTTTTCACTCCATTTTTTTCTAATTCTTATTATAAAGAAAGATGTGGAAAAGTCGCAAAAGTTATTTTTAATTTGCTAAAAATTTAGGTTTTCCACAAAACTTTAATTTCTTAAAAAATATTAAACCCTTATTTTACTTAATTTTTATTAGTTTTCCACATAATTAACAAATTTTGTTT